>JBOHSY010000275.1:0-16990 GCA_050733355.1 Gemmatimonadales bacterium | reverse complement strand
GGCCTGAGGCTGCCATGGACACCGCGCGCAACGCCATCAGTCTCCTCTCCTACTTCGTCATCCCGATCATCCTGGTGGGCTTCCCGCTCTACGGTCTCTACAAGCGGGTGCCGGTCTACGAGAGCTTCGTCGAGGGGGCGAAAGAGGGATTCCAGGTCGCCGTCCGCATCATCCCCTACCTGGTAGCGATCCTCTTCGCCATCGCGATGTTCCGCGCCAGCGGCGCCATGGATGCCCTGACCCGGGGGCTCGATCCGGTGCTGGGCCTGATCGGCTTCCCGGCCGAGCTGCTGCCGATGGCCATCATCCGCTCGCTCTCGGGCTCGGGCTCGGCGGCGCTGGTGGTGGACATGATCAACCAGTACGGCGAGGACTCGATCTTCGTGAAGATGGCCGCCGTCATGTACGGGTCCAGTGAGACCACCTTCTACGTGATCGCGGTGTACTTCGGGGCGGTGAACATCAGGAAGACGCGCCATGCGGTGCCGGCGGGCCTCCTCGCGGACTTCGCCGCCATGGTCATCGCGGTCTGGACGGTACGGCTGCTGTTCAGCCGTTGAGCTTACGGATTCGCCGCGGGAGGCGAGCTTCGTCCAGCGCCAGCCCTGCCCGGTCATACCGTGCCTCCACCAGGCACTCGAGCCGGTCGATCATCCCGTAGCCCAGCAGGACCGTGGCGTAGATGCCAAGACTGACGCCCGGGTCACCCCGTTCGACTTTGTAGAGAGTCGAGCGCGAGATTGACGCGCGACCGGCCACATACGCCATCGGCATCCGGCGGCGCGCGCGGAGGCTCTTGAGGTCCGCGCCGAGCTTGACGAGGGCTTGGGCGGCGCGTGGCGAGAGTGGCGATCGCGCCGTTCTCACGGCTGCCTCGCAACTCGGCCGTTATCTCGCGTAGGGTGTGCAATAATGAGCTTGATCTGCTTGCCCCCCAGAGAACGGCGGCACGACCGCTCTCCCCGATCGTCGGCACCGGTGCCAACTTTGGCGCCGGCGCCCGCACCAGTTCAATCCAATTCCCGCAACGAGTGCCGAAATCGCAGTCGAGCCCGGGCGCCAATAGGTGATCATCAGGGCCCGGCGCAGCATTCCTCATCACGGTCGCATTCTTCGTATTTCTGTCATGGGCGATTCCGATACCGTGCGGGTGTCATGCCAATGTGATTTCGAAGTGCTCGGGTAAGGTGACTCTGATCAGCAAACCCCGTATCCGCTGCGATTTCCGCAATGCTCTTTCGTGAATTACGAAGCTGGTCGCAGGCCGCAGTAATGCGCAGGCTTCGGACGAATTCACCGAAGGTGCAGCCCTTCCGGCGGCTGAACTCACGAGCAAGGTGTACTGGGTGAATGTCCACCTCCCGCGCTACATCCCGTAAGGAAATCGCCTCATCAAGAAAACGTTCCGCAGCATACGCTACCGCCCTATCGAGCCACTTTGGACTCCCCCAAAGGTGACTCTTGAACGCCGACCTATACGAGAGGAGGAGAAGCTCGTACGCAAGGCTTTCGAGCAGTAAGTCTGAAAGCGGGGTTCTGGAGGACAAGGCCCGCTCGATGCGAATCGCAGTGAGTCGTTCGGGCCCGCGATATTCAACTCTGTCGTTGAGTACGCAGGCGCGGTCATCAATTGTGGCCAGTGCTTTGGGGAAACGCTGACACTGAGGACCACACCGCCGCCAGCATCAAACTGGTCCGAATGCTCCTCTCCGGCAGGATGAAATACGAGCAAATGGGGAGAGCACCGAGTAGACCGTGAACCCCATCGTTCGACGTACGCACCTGCCAGCACCAACGAAAAGTAAGGCTCTGGATGGCCGTGGCCCCT
The DNA here is from genome assembly GCA_050733355.1 of Gemmatimonadales bacterium. Lineage (GTDB taxonomy): Bacteria > Gemmatimonadota > Gemmatimonadetes > Gemmatimonadales > GWC2-71-9 > DASQPE01. Next base: position 15,162 of record JBOHSY010000275.1, on the reverse strand, counting down.
GAGATCCAGACAGGGGCTATACCGATTCCGGCATAGCCGGAATCCCCGGATTTCGCGTTGGGTCTCCATCTTCCCGAGGAATTGCGATATGCTGCGCATCCGCTCTCGTTCCTGCGCTCTCAACCTGCGCTAAAAGCGTTCAATAGGTTATCGGATCAGCGCATTATACTGGCCCGGCCGCAAAGGCGACCAAGCCCATGAACTATTCACGAATGACAGCGGTCTGCATAGCCCTTCTCTGCTTCTTTCCGGGCCACCTAGCGGCTCAGGGTGCCCCTGCCGCAGTGGATTATCGACTATGCGTTCGCCTTCGGTCTCAGGTGCACCGGTTGGAGCTTACTGGCACACTGCACCTTCCTGCCTCGGTAGCTGCGGGGCACGATCTCGTCATGGTTCTTACCGAGCGCGCAACCGAGCTGACGCTCGAGCTCATCGAAGGCACGGACCGGACCATCCCGGTCTCGACGGAGAAACAGAGCGGTGATGACCCGCCTGAACGAAAGAAATGGCTGGTGCGACTACCCTCTGGACCAGATAGCTCGGATCGATTCCTAAGGTTCTCCTACGTGCTCGAGAAGGGATCGGAACCAATATTCCATGTTGGTCCGGACGGCGCATTTGCGGGTGGAATCAGCACGGCTTGGTATCCGCAGCTACTCGGCGCGGATGGCACACGGATGCTCGCAATCGGGGAAATACGGTTCGAGGTACCTCCAGGGCAATCAGTCTACACAGCCGGAAAACCCACTCATTCTGCGAGCCAACGTGCAGCCGGGTCATTCCGATTTCGCCTGACGGAGCCTGTCTATATCGCATTCGCCAGCGGTGGCTACAAGATCCAAGGACACGGCACGCTTTCGTTGTACCTTCTCCGCGAGCGCACGGGTGCGCTCTCCTATCTCCGCCGCTTGGAACACGTGATCCAGGTGTTGGCTGGCGAGTTTGGGCCATTCCCTTACAAGAGCTTTGCGCTCATCGAAGTCCCGGCCGACGCCGGCCGAGCGGCGGGTTTTGACGGAGCGAGCCTCGATGGAATGATGCTTGCTATCGGCCCATTTCTCGATCGGCCCTTCAACCTCGCCTTCTATGGCCACGAGATCGGGCATCAATGGTGGGGTGGCGTTGTCAGAAGGAAAGGAACTGACGGAGCTTATTTGATGGACGAAGCGCTTGCACAGTGGGGGTCACTCCGGGCGGTTGATGCGATTGCCGGACCAAGGGCCGCGGAACAGCATCGGCGGGTTGGACATCCGGGCTACTACTTCGAGTACAGTGGCTTCAGCTATCTGAGACGCATTGAGCAGGGGTTTGACCATGAACTCTCTACGTTGCTCGTCTCAGACGGGACCCTGAGTCGGCGTATGGCGAACTCGAAGGGAATGCTGGTGTGGGACATGTTAGCGGCAGTGATTGGGCGAGAACGATTCCGGGTCACCCTCAAAGATATCGTCCGAAGGAATTGGTTCCGGCGACTGGCTTGGAAAGACCTATGGGACGCGATCGAGTCCGGTGCGGGACAGGATCTCAGTTGGTTCTACCAGCAGTGGTTTGCGCGTACCGGTGCGCCTAGCTGGACTCTCAGTTGGCGTCAGGACGGGAAAACGCTGCGCGGTTCCATCGAGCAGGGCGAGCCTTTTTATCGCCTGGAAGCAAAGGTCGTGATCAACGGCGAGGAGTGCAGCAGCAGGCAGGCTCAGGCCTTGCGAATCGAGGGACGTCGCACTGAATTCGAATGGGAGGTCCCATTCCGGGCGAGTTCTGTCCTAGTGGATCCGGAATTCGAGGTGCTGCACTGGACCGAGGAGTATCGGCGGGATGCTGCTGTCCTCGAACCTTTCACCCGCGGTGACTTAGCTCTCGTGTATGGCAGGAGGACGGCGAACATGAGACCCGGGTGACGATCTCCAGCGGGTAGCGCATCCGGTTGGCGAGCGGTCCGCCGGACTCGTCGCTTCACCACATCCGAGGACGGCTGCTCTAGGCGGGCGCGCGGCTGCTCCCGGCTGCCGGTTGACCTGGACCCTCGCTACGACGAGCCGCCCGAGCGCCGGGAGCCACGAGGGCTCAGATTGCTCTCTCGGGCAGCCGCCGCCATGTTTCGATTCGAGCCACCGTTCGAGGCGCCGGATGCAAGGCGACGGCGACATTACGGGTCAGCTCCGCGCATGGCGCGCCGGCGACACCGGCGCGCTGGACCGACTTGTCCCGCTGGTCTACGACGAGCTGCGGCGCATCGCCCATAGGGAGCTGGGGCGCGAGCAGGCTGGTCATTCTCTCGACACCACGGCGCTCGTTCACGAGGCGTACTTCAAGCTCGTCGACCAGACACGGGTCGAGTGGGCCGATCGGTTCCACTTCTTCGCAGTCGCGGCTCAGGCGATGCGGCGAATCCTGGTGGACTACGCTCGGCGGTATCGGGCGGAGAAGCGCGGGGGGGCGCTGACGCGGGTGAGCCTGACCGACGTGGCGCTCGCGGCCGAGCAACGGGCCGACACGCTGCTGGCCTTGGACGAGGCCCTGAACAACCTGGCCGCACTGGACCAGCGGTTGAGCCAAGTCGTCGAGTGCCGCTTCTTCGGTGGCATGACCGAGGAGGAAACGGCCGAGGCCCTCGGGATTACTGCGCGCACACTCCGCCGTGACTGGACCAAGGCGAAGGGTTGGCTCAACCGGGTACTCGCATGACCGGCGCCGCCGTGGGTTCGCTTCCCCTTGAGCGGTGGCGGGAGGTGCTCGCCGCGGTCGACCGCGCCCTCGAGCTTGCGCCTGCGGAGCGGGCCGCGTTCCTCGAGCGGTGTTCCACCGACGATCCAGTGCTTGGCGCCGAGGTCGAGGCCCTGCTCGCGAGTGCCGAGGTCGGGTCGGCACTGGATGGCTCCGCAGCGGCATTCGCCGGGCCCCTGCTCGCCGACCTCGCGCCCGAGCCGGACCCCGTCACGGCAGAAGCGCGGATCGGCCCCTACCGCGTCGTGGCAACGATCGGGCGCGGCGGCATGGGAGCGGTCTACCTCGCCGAACGCGCCGACGACCAATACCGCAAGCGGGTAGCGCTCAAGCTGCTGCCCGGCTGGAGCGCCGGCGACGAGCATCGCGTGCGCCGGTTCCTCGACGAGCGTCAGATCCTTGCGGGGCTCGAGCACCCCGACATCGCCCGCCTGCTCGACGGGGGCATCACCCCCGACGGCCTGCCCTGGTTCGCCATGGAGTACGTCGAGGGGGTGCCGATCGATCGCCATTGCGATGAGCGGGGACTGCCGATCGAGCGCCGCCTCGACCTCTTCCGTCGGGTGTGCGCGGCGGTGCAGTACGCCCACCGGAACCTCGTCGTCCACCGCGACTTGAAGCCCTCGAACATTCTCGTCAGCGGGGACGGGGCGGTGAAGCTGCTCGACTTCGGGATCGCGAAGCTCCTGGGCGGAGAGGCGGCGAGCCGGCCGGCCGAGCTGACCCAGCCGGACGAGCGAATCATGACGCCGCTCTACGCGAGCCCTGAGCAGATCCGCGGCGACCCCATCTCTACAGCGAGCGACGTCTACGCCCTTGGCGTGCTGCTCTACCAGCTGCTCACCGGCCGGCATCCCTGGCGGCTCTCGACGTACCAGCCACACGACGTCGCCCGCGCGATCCTCGAGCAGGAGCCGGAGCGCCCCTCGGTGGCCGTCCTCCATGCCGGCGGTGTCCCTGGGCGTGATCTCCCGAGCGCGACGCCCGAGCAGGTCGCGACCGCCCGCGGCAGCACCCCGGCGAAGCTCGGACGGCGGCTGCGGGGCGACCTGGATGCCATCGTGCTCAAAGCGATGGAGAAGGACCCGCGGCACCGCTACGGGAGCGCCGAGCAGCTCGAGGCAGACGCGCGGCGTTACCTGGCCGGCGTGCCCGTAGCCGCGCGGCCCGCCAACCGCCGCTACCTCGCCCGGAAGTTCCTGCGACGACACCGCCTCGGGGTCAGCGCCACGGCCGGGGTCGCGATGCTCGTGCTGGGGTTCACCGCGATCACCATGGTGCAGTCAGTGCGCATCCGCAGGCAGTCCGAGGAGATCGCCGCGGAGCGGGACCGGGCGGAGGGGATGGTGCGGAGCCTGTCCACGGTGTTTCGGCAATCGGTCCCGTCCCCAGCCGAGGGCCGAGGCGTCACCAGCCGGGAGGTCCTCGACAGCAGCGCTGCGCTAGTCGAGCGCGACCTGTCGGTTCAACCGGGGACGCGTGCGCGGCTGCTGCTCGAGATGGGCCGGGTCTACCACGAGCTTGGCGTCGGCGACCGCGCGCGGGACCTGCTCGAGGCTTCCGTCGTGCTCTGGCGCCGCTCCGCCGAGGACCCGCGCGAGTTTGCCTCGACCCTGGGCGCCTTGGGCGCGGTGCTGCTCGAACGGGGCGAGCTCGAGGGTGCCGAGCGGGCCTATCAAGAGGCGCTGGCGTTGCGCCGGAACACGCTCGGCGCACGCCACAGCGACGTCGCCCGGACACTGAACGGGCTGGCGGCGGTGCGTCTGGCCCAGAGGCGCTTCCCGGAGGCCGAGGCGCTGTCGCGGAGCGCTCTGACGATCGACCGGAGGCAAACCGGCGATAGCCGCGTCGATGTTGCGGAAAGCCTCCGGGGTGTTGCCCGCGCGCGGCTCGCCGCAGGTGATTACGCGGAGGCGGCGCGGCTCTTCGCGGAGGCCCTGTCCCTGCTCCGCGAGGGGCTTCCGGAGGAGCACCGCGACATCGCGGGCACCACCCTCGACCTGGCCACGGCCCTGAGAGGGAAGGGTGAGATTGCCGTGGCCGATTCTCTGCTGCGTTACGGCCTCGCGCTCCAACGGCGCGTGGCCGCTACGGCGGCGCTGACGCTGTCCCCGGACTCGGCGTGGCTCCGCGTCCTCGCTGCGCCGGCGCCCAGTCTCCCGCCCGGCCGGTCCTTCGCGTCGAAGATCGCCTTCGTTTCCGATCGCCACGGCCCCGACCCGGTCGGCCATCTCGGCCACAACGAGATCTATGTGATGAACCCCGACGGCTCGGACCAGCGCCGACTGACGCACACCGATGGGCGTATCAGATTCCCGGCCATTTCACCGGACGGGAGTCGGATCGCATTTGTCACATTCGAGGGGGATCTTTTTGTGATCGATGCGGGCGGTGGCGAGCCGGTGCGCGTGACGAACATGGCCCCGACGGGCGTCCGGGCGAGCCCTGCGACCTGGTCGCCGGACGGGAAGCGGCTGGCCTTCAGTACTAGGGGGGAGATCTACGTCATCAACGTGGACGGCACAGGACTCAGGAAGCTCACCAACCGCCCGAAGGAAGACGGATGGCCGGCGTGGTCTCCGAGGGGTGGGAAGATTGCCTTCGTGAGCCGGCGGGACGGCGTGCCCGACCTCTACGTGATGAACGACGACGGCACCGGGCCGGGCCGGCTGACTTTCAATGCGGCGCTGAACCCGTCAGGGTGGTCCATACGCCCTGCCTGGTCGCCGGACGGGCGAAAGATCGTGTTCTCCAGCGACCGGGACGGGAACCGCGAGATCTACCTAATTAGTGCCGATGGTAGCGGGCTGACCAAGTTGACCGACAACCCAGCCGAAGACGGGAGCCCCTCGTGGTCGCCCGACGGCCGGCAGATCGCATTTCACCGCCGGGTGCTCGGCCATGGACAGATCTTCGTGATGAACGCGGACGGCAGCGCAGCCACGCGGCTCACCGAGCCCTCGCCCGTCTCTTTCAACGCCTTCCCGAGCTGGGGCCCGGCTCCGCCGAAGCGTCCCGGGGAGGCACGCGCACCAACGCGCTAGGAGCGCGAGCTTCCTTTGCAGCCCTCGTCGCCCTCCGCGAACGCCCGGATCGGGCGACCCTCAGGGGATATTGGGGTTGTTGAGCCGCTCAACGTCCGGTAGCGGGAGGCAGGTCGTCGCCCCGTACGTGCCGCCTGTGATGAAGGGGGCACCTGCCGCGGGTGTGTCAGGCAGCGGGTCCGGGTCCAACAGCGCGTTGAACCGCAGCTTGTCGAAGAAGTGGTGCGACTCGAGGAACAGCTCGAGCCGACGCTCCTCGATCACGTGCCGCCGAATCGAGTCCGGGTCGGTGGCGGCAAAGGGTGGAAGGCCTGCCGCCGCATGCAGCTCGTTGATGATCCGCACTGCGGCCGTATCGCCCAGCACCTCCGCGATGATCAGCTGCGCCTCGGCGTGGCGCGCGATGGGCATGGGGCTGTCTCTCTGGGGGTACTTGGCCTGGGTCCACAGCGCGACCTGCGGGTTCCGGGTTGTTGCACCCGCGTCCTGTACGGGTGCCCGGGGGTCGGCCACGCCCATATGCGTCACGTTCCGGAAGTCGTCCTCGATCGTGATCCGGTTGTCGCGGTTGTTCATCCTCCAAATGCGATTCGAGGACCGCTCGGTCGCCGCCGAGTACTGGGCCTCCTTTCGGAAGCCCGGCGGCACGAGCTGGGCGTCGGCCACCGCCTCCACTCCTCGGCCGAGGTCGAGACGCGTCCGCGCCCTCCCCAGCCGTGCCATATTGACGACCTCGCTCGCGCCGGCACCCACGCCCATGTCGATGGCCAGCGTGAGCTTCTGCTCGGCGAGCTCCCACATCTGTTGGGGCGTGAGCTCGGGGCCGCCGTCAACCGCCGCGGAGCACATCGCCTCGCCGAGCAGCAGGTGGCTGTACCCGGAGTACGCCGCCACGGTCGCGAGGAGCGTCGTGTGGTTGGGGATGTTGGCCGCGAGGAACATCGGGCTCTGCAACAGCCGGATCGCGTTGTCCGCCGCGAACCGGGCCGTCTGAAGGGTCTGATAGACGCCCGGGTGCACGTTGTCACAGGGGGACACGGCGTACACCGGGGTTCCGGCGGGGTTGATGCTGCGCCGGTCGTAGTCCCACAGCCGGGAGTCCAGCTGGCCGTCCGCCAGCTCGTCACCCAGCAACCCGGCGGCGGCAATGTAGTTGGTGAGGGCGCACTCGAAGTCGGCAATCGCGCTGGTGACGAGGAGCTGAGCGTTCCGGGGGTCCTCGAGCTCGGCTGCGCTCACGCGGTCGGGGGCATCCACGCTCAGGAGGTCGTCGAAGAAGCACCCCGCCGGCGCCGGCGCCAGCAGGAGCGCGATCCACGAGACCACGCGATTCGGTTTCACCGTCGACTCCGGGACCTCAGAACGTGAGCCTGATCGTCGTGATGAATTGCGCCCGCTGCGGTGAGTGGGCCGCCTGCTGTCGATTGTAGGGTTCCCGCTCGCCCCCCACCGCGCCGGGACCCTCGACGAACTCCGACTCGGGGTCGAGCCAGGCATAGCCGGTCCAGGTGTGCAGGTTGCGGCCCGCGACGCTGACCACCGCCCGCCGCGCGCCGATCCGCCGGGTCCAGGCGTCGGGAAGCGCATAGTTCGCCGAGAGCTCGCGCAGCTTGGCGAATGAGGCGCCGTGGATGATCCAGTTGTCAATTGTGCCGTTCTGCTGCATCTCCGCGATTATCCGCGGGTCGTACTCCCGGGGGAAGAAGTTCTCCCGGCACACTTCCGCGACGCCGCAGCGCAGTCCCGCGGTGTTGTCCAGCTTCTTGTGGCCGCTCTTGAAATCCACGAGACCGTAGAGCTGCAGGCGGCCGAAGAGCGTCACCCGCGCCTCGACGGAGCCCTCGAGTTTGGGGAATGGCCGGCCAACGAAGAGGTAGGGGGCGGTGTCACACGGCACCGGCGAGCCGCCGGGCAACGTCGGCTCGCCGGTCGTGAGCCTCGGCCCGGTACCGCCGTCGCACAGCAGGTTGCCCGCGACGCCCAAGACGGGATCGATGTCCGCGCTCACCACGATCCGGGTGAACCACGCACCGGCCGGGAAGCCCGGCACGTGTCGCTGCCTGGCGAATGCGCCCGGCACCTGGACGAACCCTTTCCCCTGGTCGATCCCCCCAAGATCCACGACCTCGTTCGAATTCGTGGCGAGGTTCAGGCTCAGGTCCACCGCCACGTTGCGGGCCTGATACGGGCGCGCCCGGACCTGAAGCTCCACGCCCCGATTCCTGATCTCCCCGGCGTTGACGAACTGCCCGCCCGGGAACCCGAGCGAGGGCGCGAGATCACGCAGCAGGATCGCGTCCTTGGTCCGCGCGGCGTAGTAGGTGAAGTCGACGCCGATGCGATGATTCAGGAAGGCGGCCTCGAACCCGACCTCGAGCTCCTCGCCGCGCTCCGGCGCGAGACTGTCGTTGCCGATGAACTGGGGCGTGATCGCCGGCGCGGCGCTCCCGCTGGTGATCGGAGCGTAGCTCCGGAGCGCCGCGAAGTCGTCCGGCTGCTGTCCCGACGCACCGAACGCGGCGCGCACCCGGAGCGCGTCGACGTGTGGCACCCGCCACCACGGCTCCTCGTACAGCACCCACGCGGCGCTAACCTTCGGGTAATAGACGACGTCGAAGTCTTTTCCAAAGGCGCTGTTGTCGTCCGCCCGCAGCGCCGCCGTGAGAAACAGGCGATCGCGGTAATCGAGCTGCTGCTGCACGAAAAAGCCGAGCGTGTTGTTCTCGATGAAGGCGTCGCTGCCGGTGGTGGCTCCCAGTGGGGAGACCGTCTCGAGACCCGACACGGGGAACTGACCGATTGAGGCGCCGACCAGCCTGGTCAGCTTGTGGTAGTACTGCGTGCCGACACTGGTCGCGGACGTGACCCCGCCGGTCCAGCGCGGCAGCGGCACGCTCAAAGTGGCGCTGTAATCCACCGTGGTCATGGTCACGTCGCGCCGGTTCACGCTCTTCTGCCCGTCGGCAATAGCCGGTGGGAAGAATGCGGTCAGCGCGTCGTCGCGCCGGAGGATCTCCTGGTTGTCCTCGTGGGTCCGGTCTCCGCCGACGGTGAGCCGCTGCGAAAACCACCCGGTCGGCTGGTGCTTGAGGCTGAGGCCAAACTGGGTACGATCGAGGTCCTGGAACGTGTCGAAGAGACCCCACAGCACCTCCGGCGGCGCGAACAGGAAGCCACGCCGGGGGGTGTCGCGCAATGCCGGGTCGCCAAAGATGAGCGACGGCCAAACCCCGAACCCGCACGGACCCTCGCAGGCGAGCTGCGTGTGACCACGCGTGAATCCGAGGCTCGCCGTGACGTCCACCTTCTCGCTCGGCGTGATGCCTAGGCTTGCCCGTGCGCCCAGCCGCCGCAGGTAGTTGGTCGGCTCGATGCCGTCGTCGCGGTCCAGGTCGGCGCTCGCCGAGTATCTCACCGTTTCGGCACCGCCGCGCACGCTGATCGCATACCCCTCGACCCGGCCAGTCCGGAAGATCTCGCGCCCGAGCGCTCGCTCGCTCGCGAAAAGGTCCAGCGAGATCGTATCGCCGGTGGCGGGGTCCACACCCCAGTTCGGGGTGATGCGCCCCTCGGGGTTCATGAACCAAGTGGCGCCCTGGCGCACCGTGACCGTGAACTCGGGCTGGATGCCCGCGCGCCCCTGCCGGGTGATGATCTGGATCACGCCGTTGGAGGCCTCGGTCCCATACAGGGTCGCGGCCGCTGGTCCTTTGATGATCTCGATGCTTTCGATCTCCTCCGGGTTGAAGTCGTTGAGGCGATTGATCACGCCCGATCCCGCCTGCACCCGCGTGTTCCCCGAGGCGACCTCGTTGTCCACCCGCACACCATCGACGTAGACCAGGGGGTTGGTGTTGAGAGAAAAGCTCCGGGCTCCGCGGATCCGGATTGTCGGGCCGGCGCCCACTTGTCCGCTCCCCGGGATCACGACGACCCCGGGCGCGCGGCCGTTGATCAGGCTGGTGAGGTCCGGCACCGGCGCCAGCGCGAGCTGTCGCGCGACGTCGACCTTCGTCACGCTGTTGCCGATCGCGCGGCGCTCCACCTCGCCAACCGTCCCGGTCACGATCAGCTCGTCGAGGGCCACGGCCGCCTCACTCAGCTCGAGGCGCACATCGCTCGAGCCGACCCCGACGACGGCGCGGAACGGTCGGTAGCCGATGGCGACGACGACGAGCGTCACCGTGGTGCCCGGCACGTCGGCAAGGCGGAACCGTCCTGCGGCATCCGATACGGCACGCCGTTCGCCCTCGCTCGTCCGCACCTGCGCGCCCGCGACCGGGTGCTGGGTACGCGCGTCGACGAGCACGCCGGCGACGACGCGCTCCTGCGCCCGCGCCGACCACGGCGCGAGTCCGATGATCACGACACAGAAAACGACCGAGGCGCAGACAGAATGACGGAGACACCACAACATTGAGCGCTCCGCAAGGCTGGTCTGGCCGCCGAGCTGGAGGGCCAGTCTGCAAAAGATAGCTGCGCGTTGGCGCCCTCGCCTCAGTCCGTGTCCGGCCGGGCCTCTCTGTCTCACGGTCTCATGCCCGCGGGAACAGTCCGCCAAAGCGGACACCGGCTTCTGCCCGGTCGATTTGTTCAAGCGAGCGCGACGCGCCCGGTGTCCGCATTGGCGAACTGTTGCCGCGTTCATGGATGCAGGGCACCCGACCGGATGCGCCGGGATTGCCCTGGCCAACCGGAGAAACCGCCATGAGAACCGAGACCCGCGTCCTGTGCGTCCTGCTTGTCTGGGCGTGCGGCGGGGATTCGTCAGACCCCACCCAGCCACCAGCCACGACGCCCGGCACGATCCAGGTGACGGTCGCCACGACCGGAACCGATCTGGACGCGGATGGTTACGCCCTGGTGATCGGTAGCGGGCAACCCCAGCCGCTTCCGCTCAATGGCTCGCTGACGGTCCCCGACGTGAGCCCTGGAACGAACCTCCTCACGATCTCCGGCCTCGCCGTCACCTGTTCGGTGCAGGGGTCCAACCCGCGGTCGGTAACGGTTCCTTCCGGCGGCACGGTGCAGGTCGCCATCGAGGTTCGCTGCAGCTCCAAGCCCATTCTCTTCGTGCGCAGCGGCGCCGGCTCACAGATCCTCCGGATGGACCTCGACGGCAGCGGGCAGGTGGCGCTCACGGCAACGCCGGGAAGTCACACCGATCCGGTCTGGTCTCCCGACGGCGCCAGGATCGCGTTCGTGAGCGACCGCGACGGCAACGCCGAGATCTACGTCATGAACGCCGACGGCAGCGCCCAGACCCGACTCACCCACGACCCCGCGGCCGACGTCGCGCCGGCCTGGTCGCCCGACGGCGTGCGTGTCGCCTTCGCCTCGGACCGCGACGGCAACCGCGAGATCTATGCGATGGACGCCGACGGTACCGATCCCCTCCGGCTTACGACCAGCGCGGGCGCCGACGACGATCCCGACTGGTCGCCGGACGGCGCGATCGCGTTCGTCTCCATGCGCGATGGCAATGACGAGATTTACGTGATGGATGCGGACGGGACCGATCCGGTCCGGGTCACCACGCACGCGGCCTCCGATGCCGCACCCGCCTGGTCACCGGACGGGAGCCGGATCGCATTCCACTCGACCCGCGACGGCGCGCTGGCCATCTTCACGGCCGCCCCGACCGGCGCGGACGTGGTCCGGCGGACCTTCCCGGGCGCCATCGAGTCGGAGCCGCGCTGGTCACCCGACGGGACCGAGCTCGCCTTCGTCACCGACGTGGGGACCGACGACGAGGTCTGCATCGGCGCCTCGACAACCGGAGGCGCCTTGAATCTCAGCCAGAACCCCGCGCAGGATCACAGTCCGGACTGGAAGCCGTAACCGGCTTCCCGCCACGCACTCCGCCGCTGAGGCGCAGCTGTCTCGCGCCTTGGCGGCGGTCGGCTTTCGCCCCGGTCGATGCGTTCAAGCGGGCGCGATGCGCCCGGTGTCCGCTTTCGCGAACGGTTCCCGCGTTCAGGGATACAGGGCGCCCGACCGGATGCGGGCCGGGTTGCCCCGATTCCAATGCCGGCAGGAGGTGCAGCAGCGCGCCGTGCAGTGGACACGGCGCCGGCAATGACTTTCCGGACCTCAGCGAACTACGAAGCGACTGTCATCGTGAAGAGGAGTCTCGTGAGAGACACGGATAGAGAGGAGTCCCCACATGCCGCGCCATCACCCCTCAGGTTTCATCTTCGCCGTCCTCGCTGCATCGGTTGTCGCATGCTCAGGCGAGTCGCCCATTGCACCCGGAACCACGCCTGACGCTGTCCAACCCCTCACTGCTCTGGCCCCGGGTGTGGCCGGCTCGTATGAACTCTCGTTTTCCATCAACGGCGCCGGCGAATTGACCCTCACTGCGCATGTGGAGGCTCTAGTCTCCGGAGAGCCTGCCGAGGGTGGCGCGGTGACTTTCCAATACTGCTCCTACAAGGCGCTTCCTCCTAACGACATAACGCAACCGGACGAAGCACCGAGCAGCGCGTGCGAGGATGGCTCAGGAAAATGGGCTCACCTGGGGAGAGTTCGCATTTTCCCGCCCACTGAGACATCGCCCGCTACAGGAGACGCCTCCTTGAACTTTGGGATCGTCTCCGTTGTCAACATCATCGGCTTTCGTGGCCAGTATATCAGCCAGAATAGCGGCATCGCTAGCGGGGAGTTCGAGCCGGTGGATTGGATTCGTTGAAATGGCGGCCGGTACGTTTGGAGGTCCCGTGAACCCAATCGTCGATGTCGCAGCTACGGGTGTTGCCATCGCTCCGGCAGTGAAGCACAGACTGACGCGGTATTCAGTGGCAGCCGCCGCGCTGCTTGTGGGATGTCAGGATCCCGACAGCCCGGTGGCGCCCCCCCTTTCCATCGACCCGGCCACCGCGGCGGGCACCGTGGCGAGCGGAACGCCGGTCGTCCTCCGCGGCACGGTGATCACGCCGTCCGCGGTGGTCAAGCACGGATACGTCACCATTGTGAACGGCCGGATTGCGTCGGTGTCTGAGAAGCAACCGGACATTCCTGACGCCCTGAAGTTGAATGTGGACGGCATCATCAGTCCCGGCCTGATCGATCTTCACAACCATGTGCCCTGGAACGTGCTACGTCGCTGGAGTCCGGGGCCCCGATTCACCAATCAGGCGCAGTGGGCGGGCAGTCCCGAGTTCCGGCAGCTGCGCAGACCGTTCGACCGCCTGCTGCCTTCGTACGTGTGCGACATGAACGCCTGGGGTGAGCTCCGCGCCTTGGTTGGTGGAACGACCGCGGTCATCGCGACGCACTCGGTCCCCTGCATCCATGGTTTGGTGCGCAACTTGGATTTCAACAGCGGTTTCTACGGCACGACGGAGCTCGACCGCGAGCACATCTTCAACGTGGCCGGATTTCGGCTTCCACCGCCGTCCGACGTCGTTGGGCGGGACGCGTTTGTTCAGGCCGCCCTCTCCTTCATCGCCAATCCCTTCTACGAGGCGCTGGCGATGCACGTCGCCGAGGGCACGGACGCCGTGGCGCAAGAGCAGTTCACCTTCTTGGAATCGGAGTCGCTCTTGAACCCGAAAGGCGTCCTGATCCATGGCGTGTCGCTCGGAGCGACCGACTTCCAGGCAATGGCTTCCACCGGCACGGCGCTCGTCTGGTCGCCTCGCAGCAACCTCGAGCTGTACGGGGCCACCGCGAACATCTCGGCCGCGCTGGACGCGGGAGTCGAGATCGCGTTGGCACCCGACTGGGCGCTCACCGGCAGCAGCAACATGCTCGACGAGCTCAAGACCGCGGCACAGTGGAATCAACAGCACCTCGGCGCCCGGCTGACGCCCCGCCAGCTCGTGGATATGGTCACGTCCGTGCCCTCTCGCATCACTGGTTTAGACGACGAGGTCGGCGAAATCCGCCCCGGGCTGCGTGCCGACCTGCTGGTGGTCAGCGGAGAGCCGGATGACCCGTACAATGCAGTGATCGATGCGACTCCGGCCACCGTGCAGCTCGTGCTGATCGAGGGCGTGCCGCTTTACGGCGATCGTGAGTTCATGGAGCGCTTTTGGGCTAGGTCCGACCTCGAGGAGGTATCGTTGCCGGGTGGAGGGAAGACACTGGCGACGCCGGCGGCGGGAGTCGTGGTCGCGGAGGTCGCCGCCCGGTTGCAAGCCGCGCTTACCCAGGAGGGAACGTCACTGGCGTCCCTGACGGAGCCTGATGCCGGCTCGCCGTGAGGCGGCGATGGACTGGAATGCACAGCGCTGGTGGCCAACGCAGGCGGCTGCGAGATCTACCGCAGTCGCGGCGTGTAGCGGTTCAGCGTCGCGTACATGGGTGGCCAGGGGAGCGCGTAACCGAGGTCGGCCGCGGCATGGCGGGTCCAGTAAGGATCCCACAAGTGAGCCCGCGCCAGCACCACCAGATCGGCGCGGCCGGCCGCCAGGATCGTATTGACATCAGCGGGCGACGAGATGTTCCCCACGGTCATCGTGGGCACCCGCGCCTCGTGCCGGATCCGATCGCTGAACGGCGTCTGGAACTGGCGGCCGTACACCGGCTTCCCCTCGGGCACGGTCTGCCCTGCGGAGACGTCCACGATATCGGCCCCGGCGGCGACCGCCATCCGGGCGACCTCCACCGCATCCTGCGCCTCCATCCCGCCAGGCACCCAATCCGTGGCCGAGATCCTGACGGAGAGCGGCTTGGCCTCGGGCCACTCAGCGCGGACCCGGGTCACGATCTCCAGAGGGTAGCGCATCCGGTTGGCCAGGGATCCCCCGTACTCGTCGGTCCGCCGGTTGGTGAGGGGCGAGATGAACGAGGCCAGGAGGTACCCGTGCGCCAGGTGCAGCTCCAGCACGTCGAAGCCGGCGGCGTCGGCCATCCCGGTGGCGCGAACAAAGTCCGCACTCACCTCGTCCATGTCGCCCCGGCTCATCTCCCTCGGCGTTTGGTTGTGGGGCCGGTAGGGGATGGGAGAAGGCGCGATCAGCGGCCAGTTCCCTTTGGCCAGCGGCTCATCCTCGCCTTCCCAGGGCACCCGGGTCGAGCCTTTCCGGCCCGCGTGCGCGAGCTGGATGCCGATCTTGGCCTCGCTCTCCTGGTGCACGAACTCCACGATCCGCCGCCACCCCGCGACGTGGGCCGGGAGGTACATCCCGGTGCAGCCGGGGGAGATCCGGGCCTCGCGGCTCACGTCGGTCATCTCGGTCATCACCAACCCGGCGCCGCCGATCGCCCGGCTGGCGAGGTGCACGAAGTGCCAATCATTCGGAAGCCCGTCGTCCGCACGGTACTGGCACATCGACGACACCACGATCCGGTTCGGCAATACCAGGTCCCGGAGCCGGTAGGGCGTGAACAATGGTGGAGGACAACGAGCGACCGACACCGGGCGGCCGCTCTGCCTGCCGGCCTGCTC
>JBOHSY010000274.1:0-1225 GCA_050733355.1 Gemmatimonadales bacterium | reverse complement strand
CGGGTTCGGCGTCGAAGTCCTTCCGGATGAGCGCCTCGTGAATCCGCGCCCGCTGAATCGCGCCCGCCGCATCGCCGACCGCGGCCAGCGCCCGCATCAGGGCAAGCGTCGGCGCGGCGGCGTACGGATCCGCCGCCACCAGCAACCGGCGCCACTCCACCACGTCCGCAGGCCTTCCCGCCCGCTCGTCTCGCTGCGCCAGCGCCTCGAGCGCGGCAACGTACTGCTCGGTGAACCGGGCGCGCGACGACTCCGCCCACCGCTCGAACTCGGGTGCCTCACCCACGAAGAAGCCGTCGAGGAACGGTCCCCGGTACAGCCGCACCACCGACCCGTGGTCGGCCGCCTCCAACGCGTGCGCCAGCTCGATCGCATCGCTTTGAAGAACTGCGGAGTTGAGCACCAGCGGGTTCGTGCCGGCAAAGAGGTCGTCGCCGAACTGACGGCGGAGACCGTAGATCGCCTGCTCCAGGGCGTGCCGTGCCCCGTCCGGATCGCCGTCCGGCCACAGAAACGCCTGCAGCTTGTCGCGGGAGAGTCCACGCTGGCCAGCGACCGCGAGAAGAGCCAGCAGAGCGAGGCGGCGGCGTTGGGCCGGTATCGCGACGCCGCTGCCGTCGGTCAGCCTGAGACCGCCGAGGGTCTCCAGCCGGGTCATGGGGCCCTGATGAGGTCCGGGTGAGGTGGGGATGAGCCCGTCGCTCAATGTTACGGCTCGCGCAAACCGTTCACAAGACGCCCCTCGGAGAAGGAGAGACCGATGCCCCGCACGCTCCTGGTCCATGTGGCTCTCGCCGGCCTGGCCATGGCCGGCGCGATGCCGTTGCCGGCACAGCAGGCCACCCGGCAGCGCGACGTGATCACCCGGGAAGAGATCGAGCCGCTGCAGGTCGAAGACGCCTACCAGGTCGTGTTGCGGCTCCGGCCGGAGTTCCTCCGGCGTCCCACGGGCGCCCGGACCACGACGCTGTCCGTGATGGGGCCGGACGCCGGCGACCCCGGCGCCGGCCGGGGCGGCGCCTCCGTCGTGACGCGGGTTACGCGCGGTCCCCAGCCGCCGGACCCGAACGCGCCGGAGTTCGACCGGGAGGGGCGCGGCGGGCGCCCGGCGTCCCGCACCGGCGGGGCGGGCGGGGGCGCCGCACCGGCCGGCGGATCCGACCTGGCCGTCGGCGTGATTGGTGGACCTGCGCTGACCCAGGAGACTTCCCTCGCGGTGTACGTG
>JBOHSY010000273.1:0-5483 GCA_050733355.1 Gemmatimonadales bacterium | reverse complement strand
CGTTGCGGGCGCGCGGCCTGCTGCGCGGCGGTGCCGCGGTGCCACGCCGCACCTTGGCCCCGCGCTGGGCCTGGCCCGTGGCGATCGCCGCGGGCCTCCTGCTCTTCGTGGGCGGGTTCGCGCTCGGCCGCCGGCCCGCACCGGCGCCCGCGGCGGGGCTCGACCAGTACACCCTGCTGCTCTATGAGGGCGCGGAGTTCAACTCCGGCCGGGCGTCAGAGCGGGCCCTGGTCGAGGAATACAGCGCGTGGGCCGGCGAGCTTGCGGGCCGCGGCCGGCTGGTCGGCGGCGAGAAGCTCGGCGCGGACGCGTGGACTCTCGGTGGCGCGGCCGGGGGGGCGATCACCGGGCCCACGGGGTACTTCGTGATCGCCGCGCGCGACCACGACGAGGCGCTCGCCATCGCGCGGACCTGCCCGCATCTGCGTCATGGCGGCATCGTGTCCGTCCGGCCGATCGAGCCGACGTAAGCTGAGACTGTCCGTGACTCGCGGACGTTGCAACGCCAGTCAGGGACAGCCTACCTTTCGCCGTCTCATCACTCCGGACGTCTCCGATGCTGCATCTCCTCGCCGCGGTCGCACTGGCGCAGGTCGGCCTGCCGGCGCCGAAGGACACCTCGATCGGCCACGCGTTCATCGACGTTGCCGTCGTGCCCATGGACCGGGAGCGGGTGCTCGAGCACCGCACGGTCGTCGTGGCCCGTGGGCGGATCATCGGCATCGGTGCGACCGCCTCGCTGCGGATCCCGCCCGGGTTCCGCCGGATCGACGGTCGGGGCAAGTACCTGATGCCGGGGATCGCGGAGATGCACGCCCATGTGCCCGGCGAGGAGAATCCCGCGGCCGTCGACATCATGGCCCTCTACGTCCTGACCGGCGCCACGACCATCCGGGGCATGAACGGGACCCCGTTTCAGTACGAGCTTCGCCGCCGCATCACCGCGGGCGAGATCCTGGGGCCCACGCTCTTCGCCGTGGCGCCGCCATTCAGCGGCGAGTCGGTCGGCAGCCCGGACGACGAGCGGCGCAAGGTCCGGGAGTACAAGGCGGCGGGTTACGACCTCCTCAAGATCTATCCCGGGATTCCACGGGAGACCTACGACGCCATCGTCGGGACGGCCCGCGAGGTCGGCATCCTCTACGCGGGCCACGTCCCCCACGAGGTCGGCCTCCGGCACGCGATCGCGTCGCGCCAGTCGGTGGATCATCTGGATGGCTACGTCGAGGCGAGCCGCGGGGACGATGCGACGATCGCGGACCTCGCGCGCGCGTCGCGGGAGGCCGGCATCTGGAACGCGCCCACCATGGACGTGTGGAAGACGATCCTCGGCACCCGCTCCATCGACGAGCTCCGCCGCCGTCCCGAGCTCCAGTACGTGCGGTCCGAGCTCAGCGACCAGTGGGTCAAGCAGACGGCGCAGTTCGCCCGCGGGAGCTTCTGGAGGGGCGCGCTCGAGCGGGTCGGCATGCGACAGTCCCCGGCCGAAATCGTGGCGCTCCGCGACCGGATCCTTCAGGCGCTCCATCGCGCTGGAGCCGGGCTCATCCTCGGTGCGGACTCGCCTCAGGTGTTCAGCGTGCCCGGCTTCTCGCTCGCGCGGGAGATGCGCGCGATGGTGGAGGCCGGCGTGCCCACGTACGCGGTGCTCGAGGCGGCCACGAAGAACCCGGCCGGGTTCTTCGGGCGCGAGGCGGAGTTCGGAACGGTGGAGATGGGCAAGCGGGCGGATCTGCTGCTGCTCGACGGCAACCCGCTCGAGGACATCCGGAACGTGCACCGGCAGGCCGGCGTCATGGTGCGGGGGCAGTGGCTGCCCAAGGCGGAGATCGATCGCCGTCTGGCAGAGATCGCGGCGCGGGCGGGCGGGGCGTAGCTCAGCGTGGTTCGCCCGTTCGTTCAGCCGGCGTGGACCTCTTGCAGCAGCTCACGCAACCGATCGCTGGCGCGCTTCACCCGCATTCGCAGGGTCGGCTCCCGCACCCCGGTGCGGCGCGCCATCTCCTCGTAGTCCAGCTCCTCGACGTATCGCAGCAGAAACGCCTCCCGATAAAGCGGCCGGAGCCGCGCGAGCGCACCGGCGATTTCCTCCCGCCACTCGAACGCCGCCGGCTCGTTGCCGTTCGACGCCACGTCGCCCCGCAGTTCCTCGCCGAACCGCTTCCGGCGGAAAAGCCGGCGTCGCGAGGTGCGACAGCGGTTCACCAAGATGGCAAAGAGCCAGGCACCGAACCGGTCCGGCTGCCGGCAGTCGCGGAGCGACCGGTGCGCGCGGATGAAGCTGTCCTGCACCGCCTCTTCCGCGTCTTCGCGGCTGCCCAGCATGGCGAATGCGTACCGGCCGAGCGCATCGCGGTAGCGGGCCATGAGCGCGGCGAACGCAGCGAGGTCGCCGTCGAGCGTACGGGCCACGAGCGCGGCATCGCTGTCGCTCACCGGCGATAGACCGCTCGAACGAGTCAGTTCCGGGCGGTCACGGATCCAGGGTCTCTCAGGCGAGGTACGCATGTCCCATTCGTGAGACGGCCACGACCGACGGGGGTTGCTCAGCGCGGCAGCCCGGCTCCCGGGTCGTACAAGGAGCGAATCCGCGTGGCCCGGAAGACGTAGCCCGGGCTGCCGTAGATCTCCCAGACGACCGCGCCCGCGGCATCGAACTCCTGGACCCGGCCCCCGTTCCCGAACGCCACGAGTGCGCGGCCGCCCGGGAGGTGCTGCGTGGTGCCGCCGAGCTGCGCCACGGTCGCCGGCGTCGGAGTTGCCGAGCCGTCGAGCCGGACCGTGCGGGCCTGCTCGTCCACTACGTAGCGCTCCGCCCGGCTGCCGCCCGCCTCTCCCAGATTATCCAGCAGCAGGAGGGTCCCGCGGCCGGTCGCGCGGAGGCCATGCTGGCTCCGGAAGGCTGGAAGCGGTTCGGTGAAGGCGAACTGGTTCGCCCGGCCTCCCATCCGCCAGCGCACCGCGCCCGTGCGGGTATCGATGGAGGTGATCTCACTCAGGCTCCGGAATGAGATCAGCAGATTGCCGTCCGGGTCGAGATCGATCGCGTTGCCGTGGGTCCAGTTGACGCTGGCTCCGGCACGGTCGGCCGGGTCCAGGTCCTCGATCGAGAAGTGCTCGAACGAGCTCCACTCGAAGAGCAGCCGGCCGTCACCGGCGATCTGCTGGACCACGGTGCCCGTCACCCTCGCCGTCGGGCTGCCACCGTCGGCCGACAGGTCCATCGTGCGCGACTCGTCGCACATGATCCAGTACGAGCCGTCCGGCCGGACGCCGAGGTCGTGGAACCGGGGCACCAGGTCGCGCGCGCAGCCGAGCGTGCGGGTCACGGTGCCGAGCGGGTCGATCTCGAGCCAGGGCAGCGCCGTCGCCGGCGTGGTCGGGCGGGTGTAGTATCGGCCGGTGGGCTGCGGCTGAAAGTTGAGAGTCGCCGGGTCGTCCAACCGCGCGTACCAGACCACCCGTCCGCTGTTGTCGATGGCCAGGCCGTACCCGCCGGCCGCGAAGACCACGTAGCCCGGTGAGGGATCAGGCCCGCCGGCATCGTAGCGCGGCAGATCGGCGGGAAGCGTATCGGTGGTCAGGTGGAGCAGGTCGCTCCGGGTGGTCCCGCCGGCGCCGAACGCCGCCACCTGAAGCGTGTACGCCGTGCCGGGCAGAAGTCCGAGCACCGGGATGGTGGCCGCTTCGCCGGACACCCTCACGGCGGCGGTGATGCTGTCGAGCGCCGCGCTCTCGACGGTGCCGAACCGCACCAGCACGCTGTCGGCGTAGCGAATGCGCAGGGTGACTACGGCGCTCAACGCATTGCCGGCTTCGCGCCGCACCCCGGCCTCATCGATCGCCGGGATGGGCGGCCCGAGCTCGCCGGGCTCGGTCGCACAGCCGGCGAGCAGAACGATCGCGATGAAGTGCCTGAGGCGGCGCATGGCGCGCTAGGTGCAGACGACGTGGAACGCGAGCTCGGAGATGGCGCCGATGCTGACCGAAACCGCCCGCGGATTGGTCCCCTCCACCACACAATTCGGCGCGATGTCGGTGAGCTCGTACGTGTGGTTGCCCGGTGGAACCTGCTCGAACAGCCGGGTGTCGTTCGGCCCCAGGACGACCGGGACGCCGTAGTAGTAGTAGTAGTAATCGAACTCGAGCAGCTGAACGCCATCGAACAGCACCCAATAGGCGGGATCGCGATTCTCGCCGGTCGTCGTGGTGCTCAGGCGGACGTCTCCCGTCACCCGCTGGCACGAGACCGCGAACGCGACTCGGGCGGTATCGCGGGTGAGCCCGCCGGTCGTCACGCCGAACTCGATACTGCCCGATCCGGTCAGCGCGCAGTTGTCGCTCAGGCCGCCCAGCGAGGCGACGTGGGTGCCCGGCGCGAGGCCTTCCACCGTAACCGAGCCGTTGGCGAAGACCGTCGTGGTCAGCTCCGAGGCCGATCCCTGGTCCACGACCACCGTGTATCCGTCCGGGTCGACGTCCCGGCCCGAGGTGGGCGCCACGACCTCGACCGCTGCCGTCACCGCCCGGCACTCGAGCCGGAACTGCACGACGGAAAGCTGGCCGAGCGCGACGGTCACCCGCACGGAGGCGGGGCCCTGGAGGGTGCAGTTGGGGGCGATGGCGTCCAGCCGGACATCGTGGGTTCCCGCCGCCAGCAACAGGTCGGTGACAAAGCTGGACGGAACGGTGCGGACCGTTTCACCGACGTACACGAGGTAGGCGGCGTCTGGATCGACGCCGATCGTGGAGACCGACACCCGCACGTTGCTGGGCGCGGGATCGGTGACGCCATCGCCGCAGCCGGACGAGCAAAGGACGGCAATGGCAAGCGTCGGCAGGTGAGCGCGCATGAGTTCCCTCCCGGGGAAGCCGGCCCGCAGTGCGGCGATCTCAGTCCTCATTGGACGGACCGGGCCGTGGAATTGTCGGCCGGGTGTAGGAGTAGTCGTACGAGTACCCTTCGTGGACCCGGGCGCTGAAGGCCACAGCTGCGTCGTCAACCCTGGCCCCGACCCACAGCGTGCTCCGAAAACTGGCATTCAACGGGATGCGCCAGCGGTTGCGCGCCAGGCCGTCGCTGCCGGTCACGGTGGAGGCGGCCTCGAGCTCGCCGCCGGACCAGATCACGTCTCGCGGGGGGTCTGGCCGGCCCTGCAGGTCGGCGTACTTGACCACCAGGTCCTGCGGCAGGAGTTCTCCGGGCCACGCCATCTGACCATCGCCCCCGATGATTACCAACCTGAGCTCTGGAGGGGCCGTCGAATCGCAGCCCGCAGCCAGGGGAGCGAACGTACCGACTGCGAGCGCCAGGCCGGCCCGGCCGATCGACCACATGTTTGCCTCCCTACTCCAGGGTTACCACAATCACTCCGGCACCGTGCCGGGGCCCGAAGCGGAACTGGGCCTCGGAAGGGTTCAGATAGCGGATCTCCTTCACCTCGCGCGCGGGCAGGCGGGTCAGCTCTTCAACGCCCCCGTAC
>JBOHSY010000272.1:0-3080 GCA_050733355.1 Gemmatimonadales bacterium | reverse complement strand
GTCCCGAACCGGCGGCGCGGCCGGAGCGCGTTCCGAAACGCCTCCGCCGTCGGCCAGCGGGCGTCCGGGCTGACGGCGAGCGCCCGCATCAGCGGCGGCACGAGCGGCTTCGGCACCCTCGACCAGTCGCCGTGCTCCGGGGCGGACGCCGGCTGCCACCGCGCGCCGGTGCTCGCCTCGTACAACACCATGGCCACCGCGTACAGGTCGGTGGGCGGTGTGACGGGACCGCCGGTGAGCTGCTCCGGCGCCATGTAGGCGGGAGTTCCGACCAGCGCACCGCTCTCGGTCAGGCCCGTTTCACCGGTGTCGATGCGCGCCGCGCCGAAGTCCGCGAGCAGCACCCGCTCGCCGGCCACGAAGATATTCGCCGGCTTGATGTCGCGGTGAATCACGCCCTGCTTGTGCGCGGCGGCCAACGCATCGAGCAGCGCATCTCCGAGCGCGAGCACGGCCTCCGCGCCGAGCGGCCCGGCGGCGAGCGTTTCGGCCAGGGTGTCGCCTTCCACGTACTCCATCGCGTAGTACGGCAGGCCGTCGGCGACGCCGGCGTCGTGCACCGGGACGATGTTCGGGTGGGAGAGCCGCGCGAGCAGCTTGGCCTCGCGAACGAACCGCTGGGTGGAGATCTCCGTCGCGAGCTCGGGGCGGATCACCTTGATCGCCACCGGTCGGTCGAGCCGCAGGTCCCGGGCCAGCACGACCACGCCCATGCCGCCTGCGCCGAGCTGGCGCTCGAGCGCGTAGCGGTCCCCGAGGGCGGCGCGGAGGCGGTCGAGAACGGGTTGCATGGGGCGGTGGGAACCTGCGCGCGGCGGCTTGCGGGGGCAACCTCCCCGGCTAGGTTCGCGACGTGCTCGCCCGCATCGTGCTCGCCCTCATCGCCGGTCTCGCTACCCCGGCGGCCGCGCAGCTTTCGGCCGGAGCCGCCGCCACGCTCGCCGACCGATATGTCTGGCGCGGGGTTACCCGCGTGAATGGCTGGGTGCTCCAGCCTGCCGCCGAGCTGGAGCTCCGCGCCGGCCCGGTCGCGCTCGCCGCGGGGGTCTGGGGCAACGTCGAGCTGAGTCGCGCCGGCATCGGCGATCTCGGCGATCGGGGGCTCGACCGCCGCGGGCTGGGCGAGGTGGACGTGGACGTGTCGCTCGGCGCGGATGCCGGCCCGGTCGCGCTCACGGCCGGATGGGTGCGCTACACCTTTCACGGCGACGCAGCGGCGGGCGGTCGTGGGAGTGCGCAGAGCACGAGCGAGGTGTTCGCCGCAGCGGCCTGGCACGGCTCGCTGCTCGCCCCGGAGATCACGTTCTTCCGCGACGTCGGATCGACGCGCGAGCTGTACGCCGAGGCAGGCGCCACGCTGCCCGTGTTCGCGAGCCCCGAGCCGCGCCCCGCGACGGTCATCTCGGTTCGCCCCGTTGTGGGCTGGAGCGCGGGGCCGGGACCCGATCGCGGCCTCACCCACCTGGATCTGCCGCTGACGCTGGACCTGCAGCCCGCCGGCGGCGCGCTCGAGCCGGCCGTGGCCGTTCGTCTGCACACCCAATGGAGCCGCGACGGCGCCACCCGGGTGACGGACGCGGTGGGCGGCACCACGCGACTCAAGGTGTGGGTGGAGCTCACCGTGAGCGCGGTCGCGTTTCCCGATCGGCGGCGACGGCGATGACCGGTCGGCGGATTCCGCTCGCATGGCTGTCGTCGGCGCTCCTGCTCGCGGGATGCGCGCGCGCGCAGCCGCTGATGCTGCCGGCCGTCTCGTCGCCCCCGCCGTCTACCGTGAGCCGCGGACTCCTGGCGGGCCTCGCGCGGACCGATATCACGCCGCCTCCGGGCCCGGGTCTGGCCGGTGGCGGGCCGGAGGGGCGGCCGGCCGCGGGACATCGGGCGCGGCTGCATGCCCGCGCGCTGGTGCTCGAGGACCGTCGAGGCGAGATCGTCGCGTACGTTGTGGCCGACCTGCCGTTCGTCTCCGTGATTCTGCATCGCCGCGTGGCCGAGCTGGTCCGGGCCCGCGCGCCGATCGGGGCCGACCGCTTGATGCTCGCCGCGACGCATACGCACTCGGGGCCGGGTCACTTCCTCGACGCCGAGTCCTACAACCGGCAGGGCTCGTCGGTGCCGGGGTACGATCCCGCGATGGTCGCCTTTCTCGCGGAGCGCGTGGCGGGCGCGGTGCTGCGGGCGTGGGAGAGCCGGGGCGCCGCCCGTGTCGCGTGGGGAACGACCACCGTGGCCAGCGTCACCCGGAACCGGAGCGCCGCCGCGGGCGGGGCCGCTCCGGACTCGACGCTGCTGCTGCTCCGGGTCGACGTCCGGTCGGGGCCGGATGCGGATTTCCGACCGGCCGGCGCCCTCTCGATCCTCGCCATTCACGGCACCGGGAATTCGCCTGAGAACGATCTCTGGGACGGGGATATTCACGGGCGAGTGGCGCGCATTCTCGAAGCGCACGTGGACTCGCTGGCCGGTGGACCCGGAGGACCGGCGCCGCGCGCGGTGTACCTGTTCGCCAACGGAGCGGAAGGCGACGTCTCGCCCACCTGGTCCGCGGCGTCACGCTGTACACCGCCGGCCCTCCGGCGCACGCGCATGCGCGGGCCCCACGGCACGCGCGGGTGGGAGTGGGTGGGCGTCGACGCGGCGACTCGCGAAACCTGCCTCGCTGCCGCCCGCGATGGGATGGAGACGACCAGCCGTGCGATCGCGGTGCGCGCGGCGGCGCTGTTCGACGCGCTCGCGCCGGGCCCGGACAGCGATACGCTCTTCATCTCCCGCGCCTTCACGACGCTGCCGCTCACCGGCCCGGGTGCCCCGCCGGGGCTCTGCGCCGAAGCCGAGCCCGGCGCCGCGACCATCGCCGGAGCCGAGGACATGCCGACCCGCTACCGCGGCTGGCGGTTTCTGGGATTCATCCCCTCGGCGTTCGAGGAGGGGGGTCGCGCCGCGCGGCACGAGCCGCGCGGATGCCAGGCCGAGAAGCGTCCCGCGCTCGACGGCAAGCTGCGCCGCATCAGCGGCATCAGCCGCATCTTCCCGCAGGTGGCGCAGCTCGCGGTGGTGCGGATCGGCGGTCTGCTGACGGC
>JBOHSY010000271.1:0-11746 GCA_050733355.1 Gemmatimonadales bacterium | reverse complement strand
ACGACTTCGTACGGACGAACCATGAGACCGCCTTCCCGTGGACTGGACGCCCCGGCCCGCCATGGGCCGAGGAGGAGGCTCGAACACAACCCTCCAAACTAGGCTGAAGGGGGCGGCAGCGGAAGTTCGAGGCTGGTCCAGCGCGGGCTCAACTGCTGAATCGGAACAGCATCACGTCGCCGTCCCGGACGACGTATTCCTTGCCTTCGGCACGGGCCAGGCCCTGCTCCCGCGCGCCCTTCCAACCCCCCGCGCGCACGAAATCGTCGTACCCGACGGTTTCGGCGCGGATGAAGCCCTTCTCGAAGTCCGAGTGGATCACCCCGGCGGCCGCGGGAGCCTTGTCGCCCCGATGGATGGTCCATGCGCGGACCTCCGTCTCGCTGGCGGTGAAGTAGCTCTGCAGGCCCAGCAGGTGATAGGCGGCGTGGGCCAGCCGATCGAGCCCCGACTCAGCGAGCCCGAGGGAGTGGAGGAACTCCGTGCGATCCTCCGGCGCGAGCTCGGCCAGCTCGGCCTCGACTTTGGCTGAAAAGGTGACGATCTCCGCGGGCTCGTGATCTCCCGCCACGGCCGCGGTCAACGCGTCCACGTACGCGTTGCCGGTCACGACGGCGTCCTCCGGCACGTTGGCGGCGTAAAGCTCGGGCTTGGACGTGAGCAGGTTGAGCGAGCGGTACGCGGGGGACTCTTCCTGCGTCGGCACCACGACCCGCGCAGGCTTGCCCTCGGCGAGCGCCCGTTGCAGCGCCTCGAGCAGCCCCTGCTCCATCTTTGCCTGGGGATCGCCGGATTTGGCCGTGCGCGCGGTACGGTCCAGCCGCTTTTCGACCGTCGCGAGGTCCGCGAGGCCGAGCTCGATGTTGACCACCTCGCGGTCCCGGACGGGGTCGGTCGCGCCCATCACATGCTGGACGTCGGGGTCGTCGAACGCGCGGATGACGTGCACCACCGCGTCCACCTCTCGGATGTGCGCGAGGAACTGATTGCCCAACCCCTCACCCTGGCTCGCGCCCTTCACCAGCCCGGCGATGTCGAGGAACTCGACCGTGGCCGGCACCGTGCGCTCCGGGGCCACGAGCCGCGCGAGCGCGTCGAGGCGTGGATCGGGTACGGTGACGACGCCGGTATTGGGCTCGATCGTCGCGAAGGGATAATTAGCGACGAGCGCGCCCGCTGAGGTGAGGGCGTTGAAGAGGGTGGACTTGCCAACGTTCGGGAGACCGACGATTCCCAGGCGCAGCATGTTGTGCTATCCGCTATCCGCTATCCGCTGTCCGCGCTCACCGCCGCCGCTCGGTGCCCGCGGCCGTCCTGAAAGACCGCGGCCAGAGCGGATTGCGGATCGCGGGTCGCGTCACCTGTTGAACCTCGTCATGGCGATCTCGATGCCCTCGGCCAGCCAGCACTCGACCGCCTCCGCCATCGGGTCGAGGAGCTCATCCACGGCCTTCCGTTCCTCGGGCTCGAAGTCGGCCAGGACGTAATCGGCGAGGTCGTCGACGTCCGGCGGCTTGGGCCCGACGCCGATCCGCAGTCGCGCATAGTCCTGCCGCTGGAGCGCCCCCTCGATGCTCTTGAGACCGTTGTGGCCGCCGGCCGATCCGGCACCGCGGAGCCGGAACCGGCCGACAGACAGGGCAACTTCGTCCACCAGGATGAGCAGATGCTGCGCGGGATCGAAATCGGCGCGGGCCCGGAACGGCGCGAGAGCGGCACCGCTCCGATTCATGTAGGTCGTGGGTTTGACCAGCCGTATTTCGGCGCCGGCCACCATGCCCGCGACCTCGCGAGCGCGCTCGGCCCGCTTGAAGGGCGCGAGCAACCAGCGGCGCGCCAGATGGTCCGCCAGCAGAAACCCGGCGTTGTGCCGGGTCTCCGCGTACTCCGGACCGGGGTTGCCCAGCCCAACGATGGCGCGCAGCAGGGCTACTCTTCGCCCTCGCCCTCGCCCTCGTCCTCGGGCTTCGGCTTGCGGATGAGCTCGGGCTCCGACGGAGCGGCGGCCTCCTCGACCGGCGCGGGCGCTTCCTCGGTGCGCGGCGCGACGACCGAACAGATCGCCAGCTCCGGGGCGTTCAGGACCCGTGCATTCGGCACGCTGGCGTCGCGGACGAAGAGCGCCTGACCGATGCCGAGGTTCGTCACGTCGAGCGCGACGTGCGGCGGGATGTCGCCCGGGAGCACCTCGATCTCGAGCGAGTAGAGGACCTGGTCGAGCACGCCGCCAAAGTTGCGCACGCCGTCGGCGGTACCGACGAGGCGCACCGGCACGTCCACCGTGACCTTCTCGTCCGCCCGCACCTCGTACAGGTCGACATGCAGGATGTCGCCCGGCTTGAGCGGATCGCGCTGGATCTCGCGGATCAGCGCCTTCACCGGAGCGCGGTTGTCGATCGCGACCTCCACCACGGTGGTCGCGGCGCTGATGCCGAGCAGGGTCCGCTGCAGGGCGGCCGTGTCGAGGGTGACGGACTCGGGCGGCCGGTCGTGCCCGTAGATGACTCCCGGCACCTTGCCGTCGCGGCGGAGGGTGCGCGCGGCGCCCTTGCCGGTGTGGCTGCGAAGCGCGGCGGAGATGGTGGCCTGCTGGGCCATAAGACCTATCCTCTGTTCGCTATCAGCTATCAGCTATCAGCTATCGGCTATCGGCTATCGGCTATCGGCTGTCGGCTGTCGGCTATCGGCTCGTCCTCAATCAAACAACGAACTCACGCTCTGATCGCTGTGGGTGTACCCGATGGCCTTGGACAGGAGTCCGGCGATCGAGAGCACTTTCAGCCGATCGAACCGCCGCTCGGGCGGGATGGCGATCGTGTTGGTGACCGCCACTTCCTTCACCGGCGACGCCATCAGCCGCTCCACCGCCGGCCCGGAGAGCAGGCAGTGCGTGGCGCAGCAGTAGATGTCGTTGGCGCCCAGGCGCTTCAGCGCATGGACCGCCTCGGCAATCGTGCCGGCCGTGTCGATCATGTCGTCGGGCACGAGGCAGTCGCGTCCCGTGACCTCGCCGACGACGTTCACCACCTCGGCGACGTTGGCCGAGGGCCGGCGCTTGTCGATGATGGCGATCGACGCGTTGAGCCGCTTGGCGAACCCGCGTGCCATCTTGGCCGAGCCGACGTCGGGCGCCACCACCACCGGATCCTTCAGCGCCTTCTGCCGGTAATGGCTCACGAAGACCGGTGCCGCGTAGAGGTGATCGACCGGCAGGTCGAAGAACCCCTGGAGCTGGTGCTGATGGAAATCCATCGCGAGCACCCGATCGGCGCCGGCCACCGACACCATGTTGGCCATCAGCTTGGCGCTGATCGCCACCCGTGGCTGGTCCTTCCGATCCTGTCGCGCGTAGCCGAAGTACGGCACCACGGCCGTGATCCGGGCCGCGCTCGCGCGCCGCGCGGCGTCCATGAGGAGCAACAGCTCCATGGTGTTTTCCGCCGGCGGATTGGTGGGCTGGATGATGAAGACATCCCGACCCCGCACGTTCTCGTCGATCTTGACGAAGATCTCGCCGTCGGCGAAGCGCCGGATGGTGACCTCACAGAGCGGCTGGCCGAGGTGCGCCGCGACCTCCTCCGCGAGGGCCCGGTTGGCGGTGCCGCTCATGAGGAGCATCTTGCTCTGGGCCTGCGATATATCCGGCATACGAGAGCCTGAAAAATTACCCGCCAAACCGGCAGGGAGTCAACCGGACGAAATCCACACACGGCTCCACACGCCGTCCACATCCGGGGTGAGCCGGGCGGGGGGGCGGAAACGACGGCGGCAGCCGCAGTTGGGCGCGGCCCCGCACATTTCCACTGTGGATGGTTTCCGGCCGGACGGGTAAAACTGGTCAGAACATGCCGGGCCACTCCGCACCGCAGGCACAGCGATGGCTGCCTTGGTGGTTGGCGTCCCGGTAGCAGACGCACGACGAGCGACCGGGGTCCGGGTGAGCGAGGCAGACGCGTTCCTCGCCGGACTGCGTCAGGGTGCGTTCGAGGTTGCGGGCGATTTCACGGAGCAGAGAAGCGTGGCTGGGTGACCGAGTCGTTACATGCATCATCGCGCAGTCTCCGGGCCCGCGGCCTCAACGCCGCGGGCAGCACGACCGGGAAACGCGGGGGCAACCCCCAGGTTTTTTCGGGGGCCCGGCGAGGAAGGCGCTATGCTACGGTTTTTGTTTCCACACCGCCAGTCCCCTTTTTTCCACGTCGACAATCCACGAATGCGGAGAGATTCGCGAACTGGTGAACGCGGGATGGGTTAACCGATCGGAGGGCGTGTACGCGTCGCGAGAGTTGGCCCTGGTGGATTCGAACCACCATTAACGGATCCAAAGTCCGCTGTCCTGCCGTTGGACGAAGGGCCAGAACTGTAGTAACAGTAAGCAGTCAGCAGTGAGCAGTGAACTCCGCTCCTGCCCTGCTCACCGCTCACCGCTCACTGATCACCGTCTCCGGTCCCAGCGCGGGGCTCGCCATCGTCTGCACCGCGCGCACGGTGCCGAACTTCCGCCCCAACTGCATGGCCGCGTCGTCGCGGTCGCGGGCTGAGCGATAGATCGCGAAGAGCGTCGAGCCGGACCCGCTCATCCGGCAGAGCAGCGGCCGTGTGAGCGCGAGCGCCTCGAACGTCTGCCGTACCTCGGGCCGCCGCCCGAATACCACCGATTCGAAATCGTTGCCGGACAGCCGGGCGACGTCGCCCCAGCTCCCGAGCGCGTCGAGGTCGAGCGCCACGGCGCCGCGGCGCCCCACCCCGGTGCGCGCGGCATCAATCCACGCGTACGCCTCCGGCGTCGCGACGGACACCGGCGGCGTGAGCAGCAGGCCGGGCGCGGCCGGCAGCGGCGGCAGGCGCAGCAGCCGCTCGCCGTGTCCCCATGCGAGTGCCAGCGGCGCGCCGCTGAAGAAGAACGGGACATCGCTGCCGAGCCGCGCGGCGAACTGGAGCAGCTCGTGACGCGGTACGGCGTCGCCGGCCAGCCGGTTGACCGCGACCAGCGCCGCGGCGGCGTCGCTGGAGCCGCCGCCGAGCCCCGCCCGCACGGGGATCTTCTTCTCGAGGGTCAGGTGTACCCCGAAGCGCGCGCCTGTCGCCTCGAGCAGGGCCCTCGCCGCCCGGACCGCGAGGTTTTCCTCGGCCGGGCCGGTGTCGTCGCCCGCGACGTCGATCGACACCCCGGCGCCGTCGCGGCGCCGGGCGACCAGCACGTCCGCCAGGTCGAGCAGGCAGAAAACCGTCTCGAGCCCGTGGTAGCCCTCCGCCTCCCGCGCCAGGACCCGAAGGAGGAGGTTGACCTTCGCGTGCGCGCTCACCGCAACGGCGCCCGTCGCCGCCTCGCTCACGTCGACCGCGCGTGCCGCAGCCCGCCGAACCCGACCCCGGTGCGCACCGTGGACCAGAGGCCCAGGAGCACGATCGGGATGAACGTGGTGACGTGGTAGGCGAGCGCGTAGGAGAAGCTCCGATCCTCCGCCACGCCGTACAGCGCGAGGCCGGCCACGATCGCGGCCTCGAACGGCCCGACGTAGCCTGGCGTGGACGGCACCGAGACGCCGAAGACGATCAGCCCCTGCACCATCAGGGCGCCGGCGAACCCGACGGGGATATCGAACGCCGCGAAGCAGATCCAGAACGACACCGCGTTCACCAGCCAGAGCACCAGGGATCCGAGCAGCACCGGCGCCAGTCGACGGGGAGAGTCGAGCGCCGCCAACCCCTGCCGGATGCCCTCGATGAGTCCCACCAGGCGGTCGGCGAGGCGGGCGGACGGGACCAGGCGCCGCACGAGGCGCTCGGCCGCGACCGGCCGCGTCACGACCAGCAAGCCGGCCACGAGCCCCGCGGCGCTGACCATGGCCGCGATGCCGGCGAGCCGCGACACGGGGACGCCGCCGATCGCCACGTCGGCGGCGAGGCCCGGGCTCGCGAGCGCGAGCGTCAGCAGCGCCACGACGGTGAGCGCGTCGAAGATCCGCTCCACCGCGATGGACGCGAGCGCGGTAGTGAACCGCACGTCGGCGAGCCGCGCGACGGCGAAAGGCCGCACGATCTCGCCGGCGCGAAGCGGGAGGACGTTGTTGGCCATGAAGCCCATCGCCGTCGCGTGCCAGAGCGGTCCGAACGGCATCGGCTCGCCGTCCGGCCGCCGGAGCAGATAACGCCACCGGATGGCACGGATGGGGAAGGTGATCGTCGCGACGACCACTGCGGCAACGAGCGGGAGCGGCCGGGCGGAGGCGAGGTGCCGGCGCACGTCGTCGAGATCCACCTGGCGCAGGATGAGCGCGAGCAATCCCGCCGAGATCGCGATGCCGAGCAGCGAGGTCCAGAGCCGGGAGCGGCGCCCGGGATTACTCGGCGTCGGCAAGCGCGAGCGGCACGAGATCGAGCAGTTCCTGGACGAGCGGACGGACGACGTCCATCTCCCCGGTCGCGAGCCGCGCGCCGATGAGCGCGCGGAGCTCGGCCGCGCGGGCGAGCGCCCCGCGGCCGCTGTAGCACAGGCTGTCGATGGGCACCACCGGCTCGGTCTCGGACGCGGCGCCGGACGAGGACGGGGTGGCCAAAGCCGCCAGCGACGCCTCGCCGAGCCCCTGCTCGCGCACGCGGCGCTGATAGCCCGACAGCCCCGCCTCGAGCGGGGACCTGGCGGGGCGCTCCGGAAGCTCGAGCGATTCGATCGGTACTACGGCCTCGGCTGCCGCCGGCTTCGCTGGCTCCGCCGCGCTGGCGGCAACCGGCGCGGCCGGCGCCGGTTCCGTGCGCAGCAGGTCGACCCGGTGTGCCGCGTCGAGGATGCGGCGCGAGAGGAACATGCGGTCGGGCGAGGCTCCGCCGGTGCGGAGCATGTCGCCGGTGTCGCGCAGGATGCCGGCGAATTCGCCGCGGCGGGTGCGGACCGCCCCCGCCGCCACCACCTCGCGGGCGGCGCGTGCGAGCACCGCGTGCGCCGCGCCGATCGGGTCGGTGTGCGGAGCACCGGCGGCCCGCAGCGTGCCGATGAGACGGTAGAGTCGCAGGTCGAGCTCGGTGTCGGAGCGAGCCTGCTCGAGGAGCCCCGCGGTCTGGCTCAGGTGCTCCCCGAGACTCACCAACTCCAGCGAGCCCGGCGGGGACGGCGGCGCGAACCGCGGCGCGCTCGGGGAGCGTTCCATGGGCGCGGGGTCGCCCGACACATAGAGCGTCTCGATGGGGACGACGTCGCGCTCCACGGCGAACGCTTCGAGCAGGCGCTCGGTGAACCGGCGCGGCTCCTCGGCGTCGGCGTCTGGCACTCCGCGGTCGGCGATGTCGCGGGCCACCCGGGACAGCGCCGCGGCTCCGGCTTCGAGCACCGCGTCGACGCCAGGCGGCGCCGCGTGGACCCGCGTCAGGTCGCCCACCGCGAGCTCGATGCCGTCGAGGATCTCCGGCAGCGGCGGGAAGTCCGGCAGCTCGGCCAGTCCCTGGAGCGACTGCATGCGCCGGAGCACCATGAAGAGCGGCTCGCGGTCGTCGGGCTCGGCCCGGAAGGCGCGCGCTGCCCGGTCGAGCGCGCTCGCGATCAGCGCGCCCTCGCGGGCGACGAACGCGCGGACGCCGGTCTGCAGCTCGCCGGGCGGGGCGCTGCGGACCCGCGCCGCCTCGAGCGGTCCCTGGCCGGCGAGCGATTCCAGGTACGTCGCGACCCGCGCGGCGCGCGCGGCGTCGGTCTCCTGCCATTCGGGCACCCGGCGCACCAGCAGCCGGAACTCCTCGATGGCCTGGCTCGCCTGCTCCTGCGTGGCAGGGTCCCACGTCCGTTTCCGATCGCGCAGCGCGCGCCCGAGCGCCTCGAAGCCGGCCGCCGCACGGGCGAGCTGCGGCAGATTGGCCATGAGCGCCGAGCCCCGGAGGGCACGCGCGGTGCGGATGATCTCTTCGGGAGGCGGTCCCTGGGGCGTGGCGAAAATCCTGTCGAGGCGGTCGAGGCACTCTCCCGCTTCGAGGGCGAAGAACGCGGCGGGCCCGAGCGGATTCGACATGGGACCTCGGCGGAAGCGGGCGTGGACGACGCCGAGAAGTGTAAGCCGTGGCCCGGAACGCGAGCAAGGCGACTATCTTCTCCGGCCTATGCGACCGCTTCGATCTCTCTCCAGCGCCGCGCTCGCGGCCGTGCTGCTGGCCGCCGCGGGGGAGGCCAGCGCGCAGGAGGCCCCGCGGTTCGAGCCGCCCGATCTCTCGGCCACGTCGGTCTCGTTGTCGCTCACGCTCGCGGGCGCGGACCGTCCCGCCCGCACGCTGCGGATGGGGGGGCAGGGCGGATGCCAGAACGTCGGCGACGACACGCGTCCGAACTGGGTGGTGGGTTGGTCCGCCGCCGATGGATCGCAGCTCTTCGCGCTGACGGTGCAGGGGCTGCCGAACGGCAAGACCGAGGAGCGCTTCGTGCTGAAGCCGGCCGGAGAGCGCAGCTTCACCCTCACCTCGGTGGCCGCGGCCACGATCACCCGCCAGGGCCAAGGCGTGCGGTTCAGCTTTTCGGGCGCGGAGAGCGGTGGGCGCACGCTCAAGGGCACCGTGAGCTGCGCCGGCCAGACCACCTGACGGTGGTACATGGGGTACTGCCAGCCGGGTGAGCCGGATTGAGGAGCTTCGGCTTCGGCTCTGCTAGTTGATCTGCAGCCGCACCACCTCGCCGGGCCTCACCGAGAACTGCTGCGACCAGGCCACCTCGCTGCTTCCGACCGGCGAGGCCACGAACTGGACCGTCGCGCCTGTCGTCCAGTGCGCGGGGAGGTCGAACGTCGTGGTCCGGTTGCCGGTGGCGAGACCGAGGCGCTGCCGCTCGCCGAAGCGGACGGCAAAGATCTGCATGTCGTAGAAGTTGCGGTTGTCCACCTGCACCAGAGTGCGGCCGCTCACCGGCCCGGCGTCCGTCTCCGGATCGGGCGTCGACGAGCACGCCGCGGGGAGTGTGAATGTCAGGGCAAGTGCGAGAATGCCGAGCCTGCGAAGCATGGGTCCTCCCGGTTGGGATCGCGCGATCAATCCCCCCAGCTTACCGTCCGCGTCATCCCGCGCAACGTCGCGCGTCACACTCGGGTCCCGCGCACGAGCGACCCCATGGTCGTGACCGCTTCGCGCATCCCGGTGAGCACGGCGCGGCTCACGATGCTGTGCCCGATGTTCAGCTCTTCGATCTCCGGAATACCCGCGACCGGCGTCACGTTCAGATAGGTCAGTCCATGTCCGGCGTGGACCGCCAGCCCCGCGGCGGCGGCGTGACGCGCCGCGTTCCGGAGCTCCTCCAGCGGCGACGACGGGTCCCGCCAACCATGGGCGTAGCGGCCGGTGTGCAGCTCCACCGCCGGCACGCCGAGTGCGCGGGCCACGTCGACCGCGGCCGGGTCGGGATCGATGAACAGGCTGACCCGGCAGCCCGCGGTTGCGAGTGCGTCGATCGTGTGGCGCAGCCGGTCCGGCGGGCGCCGGAGGTCGAGCCCGCCTTCGGTGGTGATCTCCTCCCGGCGCTCGGGAACGATCGTGGTCTGGAACGGGCGAAGCCGGCAGGCGATGGCCAGTACGTTGCCGTTGGTGGCGAGCTCCAGATTCAGCACGGTGCGCACGCGCTCCGAGAGCCGCTCGACATCGCGGTCCTGAATGTGGCGACGATCTTCGCGCAGGTGGACCGTGATGCCGTCCGCGCCCGCATCCTCGCAGACACCGGCGGCCGCGACCGGATCCGGCTCGTCGGTCCTGCGCGCCTCACGAATGGTCGCGACGTGATCGATGTTCACGTAGAGCCGAAGCGAGCGGCCGGACGCATCGCGTGTCATTGCCGGGCTCTCCCGCGCCCGTTATGTTCGCACTCCGTTCCCCTTCGCTCTGCGAGACTCCCGTGCTCCATCGCCGCCTCCTCGGTGTAATCAGCCTTCTTGCGGCCTGCGGTGGTGCCACCACCGCCGACCCGGCGCGCGCCACCGGTCCCGCCATGTCGGCCGAAGCCGCCGTGCGGGGCTTTCTCAAAGGCGTGGCCGACAGCAACCTGACCACGATGGCCACGCACTGGGGCGGCGCCGGCGGCCCCGCGGCCCGCACCAACCAGCCACCCGATTGGGAAAAGCGGATGGTCGTGATGCAGGCATATCTCTCGCGCGCCGACTACCGAATCGTCTCGGACGTGGGCTCCGGTTCCGACGCGGCGAGCCGGTCGCTCCAGGTGGAGCTCCGGCGCCCCGACTGCGTGCGCGTCGTGCCCTTCACGGCCATCCGGACCTCCGACGGCTCGTGGCTGGTGAACCAGGTCGACCTCGCATCGGCCGGCAGCCCCATCAAGCCCTGCCCCGGCCCCGCACCCAGGGACTCGGCCTCCAAAGACTCGGTCTGATGTGATTTGGAACCCGGCAGCCCCTGCGCCGGTTCTATTCCGTGAGCTCGAGCAGGATGCCGGCCGTAGCTTTCGGGTGCACGAAGGCGATCCGCCGCCCGCCCACTCCGCCGCGAGGCGACTCGTCGATCAGGCGATACCCCGCGGCGCGGCACGCGGCGAGCGCGGCGTCCAGATCGGGCACGCGGTAACAGATGTGGTGGATGCCGGGACCGCGCCGGGCCAGGAAGCGGGCGATTGGGTTCTCCGGAGTGTCCGGCGCCAGCAACTCCACCTCGGCCTCGCCAAAGGGCAGCCGGAGAATCCTCGCGCCGTCGGCGGTTTCCGGCGGATGCGGCTCCAGACCCAGCACGTCGCGGTAGAAGGCCGCCGCCGTCTCGAGGCTCTCGACAGCGATGCCGACATGGGCTATGCGGGGGCGATCGGCCACGATCTCTCCTTCATTCAATAGGATGGCTCGGCACGAGCCCAACAGCAACGGAGAATAACGCAATGAGCGCCACCAACCTGGTGCAGGTCAACGACGCCACCTTTGCCGGAGAGATCGAACAGGTCTCCGGGCTCGTACTGGTCGATTTCTGGGCCACGTGGTGCGGACCGTGCCAGGTCGTGGCGCCGGTGCTGGATCAGCTGGCCAGCGAATATGCCGGCCGCGCCAAGATCGCCAAGCTCGACGTCGACTCCAACCAGCGCACGGCGATGCGGTTCAACGTGCGGAGCATTCCCAGCATCCTGTTCTTCAAGAACGGCCAGCACGTCGACACGGTGGTCGGTGCGGTGCCGAAGACAACGTTGGAGGGGAAGATCAAACAGCACCTCTAGGCGGTACTGGCGGTAAAGGCGGTAGGGGCGGTAACGGGGTTGCAGGGGTCCGAAGGTACCAAGGGCGGCGGCCCCTGGTACCTTTCGTTCTCGGCGACCTGCCTTGCCGCCGGTACCGCCTCCGCCGCCCCTTACCGCCTTGTCGCCCCATGCCCGGCACTCTCTACGTCGTTGCCACACCGCTGGGCAATCTGCAGGACCTTTCCGCCCGCGCCTCCAGCGTCCTCCGGTCGGTCGGCGTCGTCGCCTCGGAAGACACCCGCCGCACCGGCAACCTTCTCGCCCATCTCGGCGCCCAGCCCAGGGTGCTGAGCTTTCACGCCCATTCCAGCGCCCGGCGGCTGGACACGCTGCTCGAGGTCCTGGCGCAAGACCGCGACGTCGCGCTCGTGACCGATGCCGGCACGCCCGGCGTGAGCGACCCCGGGGCGGAGCTGGTGGCCGCGGCCCGGGCGGCGGGCTGTCCCGTAGTGCCGGTGCCCGGCGCGTCGGCGGTGGCGACGGCGATCTCGGCGTCGGGTCTCCCAGCCGACCGGTACCTCTTCCTGGGGTTCGTGCCCCGAAAGGGAGCGGAGCGCGCGC
>JBOHSY010000270.1:0-8983 GCA_050733355.1 Gemmatimonadales bacterium | reverse complement strand
GTAGAGGGCGACGTCGAGCACCGCGACGCGGGCGCTCGCGGGCTCGAGGGGTGTCGGCGTGGCTGACTGGCTGTGCGCGGGACCGACGAGAGCCACAAGAGGCAACGCACCGGCAAGCACGGTGCGGACGATTAGCTTCGACATGCTGAAACATAAAACGCCCCGGGCGGGGGCGCGCTCAAGCGGCTTGCACCACCAGCCGGTTGTCCCACTCCCGCATCATGCGCACGAAGGCTTCGGCGATGGCCGGGTCGAACTCGGCGCCCGCGCGAGTCCGGATGTAGTCGAGCGCAGGCTGGGACTCCCACGCGTCCCGGTACGGCCGGTGGGTGCGAAGCGCGTCGTACACATCGCAGACATGCACCAGGCGGCTCGCGTACTCCGCACCGCGGGGGAAGTGGAGCCGGGGATATCCGCCGCCATCGATCATCAGGTGGTGTTCGTACGCCACCGCGGCGGCCAGGTCGAGATCGTCGTCGCGGTCCAGGATGATCCTCGCGCCCTCCACGGGGTGACGCATGACCACTCGACGCTCCGCGACTGTGAGCTTGCCGGGCTTCACCAGGATTTCATGCGGGATCCGGATTTTTCCCAGATCGTGGAGGAGCGCCGCGAGCCCGATGCTCCGGACCGCGCCGTTGCCGAGCTCGAGGTATTCGGCGAGCGCCATCGCCAGCACCGCCACGTTCATCGAATGGGACGTCGTGTACTGGTCGAATTCCTTGAGCTCGAGCAGCGGGAGTACGATCGCCTGATCCGCGTGCATCGCCAGCGACAAGGAACGGAC
Source organism: Gemmatimonadales bacterium (assembly GCA_050733355.1). Taxonomy (GTDB): domain Bacteria; phylum Gemmatimonadota; class Gemmatimonadetes; order Gemmatimonadales; family GWC2-71-9; genus DASQPE01. Next base: position 8,196 of record JBOHSY010000270.1, on the reverse strand, counting down.
CACCGCCTCGGCTTCCGCGAGAGGAAGCGCCACCCCGGAACCGACCTCCCGGTGCAGCCATCCCACTGCCTCGCGCTCTTCCCGAAGCGCGAACGACAACGTCGCGAGCGGAAGCGCCTCGGGCATCGGCCCGCCTCCCTCTGCCCGGAGGCGGAGATGGCCCCACCGGATGTTGCTGAGGCCCATCTGCCAGATCTCGCAGGTCTCGGTCGATCGCCAGCCCAAGCGGGACGCGAGATGGTCGAGGAAACGCTCCAGCTCATCCGTCGTCACCGGGCCGGCGAACTCCAGACGCTCCACGCCCACCTCCGCCAGCCGGGGACCCCACTCCCATCCGGCGAGCTCGTGGAGCTGGTCCGAACCGAACAACACCTCGCCCGGCAGGAAGGTGAACTGCGGCCGCGGGTGCGCCTCCTGGAGCTCGCGAAGCCGGTCGGCCGCGCCCGCGACGGCGCGCCGGTAGACCGGGTGCTCCTCACCGTAGAGGCTGAGGCCGGCCAGGGCGTGCGAGAACGCGGTGAGGAAGCGTGGGGGTGCGCTCACGTGCCCCTCGCTCTGGCGGCCGCATAGGCGCGGACCGAGCGCCACAGGGTGCCGCGGCCCAGTGCCCGCAGCATCGCCATCCCCGCGCGCCATCGGACCGCTGCGAAACGGCGCAGCGCGAGGCCGGGCCGCAGCGGTGGCGTTCGTCCGAGCGCCTTCAGCGCGCGGACGCGCACATCGCCGTCGCGCCGGCGGTCGCCCGCCAACGCCTCCAACGCGACGACTGCCTCGGCCGGGCAGCACTCGCGCGCTGCCGCGAGCGCCAGCAGCAGCACACGACCATCGGTGTCGGCGAGGGCGGAGACCAGGGCCGCAGCGCGAACCTCGTCGTGCTTGAGCGCGAGCTTCAACGCCTCCCGTCGCACGGCCGGCTCCGCATGGCTCAGCCACTCCAGGGGTGAAAAATCCGTGGGCCAGCTCCCGATGCGCTGGAGGAGCACGAGCAGGTTTCGCTGCAGGTGCCAGTGCGAGTTCCGTAGGCGCGCAACGGCCCGGGCGGCCGCCGCGCCGCCGAATCCGGTGAGAAGTCCAAGCAACCAGGCACGAGTCGGCCGATCCTGGGTGGTCTCGAGCTGATCGAGCAGCGGCTCGATGGCCTGCTCTCCCATGCGCGCCACGAGCTTTCCCGCGAGCTCCCGGTCCAGCGGGGTCAGCCGGAGCACGGCGCGGAGGCGATCGGGCGTGGCGACGCGTTGCCAGATCGGTTCGGCCGCCGATCGCCGGCGCGGTGCCGCGCGCAGGATGTCGAGCACGCGCTCGAGCCGCCCACGAGCGAGCAGGCGGTCGGCGGCCCCGAGCACCCGGGGGCCGGATGAGCCGATCTCCAACCCCATTTGGAGGATCACCTCCGGATCGGCGTCGGCCGAGGATGTCGCCGTGAAGTCCCAGCTCCGCTCCCGCGTCATGTCGTCGAGAATCGCGGTGTACGCGCCCGGGTTGGGGTCGGCCAGCTGCCACCCTGCAACCAGACGGGCCACATTCTGCCGGAGCGCGCCGTCGGCCTCCGTCCGCTGCTCGTTCGAGCCGTGCTTCGCGTGATGGGCGAGCTTGTGCAGCATCCGGAGCAGGTGGTGGGAAACCGTCTGCTGGGAGACGTCCGCCGCGGCCTCGAGCACCTGCACGACGGCGTCCACCGCCAGTACCTGCGACGAATTCAGGGTGAACTCGCGAACGTCCTGACCCGCCCCAGCCCCGAGGAGCCGCCGGAGCGTTTTCGGGTCGAAGTTCTCGATCAGCGAGGACACTCGCTGGCGCAGCCGGTCTTCCGCCGGGCTCACTCGCCCGGACATCTCCTCGGCGATGCGGGCGAGGTAGTCCAGCACCACGCGGTCGTAGGCGACCTCGCCAGTCTGGGATTCGATGGCTCGCGCGACCAGAGGCGAATCGGCGCTCTCGTCGGTGCCGAGGGCGAGTTGCGCGAGGCCGACCCAGAGCTCATCCCCATCCCGCGGGCCGTCGGCCGGGTTCAGCAGCTGGTCGTCGACCGCGAACCGGTCGTAGTCGACCGCGACAATCCTGAGGTGCTGCCAGTGGCCGGTGCGCTGCTGTACCCTGCGTCCGAGGGGCCCCTCACCGCGCGTCGGGTCAGCGGCCAGCGCGCCGAGCAGGTCGTCCACCTCACCCAGCGAGATGCCGGATTCGAACCGAAGGGAGGCGAGCTGGTGCCGGTGGAGCCGCACGGCGAGGTCGCGGAGCAGCGCGTTGCCCGGATCGGTCGCGACGCTCTCGATCAGGAGATGGCGGTGGGCGACGCCGAGCGCGAGAGCGCCCCGCGAGGCGAGGAGCGCTTCGAGTCGATGCACGAACCGCTCGGTGGCACGCTGAAGCTGCGGGTGCCCGTCCGGATACATCGCCCGGTGGTTGAGCACGATCGAGAACTCGACCAGGAAGTCGGCCAGTTCCCGCGGAAGCACCCCGGCCTTCCGGCGCCGGCTCGGCTGCACGTCGCCGGCAGCCTGCGCCATCCGCGGTGGCGGGGCGGAGCGACCCTCGGATGAATCGAGACGGCTCGGCGAGTCCTGCATCCCCCGGCTAGCCCTTTCTTCGGCACCCGGGTTCGGGAGTGCAAGATTGGGGCCCCGCGGCGATTTGGCGCCGCCGGATGCGGAGTGCGGGGCGGGAACTGGTGGGATGGCTCGCGAAACTACTCGAAGTGTGTCATTCAACCGTCGTATTGGCAGCCCGTTCCACAGGTTCAATCCAAGTAACCGTCCCGGTAGAGGGTGTCGAGGATGCGGTGCACGTCCTCCTGCAACCCGTCAGCCGTTCTGCCGGGTGGCAGGCTGCCGGCGACGGCGGCCGCGATGGCGCCGGTGTCATGCCGACCGTCGCAGTACGTCAGGACCAGCGCGTCCACGAAATTGACCGGGCGCGACGGTCGGTCGGCACCGCCCACGGCGAGCTTGCCGCCCGCGGACTGGAAGCGGAGGTCGGGGCGGGCGCGGGGGCAGCGCCGCCGCCAGGGACGTGAGTTTTGCACATCACAAAGGTACCCCTGCCCGGAGGGCCCGCAAGAGCCCCCGGCCGCCCCCAGCCCGCCTGCCCGCTCACCCCACGGCCCCCTATATTCCGCCGCTCGTTTACCCCGATACCCGGATCCCATGGCCGACCTCGCCCTGATGGACAAGCTCGTGTCGCTCTGCAAGCGGCGCGGATTCATCTTTCAGTCTTCCGAGATCTACGGAGGGCTCGGCTCGGTGTGGGATTACGGTCCGCTCGGCGTGGAGCTCAAGAACAACGTGAAAGACCGCTGGTGGCGGGCCATGGTACACGCCCGGGACGACATCGAGGGCCTCGACGCCGCCATCCTCATGCATCCGACCGTCTGGGAGGCGTCGGGGCACGTCGCCGGCTTCACCGACCCGCTGGTCGACTGCAAGCAGTGCAAGAACCGCTTCCGGGCGGACGATCCCCGCATCAAGGGCACGCCGGGTCGGCCCGACGCGCAGTGCCCCGTCTGCGGCTCCAGGGGCACGCTCACCGAGCCGCGGCTCTTCAATCTCATGTTCAAGACGTTCATGGGTCCGGTGGAGGAGCAGGCCGCGGTCGTCTACCTGCGGCCGGAGACCGCCCAGGGCATCTACGTCAACTATCTCAACGTCCTCAACTCGTCGCGCCAGAAGATCCCGTTCGGAATCGCGCAGATCGGCAAGGCGTTCCGCAACGAGATCACGCCGGGCAACTTCATCTTCCGGACTCGCGAGTTCGAGCAGATGGAGATGCAGTTCTTCGTGAGGCCCGGCACCGACGTCGAGTGGTTCGAGCGCTGGAAGGAATGGCGCATGCAGTGGCATCGCGGCCTCGGCCTCACCGAGGTGAAGCTGCGGTTTCATCAGCACGGTCCCGAGGAGCTCGCGCACTATGCGAAGACCGCCTTCGACGTCCAGTACGAGTTTCCGTTCGGCTGGCAGGAGATCGAAGGCGTCCACAATCGCACCGACTTCGACCTGGGCCGCCACCAGCAGTACTCCGGCAAGAAGCTGGAGTACTTCGATCAGGCGGCGAACGAGCGCTACCTGCCCTACATCGTCGAGACCTCGGCCGGCGCCGACCGGGTGACCCTTACCGTCATGGCGGACGCGTATCGCGAGGAACCGGTCGAGGGCGAGACCCGGGTGGTACTCGGCTTTCACCCGGCCGTCGCTCCGATCAAGGCCGCGGTGCTGCCGCTGGTGAAGAAGGACGGCATGCCCGAGATCGCCGACCGGCTGTACCACGACCTCAAGCGCCGATTCCCCACCTTCTACGACGAGAGCGGCGCCATCGGCCGCCGGTACCGCCGGATGGACGAGGCGGGGACGCCGTTCTGCGTGACCGTCGACGGCGACACCGTCGCCAACGGGACGGTGACCGTCCGGCACCGGGACAGCATGTCGCAGGACCGCGTCGCGATCGAGGCGGTCGCGGGCTACATAGACGAGCGAGTGAGCGGTGAGACGTGAGAGGTGAGCAGTGAGAGGGAACTGATCCGCTCGCTTCTTACGTCTGACCTCTTACCTCTCACGCACGGGGCGGGGTGATGCGCCTGTCCGATTTCGAGGCGATGGTCCGCCGGATGGCGGGCGAGCTGCCGGCCGACTTTCTCGAGGGGGTGGTGGAGGTGGCCGCGCTCCCGGGCAGCGTGCCGCATCCCACCCGCGCCGAGATCTACACCCTGGGGGAGTGCATTCCGCTCCCGGCGCCGGACGGCGGACGGACCGACGCGGTGCAGAGTCGCATCGTTCTGTATCACGGCTCCTTCCAGGCGCTATCCCGCCTCGATCCCGACTTCGACTGGCGCGAGGAGGCGTGGGAGACGCTCACCCACGAGCTCCGCCACCATGTCGAGTGGCGCGCCCGGACGCCGGCGCTCGAGGCGTACGACGACGCGGTCGAGGCCAACTTCGCCCGCCACGAGGCCGAGCCGTTCGATCCGCTCTTCTTTCTCGCCGGCGACTCGCCGGCGCCGGGAATCTACGAAGTGGACGGCGACTACTTCGTCGACCGGCTGGTTCGGGCCGTGCCTGAGACCCTGGAGCTGGACTGGCACGGTGCGCAGTACACCGGTGCCGTGCCGGTCGGACTCGCCCTGCCGGCGCTGCTCACCATCGATGGCGTGGACGAGCCGCCGCCCGGCGAGCTCGTGCTGGTGCTCCGCCGCAAGCCTCGGCTGACCGACCTGTTCCGCGCCGGCACCCTCTTCCAGGGCGCCGTCACGGTGGTCCGGGCTCCCGCCGTCGCGCCGGGTTGATGATATTGCGACGACTCTCTCGGTCCTCGCCATGATCCAGCACGCCGTCACGACGCTCCCCGGCCCCGAAGTGCTCGCCCGCGCGAAGCAGTTCTTCGCCGAACGCGTGCCGCATTCCGCTGCGCATCCGGAGAAGGAGGGGCCGACCTGGCTCGTGCTCCGCGGGCAGGGTGGCGAGGAGGTCGCCCTGGCCGTGTTTCCGGCGGAGGGGATCACGCGCGTTCGCGCCTCTACGTTCCTGTTCGATCAGGCGGTGAGCCGGTTCCTCTCCACGCTGCCCGCGCCGGCCGGCGTCTCCGCATGAGCGACCTCCTGCCGGTTCGCGTGATGGTGCACGACGTGTGGGACGAGGTGAAGCTGGAGGTCCCGGGGTCGGCATCGGTCGGCGAGCTGAAGCGGCTGGCACTGGAGCGGGCCCGCGTCGCGCGCGATCCCGACGACTATCTCGTGAAGTACCGCGGGGCCGAAGTGCGGGACGAGACGCGAACGCTCGCCGAGAAGGGGATCGTCCCGAACGCGCCGCTCATCGTGCTCTCCCGCCGCCGCCGCCCGGTGCGCTGACCGTGTTCCCGCTCTCGCCGGGCGCGGCCCGCACCATGACGCTGCTCGCCGCGGCGTTTCTCGGGTTCGACGGCGCGGCGCTGGCGGTGGTGGGTTGGTGGCTGCGTCAGCCGACCCTGACGCTGATCGGCTGCGCGCTGTTCGCCTCGTCGGGGCTGGTGCTGCTCTACTGGCGCTGGTACCGGCGCCAGCTCGACGAGATCGCCGCCGCGCGGCGGATACTGCGCGAGGAAACCGAAGCGATGCGGACACTCCTGCGGGGTCCCTGAGCCGCTCGGCGAACCCGTGCCTGCCACCGTCTTCACCCATCCCGACTGCATCCGTCACGATCCCGGTCCGGACCATCCGGAGGCGCCTGCGCGCCTCCGCGTGGTGCTCGACCACCTTCGCGCCGATCCCGGGGTGAGCGTGGTGCAGGCGGCGCCGGCCACTGAGGCCGACCTGCTGGCCGTCCATCCCGAGCGGTATCTCCGTCTGCTCGAGGAGATGAGCGCGCGGGGGGGTGGCACGCTCTTCCTCGACACCGTGATGAACGCGGCGAGCTGGCCCGCCGCCCTGGGCGCGGCCGGCTCCGTGGTCGCGGGGGTAGAGCACGCCCACGCCGGCCGCGGGCACGCGTTCGCCGCCGTGCGGCCGCCGGGCCATCACGCGCTGGCCTCGAAGGGCATGGGATTCTGCCTGCTCGCCAACGCGGCCGTCGCGGCCCGCCATGCGCAGCGGCGCGGGCGCGAGCGGATCCTCATCATCGATTGGGACGTGCACCACGGCAACGGCACGCAGGCCCTGGTGGAGACCGACCCGACGATCCGCTACGTCTCGCTGCACCAGTGGCCCTGGTATCCCGGCACCGGCGCCGCCGACGAGCGCGGGGTGGGGAACGTGTTCAACGTGCCGCGCGGGCCGGGGAAACCGGCCACGCTCTACGTGGAGGACCTGTGGGCCGCCATCGTCGCGGCCACCTCGGGCTGGCGCCCGGATCTCGTGCTGGTGTCGGCGGGCTTCGACGCCATGACCGGCGATCCGCTCGGCGGCTTCACGCTCGAGCCGGCCCACTTCGCGGATCTGACGCGGCGGCTGCGCGAGCACCTTCGCGATGCGCCGATCGTCGGCCTGCTGGAGGGCGGCTACATCCCGGAGCGGCTCGCGGCCGGTGTGCTCGCCCATGTGAGGGAGCTGGATTGATGTCACTGCACCTCGAGGCCGAACCGCTCGATCTCCGGACCCGGCATCCGTTCCTCATCGCGCGCGGCGGCCAGGCGCAGCACCGGACCATCTGGGTGCGGCTGCGCGACGAGGACGGCGTGGAGGGCTGGGGCGAGGCGGCCGCCACCACCTACTACGGCGAGACGCCGGAGACCGTGCTGGCCGCGCTCGCTGCCTATGTGCCGCAGCTGCCCGACGATCCCACCGACCTCGAGAGCGCCGAGCGGGCGCTGGTCGGCGCGCTGGGAGAGAACCCGTCCGCGCGCGCGGCGCTGTCGACCGCGCTCCACGATCTGGTCGGGCGGCGGCTCGGCGTGCCGCTCTGGAAGCTGTGGGGGCTCGATCCGGCGACGGCGCCCACGTCCACCTTCACCATCGGCCTCGACAGCCCCGACACGATGCGGGCGAAGGTGCTCGAGGCCGAACCGTATCCCATCCTCAAGGTGAAGCTCGGCACCCACCGCGACGGCGAGATCCTCCGGGCGATCCGCTCGGTCACCGACAAGGAGCTCAGGGTGGACGCGAACGCCGCGTGGACGCGGAAGCGCGCGATCGCCATGCTGCCCGTGCTCCGGGAATTCGGGGTGACGGTGCTCGAGCAGCCGCTGCCGCCGCACGATCACGCCGGACTCGCCGCGGTCACGCGCGCGTCCACCATTCCCGTCATCGCCGACGAGAGCTGTCTGGTCGCCACCGACATCCCGCGCCTGGCAGGCGCGGTGGACGGGATCAACATCAAGCTGGCCAAGTGCGGGAGCCTGCGCGAAGCGCTCCGCATGATCGCGGTGGCCCGCGCCCACGGCCTGATGGTGATGGTGGGCTGCATGATCGAGTCGTCGATCGGCATCACCGCGGCGGCGCACTGCGCGCCGCTCGCGGACCTCGTGGACCTCGACGGCGCCGCGCTGCTCTCGAACGATCCCTTCGCCGGCGCCAGCATCGACCGCGGCCGGGTGACGCTGCCGACCGATGCGGGGCTCGGCGTGCGCCGGCGATGAGCGCCGGCTACGCCCAGGTCGCTCTTCCGCTCCCGCTCCACGCCGCCTACACCTACCGCATTCCCGACGCGCTCGCCGAGCGGGTAGCGCCGGGCGCCCGAGTGGTCGTGCCGGTGCGCGGCCGCCGCGTCGTCGGGATCGTGCTGGCGGTCGGCGCCGCGG
>JBOHSY010000269.1:0-4065 GCA_050733355.1 Gemmatimonadales bacterium | reverse complement strand
CACGTGGACTTCACCGTCGCGCAGCGCGTCGCGGCGGCGCTCCGGGTGGGCGACCGGGTGGACGTCTTCGTCGCCAGCGACTCGGCCCCGACCGTGGCGCGGATCGTGGCGCTCGACGCCCGGATCGATTCCACCACCCGAAACGCGATGGTCCGCGCCCGGATCGAGCGCGCGGCCGGCGCGCCGACGCCGGGCGCGTCGGTGCGGGTCCGGATTCCGGTCGGACCGCCGGGCAGGGCGGTCGCCGTTCCGGCGAGCGCGCTCCGGAAGGGCCCGGAGGGCGACCACGTGTTCGTGCTCGCGCCCGACTCGAGCGGCAAGACCCGCGCGCACTCGCGTCCGGTGCGGAGCGGGGCGGCGCTGGGAGACGACGTGCTGATCCACTCGGGGCTCGCAGCGGGTGAGCGGGTGGCCACGTCGGGATCGTTCAAGCTCCGGGAGGCGGCGCTGGTCGCGGTCGCGGAGGATTCGGCGGCAGCCGCGAACGGGGGCAACTGATGGCCGAGAACGAGAGGAACGGCGCCCGGCGCTCGTTCACCGACATCTTCATCAAGCACCCCGTCCTCGCGGTGGTGGTGAACCTGGTGATCGTGCTGGCCGGCTGGCGGTCGCTCACCACCCTGCCGGTGCAGCAATACCCCCAGGTCGAGAGCTCCTCCGTGGTCATCACGACGGTCTACTACGGCGCCAGCGCCGAGACCGTCCGCGGCTTCCTCACCACACCGATCGAGCGCGCCGTATCGGCGATCGGCGGTGTGGACTACGTCGAGTCCACCAGCCGGGCCGGCGTCAGCACCGTCACGGTGCGCCTGAAGCTCAACCACAACAGCACGGCGGCGCTCGCCGAGGTCACCGCACGGCTCCAGCAGGTCCGCTCCGAGCTTCCCGCGGAGGCCGAGCCGCCGGTGGTCGAGGTGCAACGGGCCGACCGTCCGTACGCGTCGTTCTACGTCAGCTTCACCTCGACCGAGCGCGACGTGCCGGCCGTTACCGACTGGCTCTCGCGCACCCTCCAGCCGCAGCTCGCGACGCTGGAGGGCGTCCAGCGGGTCACGATCGAAGGCGGGCGCCAGATCGCCATGCGGGTCTGGATCGACCCCGACCGGCTCGCCGCGCTCAACCTGTCGCCCGGCGACGTCCAGGCGGCGCTGCAGCGCAACAACTATCTCGCCGCGGTCGGCCGCACCAAGGGCAATCTGGTGCAGATCAACCTTCTCGCGAACACCGATCTGCGCTCCGCGGACGAGTTCAACGACCTGATCGTCTCCGATCGCGGCGGCGCGATCGTGCGGTTGAGCGACGTGGCGCGGGTGGAGCTCGGCGCCGAGGAAGCCGACCTGGTCGCCAAGTACAACGGGAAGGAGGGAGTCTACCTCGGCATCTGGCCGCTCATCGGCTCGAACGAGATCGAGGTGGCGGCTCGGCTCCGGGCGGAGATGGAGCGGATCCGGCCGACGCTCCCGAAGGACATCGACATGCGGCTGGTCTACGACGGGACCGTGTTCATGCGGGACGCGCTGCAGGAGATCACCAAGACGCTGGGCGAGACGATCGCGATCGTGGCGCTGGTGGTCTTCCTGTTCATGGGCTCGGTGCGCACCGCGCTGGTGCCGCTCGTCGCCATGCCGATCTCCCTGGTCGGCGCGGCGATCTTCATGCTCGCGTTCGGCTTCAGCCTGAACCTGCTGACGATCCTCGCCATCGTGCTGTCGGTCGGCCTGGTGGTGGACGACGCCATCGTCGTGGTGGAGAACGTCGAGCGGCACGTGCGGGAGGGGAAGACGCGGATCGCGGCGGCCCTGACCGGCGCCCGCGAGCTGGTGGGCCCCATCATCGCGATGACGATCACCCTGGCCGCCGTCTACACTCCGATCGGCTTCCAGGGCGGGATGACCGGCTCACTCTTCCTGGAGTTCGCGATCACCCTCGCCACCGCGGTGGTGCTGTCCGGCGTCGTCGCGGTCACGCTCTCGCCGGTGATGAGCTCCCGCTTCGTGCACGCTCATGGCCGGGAGGGCCGGCTCACCGCGCTGGTGAACCGCGGCTTCGAGGCGGTGCGCCGCCGGTACGAACGGCTCCTGGACGGCGCGCTCGAGATGCGCTGGGCGATCGTCGCAGCCTCGCTCCTCGTCATGGCGGCGGCGTGGCCGCTCTACTCCTACTCGCGGCGGGAGCTCGCACCGGTCGAGGACCAGAGCCACATCAGCCTGTTCCTCGAGGCGTCGCCCGACGCGTCGCTCGCGGCGGTGAAGCGCGAGGGGCAGAAGGTGGTCCAGGCGATCAGGTCGTTCCCCGAGACCGACTTCACCTGGTCGCTGACCGCGGCCTGGGGCGGCTTCGGCGGGCTGGTCGCGAAGGACTGGCGGGAACGTGAGCGCTCCACCGAACAGATGTACGGCGACGTGTTCGGCGCGGTGTCGCAGGTGCCCGGCCTCCGGGTCTTCCCGCGACTCGACCCCCCGCTCCCGACGCCCGGTCAGTACGACGTCGAGCTGGTGCTCCAGAGCGACGCGCCGGCCGAGCAGTTGCTTCAGACCGTTGGGGCGGTGGTGGGCGCCGGCTGGCAGAGCGGCAAGTTCCTCTACGTGGACACCGACCTCAAGATCGACCTCCCCGAGGCGCGCGTCGTGATCGACCGCGAGCGGGTCGCCGATCTGGGACTCGATCTGGCCGGCGTGGGCCAGGAGCTCGGCACGCTGCTCGGCGGCGGCTACGTGAACCGGTTCAACTTCTACGACCGGAGCTACAAGGTCATCCCGCAGATCGGCGAGGAGGACCGCGCCACGGTCGCGCCGCTGCTCGACCTCAAGATCAAGACGCCCGACGGCCGGCTGGTGCCGGTCTCCACCTTCACCCACATCGAGACCAGCACCGCGCCGCGCACCCTGAACCGGTTCCAGCAGCGGAATGCGGTGCGGGTGTTCGGCGGCGTGAATCCGGGGGTGACCAAGGAGGAGGGGCTCCGGGAGCTCGAGGCGGCCGCGGCCGCGGCGGGCGGTCCGGGCATCGTGCTCGATCACGCGGGCGAGTCGCGCCAGATCCGCCGGGAAGGCGGGGCGCTCACCGTCACGCTCGGCTTCGCGATCATCCTGATCTATCTGGTGCTCGCGGTGCAGTTCCACAGCTTCCGCGACCCGCTGATCGTGCTCCTGGGCTCGGTGCCGCTCGCCATCTCCGGCGCGCTCCTGTTCAGCTTCCTCGACCTCACCACGATCAACATCTACTCCCAGGTGGGACTGATCACGCTGGTGGGACTGATCGCGAAGAACGGCATCCTCATCGTGGAGTTCGCGAATCGGCTCCAGCAGCGGGGTATGGCCAAGCTGGAGGCGCTGCGGGAGGCTGCCTCGACCCGGCTCCGGCCGGTGCTGATGACCTCGGCGGCCACGGTGTTCGGGCACTTCCCCTTGGTGCTCGTCTCCGGCCCGGGCTCGGAAGCGCGGAACAGCATCGGCACGGTGCTGGTGAGCGGCATGGCGATCGGGACGGTGTTCACCCTGTTCGTGGTGCCGGTGTTCTACTCGCTGATCGCGGCGCAGCACCAGCCGAGCGAGGTGGCGGAGGAGAGCGAGCCGGAGGCCGGCGTCGTCCCGGGGTGGCCGTCGCAACCGATCACGGCCTGATCCCGTAGTGCAGCAACCTATTTCGAGGAACGACACCATGGATCACACGATCGTGCATTTCGAGATTCCCGCGGACAACCCGGAGCGGGCGGCGAAGTTCTACCGCGAGCTGTTCGGTTGGACTATCAACAAGTGGGACGGCGCGGCCGCGGGCGGCATAGAGTACTGGATGGTGCAGACCGTGCCGACCGAGCCCGGCGGACAGCCGGTGCGTCAGGGCGTCAACGGCGGGCTCATGCCCCGGATGTACCCGGGCCAGGGTCCGGTCAACTACATCAGCGTGGAGAGCGTGGACGATTTCGTGGGGCGGGCGGAGCGGCTGGGAGCCAAGGTGCTCATGGGGAAGACTCCGGTGCCCTCGATGGGGTGGTTCGCCCAGTTGAACGACACCGAGGGGAACCTGTTCGCCGTCTGGGAGCTCGACCCGAATGCGGGGCAGACC
>JBOHSY010000268.1:0-8239 GCA_050733355.1 Gemmatimonadales bacterium | reverse complement strand
AGCATGGTCACGGCCATCGTCTCGCCGAGCGCGCGGCCAAGGCCCAGGATGATCGCGCCGACGATGCCGGAGCGCGCGTAGGGAATGACCGCGGTGATCACGGCTTCCCACCGCGTGGCCCCGAGGGCGAGCGCCGCCTCGCGCTGACTGTCGGGCACGGCCAGCAGCACCTCGCGGGAGACCGACATGATGTACGGCATCACCATGACGGCCAGGATGATCCCGGCCGAGAGCATCGAGGGCCCGTAGATCGGGCCCTGGAAGAACGGCAGGAAGCCGAGCGTGTCGCGGAGAAACGGGAAGGCGGTGGTGCGGAGGATCGGGACGAGGACGAAGATGCCCCACAGTCCGTACACCACGCTCGGGATGGCCGCGAGCAGCCCGATCACGAACGCGACCGGCTGTCGCAGCCGCTTGGGCGCGAACTCGACGAGATAGACCGCGACGCCGAGCGACAGCGGGACCGCGATCGCCAGGGCGATGAGCGAGGAAACGAGGGTCCCGAAGATCAGTGGGAACGCGCCGAACCGTTCCGCCACCGGATCCCACTCGCTGGTCGTCACGAATCCGAGCCCGAATTCCGCCACGGCGAGACGGGCCCCGCTCCAGAGCTCGTAGACCAGGAACAGCAGCAGCAACGGGATGAGGAGGGCGGCGACGGTCAGGATCAGCCGGAACGCGCGGTCGCCGTAGCTCGCGCCCTGGAGCGACAGCGGCAGCGCCCGGCGGCGGGCCGCGCGCGGAGCGACGTCGGGTGGGGCGGTCGTCATTGCGGGCAACCTACCCGGCCGAGGCCCTGTGACAGTAACGGAAAGGTAACGAATGTGTCACGGAGATCTGCTATCCGCTATCCGCTATCCGCTATCCGCCACGGCCGCTCGGCGATTGTTGCTCTACGCCAGGTAATCGACCAGCGGATAGCGGATAGCCGATAGCCTATAGCCCCGCTATCCGCTTCTGCTCGATCTCGATCAGCTTGACGGGGAGCGGCGCGTAATGCAGGTCGGCCGCCATCCGCTGTGCTTCCGGCGTCAACATCCAGTTCAGGAAGTCCTTCAACTTCGCGTGCTTGGCCGAGTCGACGGGCGTGGGGCGAACCAGGAGCCAGGTGAGCGAGGAAATCGGATACGACTCCGGCCCCTGCGCGTTCGTGATCGACACCCGGAAGTCCATGTCGTCGGTGAGGGGGATGCCCGCCGCGGCCGCGCTGACCGTCTTCAGCGACGGGGTGACGAAGCTGCCCGCGGCATTCTTCACCTGCGCTGCCGGCAGCCCGTTGGAGATGGCGTAGATGAGCTCCACGTAGCCCACGGCACCTTCGGTCTGTTTGACCTGCTGCGTGACGCCCTCGTTGCCCTTGCCGCCGAGCCCGATCGGCCAGTTTACCGAGGTCGCCTTGCCCACCAAGGACGCCCACTTCGACGACACCTTCGAGAGGTAGTCCGTGAACACATACGTGGTGCCGGAGCCATCCGACCGATGCACGACGATGAGGTCGGTCGCGGGCAGTTTCAGCCCGGGATTGAGGGCGGCGATCCGCGAATCGTTCCACTTCGTGATCTCGCCGAAGTAGATCGCCGCGATGGTCGGGCCGTCGAGCTTGAGGGTGGCCGAGCTGATGGCGGGCAGGTTGTAGGTGATGACGTCCGCACCGATGACCGTCGGAAGATGGTGAACACCGCCGGGCACCGCCTTGATCTGCTCGTCCGTCATCGGGCCATCGGTCGCGCCGAAGTCCACAGTGCCCTCGGTGAACTGGCGGATGCCGCCGCCCGAGCCGATCGACTGATAGTTGATCCGCACGCCGGTCTGCTTCGCGTACGCGTCGAACCACTTCGTGTAGATCGGATTGGGAAACGTGGCGCCGGTGCCGGTAAGCGCGGCGCTGCCGGTGGTCGCGGAGCCGATGGCCCGGGCCGGATCGTCCGAGCGCCCCGACTCGCCGCCGCAGGCGGCCACCGCGAGCGAGAGCAGAACAACGCCGATCTGGATGCGAGGAATCATGCCGCCTTCCGACGGTTGAGCGGTCAACTTGCCAATGGACGGGGCGAAAGCAACGTTCACCGATCACGATAGCACCAAGTTTCCGTCACGAACAGGTAACGCCACACTCCGGAGGCGCCTCGTGGCCAGGCATTGTCGCGGCGGTCTCGGCCTGCTCACCCTCGGGCTCGTCGCCGCCTCCACCGCAGCGGGGCAGGCGGCCGACTCCGCCCCCAAGCCGGTGCGGAAGGCCTGGTACGAGCGCCTCAGCCTCCGCGGCTATGCGCAGCTCCGCTACAACGACCTCTTCTCGAGCAACCCGGCGATCCGCTGCGATCAGTGTGACCGCTCGATCGGCGGCACCGAGGAGTTCTTCGTCCGGCGCGCGCGACTCGTGCTGAGCGGCGACATCGCGGACTGGGTCTCGATCTACATCCAGCCGGACCTCGCGCAAGCCAGCGGCGGCGCCGAATTCTTCCTGCAGATGCGCGACCTCTACGCGGACGTGTACGCCAACCGCGCCAGGACCCTCCGGTTCCGCGCGGGACTCTCGAAGCTGCCGTTCGGCTGGGAGACTCTGCAGTCCAGCTCCAACCGGCTGCCGTTCGACCGGTCGGATCCCATCAACAGCGGAGCGCCCGGCGAGCGCGAGCTCGGCCTCTTCGCGTACTGGACCCCGGCTGCAACGCGCACGCTCTTCCGTACGCTCGTGGACAGCGGATTCAAGGGCACCGGCGACTACGGGATGATCGGCCTGGGCGTGTACAACGGGCAGACCGCGAACCGCGCCGAGGCGAACGGAAACAAACATGTCGTCGCCCGCATCACCTATCCGTTCCGGGTGGGGCCGCGGCAGATCGTCGAAGTGGGAGCGCACGGCTACACCGGCCTGTACCGGCTCCTGGCCACGCAGGTCACCGCCGGCGTCGCGGGCGGCGGCGCGGACTACCGCGACCGCCGAGTGGGACTGTCGGCGGTGTTGTATCCGCGGCCGATCGGGCTGGCGGCCGAGTGGAACTGGGGCGACAGCCCGGAATACGACCCCGCGCTCAACGCCGTGCGCCTCCAGGGTCTCGAGGGTGGATACGTGCTCGCCTCCTACCGCGCGCTGGTGCGCGGCGACCCGCTCATCCCGTTCGTGCGGGCGCAATACTACGACGGCGGGAAGCGGCAGGAGCTCGATGCGAGGAGCTACCGGGTGAAGGAGCTCGAGATGGGGATCGAGTACACGCCGGTATCGGCCCTCGAGCTCACGGCGGTATTCACCGTGTCGGACCGCCGCTTCGAGGACGGCGGGGCTCCGGTGAACCGACAGGAAGGCGAGTTCGTGCGGCTGCAGGCGCAGCTCAACTACTGACCGGCGCGTCGACCCGCGGGAACCAGCAGCTCACCGTGGTGCCGCGGCCCCGCTCGCTTTCGGCCCATACCCGGCCGCCGTGCGCTTCCACCAGGTGCCGGACGATCGCGAGCCCGAGGCCGGTGCCGCCCTCCTCCCGCGAGCGGGAGCGGTCGGCCCGGTAGAACCGCTCGAAGATCCGCGGAAGATGCTCGCTCGCGATGCCGACCCCCGTGTCGCTCACGCTCACTACGATCCCCTCGCCGCCGACCCGGCTCCGGCAGGTGACGCGCCCGCCCGCCGGGGAGTAGCGGAGCGAGTTGTCGATCAGGTTCAGCAGCACCTGCCTGAGCCCGTCCGGATCCGCCTGCACGGCTTCCGCGCCGGGCGTCACGTCCACCGATAGCTCCACGCCGCGCGCGCCGGCGCGCTCTGCGAGCTCGGTCCACACTTCCTCGACCGCGGCCGCGACGTCCACAGACTCCCGCTCGGGCTGCCAGCGCCCCGCCTCGATGCGCGACAGGTCCAGGAGATCGTCCACCAGCCGCTGCATGCGCCGCGCGTTGCTCAGGATCGTCTCGAGGAAGCCCCGGGTGATCTCGGGATCGGGATGGTCGGCGAGGATGGTCTCGGCATAGCCGGAGATGGACGTGAGCGGCGTCTTGAGCTCATGCGACACGTTGGCCACGAAGTCGCGCCGGATCGCCTCGAGCCGCCGCACCTCAGTCTGATCGAACAGTACGAGGAGCGCGCCGCCCGACGGCAGCGGCCGGGCGTTCAACAGCAGCACGCTGCCGTCCAGCTCCGCTTCGCGGTTCTGCACCACCTCACCGCCGAGCACCGCATCCACTACCTCGCGCGCGGCCTTGACCCGGAAGAGCGCCGGCAGGTCGGGCAGCGACTCGACTGGGTCGTACCCGAGGAGCCGGCGCGCAGCGGCGTTCGCGGTGACGATGCGGCCCCGTCCGTCGGCAGCGATCACGCCCTCGGTCATCGCGTCGACCAGGGCCGTGGACTCGGCGCGCTCGCGCCGGAGGTCCTCGAAGCGCTCGGCGAGCTGCCGGTCCATGGCGCGGAGCGCCTGGACCAGCGCATGGATGTCGGGAATGCCCGACCGGGGAAAGCGGGGCGTGGCGCCGGTCGCGATTGCGCGGGCCGTGGTGGCCAGCTCGGCGATCGGGCGGGAGATCGAGCGCCCCGCGAGCAGCGCCAGCGCCGTACCGATCGCCAGGGCGACGGCCGCCGCGCCGGCGAGGGCCGCCTGGGCCCGCTGGACGGTCTCGTCGACGCCCGCGAGGCTCGCGGACACCCGCACCACTCCGGGTCCGCCGGGGATCGCAACGTGGAGCTCCGCCGGCCCGATCCGGCTCCGCGCAACGGCCGTTCCCCGCTCGCCGGCGAGGGCTTCACGGATCTCCTCCGCGTCGCCGAGGCTCGCGGCGACGGCGCCGTTGCCGGCGTGGCTGTCGGCCCGGATGTCCCCGTCGGGCTGCACGAGCAGGATGCGGTGCCCGCTGCTGCTCGCGAGGCGGCGTACCGTGCCGGGCCACGCGGCGGGGTCCGCCGGCAGGGCGGCACGCACGAGGCGGGCCTCCCGCTCCAGCGAGCCGGCGAGGTCGGCCTCGAGACCGCGGCGGAACGAGCGATCGGCGGCCCACACGAGCGCGAGCAACGTGAGGCACAGCACGATCACCGTGCCGACCACCAGTCGCCGGGCGAGCGTCACCGCGGGCGGCTCCCCCGCTCGTTCCCCCGGAACCGGTACCCGAAGCCCCGCACCGTCTCGATCAGCTTGCCGGATTCGCCCAGCTTGCTGCGCAGGCGCTGGACGTGCATGTCCACGGTGCGGGTCTGGATGTCGGGCTGCGCCTCCCACACCGTCTCGAGCAGCTGCGGCCGCGTCTGCACGCGACCCCGGCGCTCGACCAGCGTGAGCAGGAGCTTGTACTCGGTGGCCGTGAGCGTGAGCTCGCGGCCGTCGAGCATCACCCGGTGGGCGGAGCGGTCGATGGTGATCGGGCCGGCCAACAACGTGGACCCGGCGGAGACCGCCGGCGCGCCGAGCCGGCGGAGCAGCGCGTTCACCCGGAGGGAGAGCTCCTGGGGGGAGAACGGCTTGGAGAGGTAGTCGTCCGCGCCCAGCGACAGCCCCCGGATGCGGTCCGCCTCCTCCCGTCGCGAGGTGAGCAGGATGACCCCGACCTCCCGCGTCTCGTCGCGGCGCCGAAGCTCCGCGAGCACGTCGTAGCCGGACACCCCAGGCAACATGAGGTCGAGGATGACGATGTCCGGCCGTTCATCGCGGGCAGCCTTGAGCGCGTCCGGGCCGTTGGCGGCCGTGGACACCCGGTAGCCGGCTTTCGCGAGATGGTAGGTCACCAGCGCGGTGATGTCGGGCTCGTCGTCCACCACGAGAATGCGGTTGGTCATGCTGTCCTCGGGCATCGTGTCCTCGTGTCACTCGTCCGGCGGGTCCGGCGGATGGTCCGCCACGCGCGCGCGCGTGTGCGTGCGGCTGCGGTCGAAGGCCCGGCTGCGCTCGGCGCGCATGCGGTCGTCGTGCCCCAGGGCGTCGAGGATCGAGCCGAGCAGACGGCCCGAGCGATCGAGGTCGCGGCGCAGCCGGTAGAGCACGAACTGCGCGACCGGTGTATCCCGGACGACGTCGACCTTGCGCAGGATCTGGAGGTGCCGCGAGACGGTCGGCTGGGGGAGGTCCAGCACGGCCTGGAGATCGGACACGAACAGCGGTGCCGCCGCGAGGCAGTTCAGGATCCGGAGCCGGGTGGGCTCCGCCACGGTGAGCAGGAGCTCGGTCGCGGTGCGATGGGGCATATTCGCTGAAACGAATATATGGCGAGGCGGATGAAGGGAGGAGGGGGGAGGGCGGGCGACCGCGGGAGAGGACGGGAGAGGACGGGAGAGAACGGGAGAGAACAGGCACCTGCCTGCGGGCCTGGGCTGCCGTGAATGGGGCGCCTGGGGGCCAGGGCAACCCACGAGCGACTGGTCGCGTGGCGATGGTGCCACGGGTTGGTGCTGGCGGTCTACGCGGCCAGTGATACCTGGCCCAAGGGCTGAGCTGTTCGGGCTGACGTCGCAGGCTCGTCGCGCAGCGCGTTCCGCGGGTGCGAACATCGCGGAGGGCCGGGCGAAATGCGGCCGCGCCGAGTTCTGTCGGTCTCCCGCCCTCCAGCTGCCGCCCTCTCCCGCCCTCTCCCTCCCCCTCCCGCCTATATTCTCCGCTTCATGTTCCGGCTCCTGGCCGCGCTCGCCGCCGTCGCCGCCCCGCCCGACACCGCGCATCTCGTTCTCGTCGCCACCACCGACGTGCACGGTCACGCGACCGAGTGGGATTTCGTGGCGGACCGGCCCTTTCCGGGCGGCCTCACCCGGGCGGCCACAGTCATCGATTCGCTCCGCGCGCGCTACCCGGGCCGCGTGGTGGTCCTCGACGCGGGCGACCTCCTCTCGGGCGATCCCTTCGCCGACTATTACGCCCGCGTGGCCCCGCGCGATCCCCACCCGGTCGTCCAGGCGCTGGACCTCGCCGGCTACGATGTGGTCACGCCCGGCAACCACGAGTTCGACTACGGCGTGCCCGCGTTCGAGCGCGCCACCGCGCGCAGGACGGTGCGCATCGTGAGCGGCAACGTCCGCGGGCTCCCCGCCGACACCCTCGTGTTTCCCGGCTACGTCGTGCTCCGGCGCGGAGACGTACGCGTCGGGGTGAGCGGCTTCACCACGCCCGGCGTGATGGTGTGGAACGGGAAGCATCTCCGCGGGCGGATCCGGGTGGCGCCGATCGAGCAGAGCGCCGCGCGGCTCATGCCCGCGCTCCGTCGCGAATCGGACGTCGCGGTGGTGCTGGTGCACAGCGGCATGGCCGGACCGAGCTCCTACGACACCGCGGGGGTCGGGCCGGAAGACATGGCCGCCCGGCTCGCCGGACTCACGCCGAAGCCCGACGTCGTGGTGGTGGGCCACTCGCACCGCGAGATCGTCGACACCGTGATCGACGGCGTGCGCTTCGTGCAGCCGAAGCCGTACGCGCAGACGCTGGCCGTGGTCCACGTGACGCTGCGGCGCCGCTTCCCCGGCGACGACTGGCGAGTGGCGCGGGTGCGCGGCGAGTCGGTGCCGCTGGCCAAGGTGCCGCCCTCGCCGCGCCTCGGCACCCGGCTGGCCCGGCTCCGGACCGAGGTGCGCGATTGGGCCTCGCAGTCGCTGGGCGAGGCGCGGGGCGCGATGCCCGCGGCGCTGGCGAGGGCGCAGCCCACCGCCGTCATCAACCTGATCCATGAAGTACAACGCGCGCGGACCGGCGCGCAGCTGTCGTCCACCTCCGCGTTCAACCTCCGCGCCGGCCTCCGGGACGGCGACATCCTGCTCCGCGACATCTTCGCGCTGTATCCATACGAGAACACGCTGCGCGCGGTGCGGATCTCGGGCGCTCGGCTCAGGGAGTATCTGGAGTACAGCGCGCGCTACTTCACCAGCGATTCGCTCGGGCGTCCGGCTCTCGACCCGGCGGTGTTCGGCTACAACTACGACATGGTCTCCGGCGCGACCTACGACATCGATCTCCGCCTCCCGGCCGGCCGGCGCATCCGGAATCTCGCCGTGCGCGGGCGACCGGTGACCCCGGCCGATACCTTCACGCTCGCGGTGAACAGCTACCGGCAGGCGGGCGGCGGCGGGTTCACGATGCTGCGCGACGCGCCGGTGGTGTACGACCGCGACCAGAACATCCGCGACCTGCTCATCCAGGAGGTGCGCGCCCGCCGAGTCGTGGATCCCGCCGAGCTCGCGGAGTCGAACTGGCGGATCCTGCCGCCGGAAGCCGCCGCGCGGGTGCGGGGGCTGTTCGGCGCGCCGCCCGCGGCCACGCCGGTGCGCCCCGCCGGGACGGTGCTCGCC
>JBOHSY010000267.1:0-1919 GCA_050733355.1 Gemmatimonadales bacterium | reverse complement strand
GCCGAGGTCGGCGCTGACGCCGGCATGACCGTGCTGGATCTACAGCCCGTCTTCATCGGCCAACGTCTCGATGGCCGGCACTGGTGGAAGGCGCCGTACTCCTCGAACCCGAACGAGCGAGCACTTCTCCTCGCCGCGCGAAGCCTGGCGGACTTGATCGTGGAGTGCGACTGGCTCGGCGGGCCCTCCCCGAAGCGGGAGCCCGAGCCCAGCGCGGTGACTGCCGCCGGGACCTCCGCGCCGTCGCAACCGCCTCGAGCCTGCCCTTCTCAATCCTCCAACGGCACCGTTCGGAATCCTGGGGACACACTGCCGCGGTGACAGTGCACGAACGGTGCAACTGGCGGCCAACGGCATGCGTCATGCTCGGGCTGGCACCACGACGCGTGCGCCGCGATCCCGAGGTCCCCGAGGCTTCACCGGTGTCGCATCACCGCA
Source organism: Gemmatimonadales bacterium (assembly GCA_050733355.1). GTDB lineage: Bacteria > Gemmatimonadota > Gemmatimonadetes > Gemmatimonadales > GWC2-71-9 > DASQPE01. The sequence goes on along the minus strand of JBOHSY010000267.1, from coordinate 1,481 downwards.
ACAGCGCATTCGAGGTCGCGCATCCGCCTCCGGTGGTGGTGGTGCCCGGCCCAGGCCGGCCCTAGACTTACCATAGGTCGGTCAGGGCGTTGATCTTGCAGTCGTCACGCCGCCAGCAAACGGGGAGCGGTTTCATGGCATCCAGGCCGACGTACATTCTCGGCATCTCTGCGTTCTATCACGACAGTGCGGCCTGTCTGCTCGCGGACGGCAGCATCGTGGCGGCGGCGCAAGAGGAGCGCTTCACCCGGAAGAAGGGCGACCCGGAGCTTCCGCTAAATGCGATCTCGTACTGCCTCTCCCAGGCCGGGATCACCAAGCGAGAACTCGCGGCCGTCGGGTTTTACGACAAGCCCCTGCTCAAGTTCGACCGCATTCTGGAGACCTATCTTGCCGTGGCGCCCCGCGGGTTCGGCTCGTTTCTCAAGGCCGGTCCGCTCTGGCTCAAGGAAAAGCTGTTCACCGACCGCGAGCTGCGCCGCGCCCTCACGATCGAGCCGGACATTCTATACGCCGAGCACCACGAGTCGCACGCGGCGAGCGCCTTCTTCCCCTCGCCGTTCGCGGAAGCGGCGATCCTGACGATGGACGGCGTCGGGGAGTGGGCGACGGCCGCGTACGGCGTGGGTCGCGGCAGCGACATCGAGCTGTGGAAGGAGCTCCAGTGGCCCGACTCGCTCGGCTTGTTGTATTCGGCGTTCACCTACTACACCGGCTTCAAGGTCAACAGCGGCGAGTACAAGGTGATGGGCCTCGCCCCCTACGGCGAGCCGAAGTACGTCGATCTCATTCTGCGGGAGCTGATGGACCTCCGCGAGGACGGCTCGTTCACGCTGAATCAGCGCTATTTCAACTATCTCTCCGGCCTCACCATGACGAGCGAGGCGTTCCATGAGCTGTTCGGCGGGCCGCCGAGAGAGCCGGAGACGAAGCTGACGCAGAGGGAGATGGACCTCGCGCGATCGGTGCAGGTCGTCTGCGAGGAGATCATGCTGCGCATGGCCCGCACGGTGCACCGCGAGACGGGACTCGAGAACCTCTGTCTGGCCGGCGGCGTGGCCCTCAATTGCGTGGGCAACGGGCGGGTGCTCCGCGAGGGGCCGTTCCGCCAGATCTGGATTCAGCCGGCGGCGGGCGATGCGGGCGGAGCTCTCGGCGTCGCGACGCTGATCTGGCATCGACACCTCGGGCAGCCCCGCGGCGTTCCCGCCGGGCGAGACGCCATGCGGGGTGCTCTGCTCGGACCCAGCTTCTCGGAAGAGGAGATCGAGCAGTTCCTGATCGAGCAGGGCGCCGCCTACGAGCGGGTCGACCGCAAGACCCTCGTCGATTCCGTGGCGCAACTGCTCGCGGAGGAGAAGGTCGTCGGGTGGTTCCAGGGGCGCATGGAGTTCGGGCCCCGGGCGCTCGGCTCGCGCAGCATCCTCGGGGATCCGCGGAGCCGCACGATGCAGGCCCAGATGAACATCAAGATCAAGTTC
>JBOHSY010000266.1:0-1401 GCA_050733355.1 Gemmatimonadales bacterium | reverse complement strand
GAGAGCCTCGGGCAGCGTGCCCTCCGGTCCGGCGGCGCGACGCAGTACTTCTTCCAGGTTATCACGGCTCAGATCGCGCAGGACCGCATCGGCGACGCGCGGAGTACCGTGGCACGCGCCGCGCAGCTCCTGCCGGCGGGCAGTACCGCGCGCGGGGAGTTTCCCGCCTTCATCGCGCTCGCCGAGCGCGAGCACGGGGCGGCGGATAGTCTGTCCCGGCAGCTCTGGCGGGAGCGGCAGGGTAATGCGGAGTTGAAGGCGCGCACCGCGGGCGCCCTCGCGGCGCTTGCGGAGACGCGTGGACGGCTGGCGGAGGCCGCACAGTACCGCCGGGAGCGGATGGCGGCCAGCGAGGAACGGGGGCTGCCGTACGACTACATCGAGAGTGCGACGCAGCTGGCCCGGCTCGAGCTTCAATACCGGAACCGGCCGGCGGAGGCGCTCGCCACGGTGGAGGCAGCGCTCGCGCGGCACCCCCTCGACTCGACGCCGCCCGCCGATCGTCCGTACCTGGCGCTCGCCGAGTTCTACGCCAGTGCCGGCCGCGTGGACCAGGCGCGGCGGCTGCTCCGGGAGTACGAGACGACCGTGCCGGAAGGTGTCCGGCGTGGCGAGCGGATGAGGGGCGGAGCGTACGGACATGTGCTCGAGGCCGAGGGACGAGTCGCGGAGGCGGCGAGCGCATACCGGGACTTGTATCAGCGCTTCGGCCTCTGTGGCTCCTGTGGCCTCTTCGAGCTGGCGCAACTTTACGACCGGGCCGGACAGCGCGACTCGGCTCGAGTGGTCTACGAGCAGTTCGTGACCACCCCCACCTGGCTCGGACGGCTGATTGCAGACCCGGCCTGGCTCGCGCCTGCCTATAAGCGCCTGGGAGAGCTCTACGAGGCGAAGGGCGAGCGGCCAAAGGCCGCGGACTACTACGGCAAGTTCGTGGAGCTGTGGAAGGATGCCGACCCGGAGCTCCAGCCGGGCGTGAAAGAGGTCCGCACCCGGCTCGCGCGGCTGGCCCAGGAGCCGGGCGCCTAACCCGTGCGCATCGCAGTGGTGGGAGCCGGCGGCGTCGGCGGCTACTTTGGCGCGCGCCTCGTGCAGGCGGGTGAGGAGGTCGCGTTCGTGGCCCGCGGCGCGCAACTCGACGCGCTCCGCCGCACCGGTCTGGTGGTCGAGTCCCCCCGCGGCAACCTGCGGCTCGGCCCGCAGCGCGCCACCGATGACCCGCGCGAGATCGGCCCCGTGGACGCCGTGCTGCTCTGCGTCAAGACCTGGCAGGTGGCGGAGGCCGCGGGGGCGATCCGCCCGCTGATCGCCCGGGACACCTGCCTTGTCCCGTTTCAGAACGGGGTCGAGGCGGCCGGGGAGCTGATCGCGACGCTAGGGCCCGCGCCGGTGCTGGGCGGG
>JBOHSY010000265.1:0-9247 GCA_050733355.1 Gemmatimonadales bacterium | reverse complement strand
GGCCCCACGGCGCAGGCGGTGCTCGCGAAGAAGCTGGTCGGCACGACGCCCTCGGTGCGCGCCGTCCGCCCCGCCGTGCCGCCCGCGATCGACGCGTGCATCGCGCGGGCGCTGGCCGTCGCGCCGGCCGACCGGTTCGCGACGGCGGAGCAGTTCGCCAAGGCACTCGAGACGGCGCGCACCGAGGAGCTCACGGCTACGCGGCGCGTGGAGTCACCTGCAGCCGCAGCCAGGCGACGGGTCGGCGCTCGGGCACTGGTCGCCGCGGCTGCGATCGTGCTGCTCGTCGCGCTCGCCCTCGCCATCTGGCGACTCAACCCACGGGCGCCCCCGGTCTCCGCCACCCGCCTGGCGGTACTCCCATTCTCGGTGGCCGCTGGGCCCGACCTCGGGTATCTCGGTCCCGGCATGGTGGACCTGCTCAGCCGGAACCTGGATGGCGCCGGCGAGTTCCGGACGCTGGACGCGGGCAGCGTGCTGACGGCGCTCCGCAAAGCCGGGGTGCGCGCGGAGGACGCGGAGCAAGCCCGCGCGGTGGCGCGCCGTCTCGGCGCGGGTCAGGTGGTCCAGGGCAACGACAGCGCGGCAGGCAAGCGACTCCGCATCCAGGCCGAGCTCCTCGGAACAGCCGGGGACTCGGCCTTGCTCCTCTCGCGGGCGGCGGTCGAGGGCGACTCCGTCGAGCTGTTCGCGCTGGTGGATCGCCTCGCGGCTGAGCTGCTGGCGGAGCGGGCGCAGGGCCCCGGCTTCCGTCTCCTGCGGACGGCGGCATTCACGACGCAATCACTCCCGGCGCTCAAGTCGTATCTGAAGGCGGAACAGCACTTCCGAGCCGTGCGGCCGGACTCCGCGATCGCCGGGTTCCGGGACGCCGTCGGCGCGGACAGCGCGTTCGCGCTGGCGCACTACCGGATGGCCGTGGCAGCGCTCTGGGGCAACCGGTCCGGGCAGATAGACCCCGCGCTGGACCAGGCCTTGCGGCTGGCCGACCGCCTCCCCGCCCGGGACCGTGCGCTCGTGGGTGCGCTGGACGCGTTCCGCCGGGGCACACCGGATACAGCCGAGCGCCGGTACCGGGCGATTCTGCGGGAGTACCCGGACGACCTGGAAGCGAGCGCGGAGCTGGGGCTGCTGCTCTTCAGCTACGAGCCGCTCCGCGGCCGCCCGCGAGTGGAGAGCGGACAGATCTTTCAGCGGGTAGTAGAGCTCGATCCGCGGTTCTTCTGCCCGATATGACCGCTGATCAGCCTCGCCGGGCGCGAGGGTGACTGGACGGCGTTCGACACGCTGAACACGCTGAGATTCGGGCGCGACGGGGTGCCGTTCGCGCACAGCATCGTGCTCAAGAGTCGGCGCGGCGGCGCGGCGGTGGGAAACGAGGCGCGCGCCATGGCAAAGGCGGAGGATCGGGAGCTCTTCCACGCCGCGGACGACCTCGCGCTCTTCCTCCACGATCTCTCCGCGGCCGAGCAGTTGCTCAATCTGGGCATCGCGCCGGAACATGTGGCGGCGTTCCGCGACTCCACCTATCTCCGGCTAAGCATGCTGAAGGTCGGGCAGGGACGCTGGCGCGCTGCGACCGGGGATCTCACCCGCATGCGGGGGCCCGCCGGTCGCCTCGCTCGGGCGTTCTACGCGAGCCTGCCATTCGTGAACGCCGCGCCGGAAGAGCTGGAGAGCATCCAGTCGGACCTCGAGCAGTGGAATCCGATCGCCGAGCCGCCGCCGACCGGCTCCGCGCTGGAGGCGTCGCTCGCTCCCCACCTCCGCCAGTGGCTCCTGGGCCTCGTCGCCTTGCGGGCGGGTTCCGCGTCGCGCGCCCTCGACCGCGCGCTCACAATCGAGCGGATGACCCCGCCGCCGGGCGGGGCTGGCGTGGTGCGGTCCATGGTGCGAACGCTGCGAGCGGGCGCCGCGGCTCACACCAACCGGACCGCGGAGGCCCTGCAGCTGCTTGAGCCCGTTCGGGGAGAAGTGCCCGCGTCGCTGCTCCGAGTTCCATTCTACGCGGAAGAGCCGGCTCGGTATCTCCGGGCCGAGCTGCTGCAGCAACTCGGCCGCGATCGAGAGGCGCTTGACTGGCTTCACTATGGCTTTGCGGACACACCGACCGAGGTGGCGTATCTCGCTCCGGTCCACCTCCGCCAGGGAGAGATCTACGAGCGGCTCGGTGACCGAGCGAACGCGGCTGAGTATTACGAGCGGTTCCTGCACCTCTGGCAGCACTGCGATCCGGAGCTGCGGCCGCTGGTGAACGACGCCAGAGCCCGCCTTTCGCGTCTGGCAGCCGAGCGGATCGTCGGGGACACGACCGGCGCTCGACCCTAGAAGCGCTGGCTCGCTACCGATCAGGCATTTCGAGCTGTTTCCGCACCCGCTCGTAGTCTTGGGGCCGGTCGAGATCGGACAGCGCCGACGCCGGCCAACTCACGATCGTGGCCTCGCTTCGGTGGCGGCGCACGACGTCTCGACCGGCGCCCTCGCCCGTCATCGCGAGCAACTCGCCGAACAGTGAGCGACTGTACAGCATCGGCGGCGCGTTGACGCCCTCGTAGTCCGAGATCACCAGCGGCGCGGTCCCGCGGCGGAAGCGCTCCGCGAGCGCCGCGAGCATTTCGCTGGTGACGAACGGCATATCCGCGAGCATCACGACGGCGGCAGCCACGTTCTCGGGCAAGGCCGAGATGCCGATCCCGAGCGAGCTGTTGATCCCCTTCTGATACGAGGGATTGAGGACGATCTCGGACGGCAGCCCGCCGAGCTCCCTACGAGCCCGGTCGGCCTCGTGGCCGAGCACGACGACCACCGGGTCGAGCCCCGCTTCTGCTGCTCGGCTGACCGCGCGCCGCAGCACCGTCGAGCCCTCGAGCACGAACAGGAGCTTGTTCCGCCCCATCCGCGTCGAGGCGCCGGCCGCGAGCACCACGCCGGCGACGCGCGTGTCGCATCCCTGCGCACGGGCAGGCGAACCGCTCGCTTCAGGCATTCGCCATAGTACCGGCTCCGGCGGAGCGACACCAACCGGGGCGCCCCCGTGACCAGGCTTGCCACGGCTCGCGGCCAGAGGCGGACGCTCAGTCCAGGTTCACCTTCTTCAGCAGGCCCGCGAACCGTGGGTCCGACCGCAAGGGGTCCAGCCTGCGTTCAACCTTCAGGTAGCGGACCGATCCGGAGCGCTCCACGTATGCTCGCTCCAGCCAGCGGAAGGCGAGATCGGTCTCCCCGAGACCCGCGTGGACCAGCGCCAGGAAGAAAGGGGAAGCCTCGCCCCGGCCCGCCTGCCGCTCGAGCGTGTCCAGGATGGCGCGGGCGGCGGCCCTTTCGCCGGCGACCGCGTGCGCATGAGCCAGCGATGCCAGGAAGTTCGGGTTGCCCGGTGAGCGCGCCAGGGCGGCGCTGTATGACCGCTTGGCCTCCTCCAGCATTCCCTTCTGCTCGTACGCCATACCTTGAATCCAGCGGGCCACCCGGGAGGTGGAGTCGAGCTCGATGGTTCGGCGCTCCTGCTCGATGGCTTCGTCGTAGCGCCCGGCGGCATGCAACGCCATACCGACGTCCGCGTTGATGCGGATGGAGAGCGGGTCCAGCTCCTGGGCCCGACGAATGGCCGCGACCGCCTCCTCGACCCGCCCCACCGCGGTCAGGCAGAGCGCGTACCAGTGATGCGCCGGCACGTAGCTGGGGTCGAGATCGATCGCGCGCCGAAACCCGCGCTCCGCGGCCGCCCACTGCCAGTCGTGCAGGCTCAGGTGAGCAAGTGAGTTATGCGCTGCAGCGAGGCTTTCGTCGAGCGCACGGGCGCGCTCCGCAGCAGCCCGGGCCTTGGCCGCCGCCTCCGCGGCGGGCAGGTACTCGTAGTCGTACAGGGTAAGGTACGCATCGGCGATGCCGGCCCAGGCAGGAGCGTAGGTCGAATCCCGCTCCAGCGCCTGCCGGAAGTAGTCGAGGCTCTTCTTCACCCCCTCCTCGTCCCGCTTGTTCCAGAAGTAGCGCCCCCTGAGGTAGAGCTGATAGACCTCCGGGTTTACCGGCGCCGAGCGGGCGAGCTGGGTGCGTTCCCCCGGCGTGACGGCGATCCGGATCTCGTCGGCTATGGACTGGGCTATCCGGCTTTCGAGCCGGAGCACGTCGCTCAGCTCCTCCTCGTACGTGTCGACCCAGAGGTGGCGCTCCGTTCGGGCGTCGATGAGCTGCGCCGTGACCCGGACCTGATCCCCCGCGCTCTGCACGGATCCTTCGATGACTGCATCGACGCGAAGCGCCCGCGCGATCTCGGGAAGCGGCGTCCGCGCACCCTTGTACTGCATGACCGAGGTGCGCGACATGACGCGGAGCGCGCGGATCCGGGCCAGTCGGGCTATGAGCGCGTCGGTCATGCCGTCGGCGAGGTACTCCTGCTCGGGATTGCCCGAGAGGTTGGCGAGCGGCAGCACCGCCACCGACGTGATCGGACTGCGATCGTTCCGCCCCAGGAGCGGATCGCGCAGGACCGCCACCACGGCGGCGACCGCAACGGCCGCCGTGGCCACGGCGGCGATCAACCGCCGCCTCGGGCGCCGACGGCGATCCGTGACCCTCGTCGCGGGCACCGTCGGCTCGGCCTCGACCGCGGCGAGGGCTTGCCCGAACTGGGCGGCGGATCCGAACCGATCGGCCGGTACCCTCGACAGGGCCCTGGAGACGGCGCGCTCCAGCGCCGGCGGAACCGTGTCCCGCAACCGGTGAATGGAAGGGACGGCCTCGCTGAATCGCTTCGCGATGATCGCCTGCGGGGTCGGCCCGGTGAAGGGTGGTTCGCCAGCGAGCATCTCGTAGAGCACGCATCCCAGCGCGTAGATGTCGCTCCGCGCGTCCACCGCCCCGGCGCTGGCCTGCTCCGGGCTCATGTACGCGGGGGTACCGAGCGCCAGGCCCGTTTCGGTGAGCTTCCCCTCCCCGGCGACGTCAACCGCGCGCGCGACACCGAAGTCCGCGACCAGCGCATGGGTCTCTTCGAGCAGGATATTCTCCGGCTTGATATCCCGGTGAACAACGCCGTGCCGATGGGCGTAGTCGAGCGCGTCGGCCACCTCCGCCGCGAGGCGCACGGCCTCGTCGACCGGAAGCTGGATCTCCCGGCGCAGCCGATCGCGGAGCGACTCGCCCTCCACGTACGGCATCGTGTACCAGAGCCGCCCCGCGGTCTCCCCGGAATCGAACAGCGGCAGAATGTGGGGATGCTGAAGTCGGGCGGTGAGACTGATCTCGCGCAGGAAACGCTCGGGTCCGAGCGCGACCCCCAGCTCCGCATGCAGCACCTTGAACGCCACGGCGCGGTCGTGCTTCAGCTCGTGTGCCAGGTATACGGTTGCCATTCCTCCCCGCCCGAGCTCGCGCTCGATAGCGTAGCGGTCACGCAGGGCATCGACGAACGACGGAGGCGCAGACACGTTTTGGCCGTGGAATGGCAGGTGCCCCGAATCTGGGAATGCGGCCCGGATCCCGCCAGCCGGAGTTCCGGCGAGGTCAACCGCCTACTTGATCGCTCGGCGGCTTTCCGATACGATTGCTCATGCCTCTCGTTCATCCGTGCCCGACCACCCTGAAGAAGCGCCCGAAAGGCGGGGAGCCTCGGTCGGCGTGACGGCATGCGAGTCCACCTGACCCGGAACCCCGCCGCGCAATCGCCCGGCGGGGTCCCTTCTTTATGGACCCGGTCGAGCTGACGCGGGCGCTGGTCGCCGTGGAGTCACCCACCGGCGCCGAGGGGCCGGTGGTCGGGCTGCTCGCGCGCGTGCTGGAGCGAGCGGGGTACCGGGTGACACGGCAGCCGGTGAGCCCCGGCCGCGACAACATCTATGCGTGGCGGGAGCCGCCGGTCGTGGTGTTCTCGACCCACCTCGACTGCGTGCCGCCTTACGTGCCGCTGCGCGAGGACGACGAATGGGTCCACGGACGGGGCACGTGTGACGCCAAGGGGCTCGCGGCGGCGATGACGGCGGCGGCCGAGCGGCTCGCCGAACGGGGGGAACGCCGGGTGGGACTGTTGTTCGTGGTCGGCGAGGAAAACGGCTCGGACGGCGCGCATGCGGCGGCCGCGCTCGAGCCCAAGGGACGGTTCCTCGTGAACGGCGAGCCCACGGAAAACCGCCTGTGCATCGGACAGAAAGGCTCGCTCCGCTGCGACCTGGAGGCCACCGGTCATGCCGCGCATTCGGCCTACCCGGACGAAGGCCAATCGGCGATAGCGGCGCTGCTCGACACGCTCGAGCGGATCCGGCGGCTCCCGCTCCCCGTGGATCCGCTCCTGGGGCCATCCACGCTCAACATCGGCACGATTCAGGGCGGCGTCGCGCCCAACGTGCTGGCGCCGAGTGCCCGGGCACAGGTGCTGATCCGGACAGTGGGCGCCACCGACGAGCTCAAGGCGCAACTCGCGGCCATGGCGCTCTCCGGGGTGCGGCTGTCGATCGGCCTCGAGATCCCGGCGTACAAGGGCACGGCACCCGACGGTTGGGAGACCACCGTAGTGAGCTACGCCAGCGATCTTCCCTTCTTCACGGGCTGGGGACGGCGCTTCCAGCTCGGCCCCGGCACCATCCGCGTCGCCCACACCGACGGCGAGCGGATCCGGAAATCCGACCTGCACCGGGGCGTCGAGCTGTACGTGCGGCTCGCGTCGGATCTGCTCGCACAGGAGACAGCATGAGATCCCGCGTTCCCGTCGCGGTGCTCGGCGCCACCGGAACCGTCGGCCAGAAGTTCGTCCGGCTGCTGGCGGACCACCCGTGGTTCGAGATCACCGGGCTCGCCGCCTCGGAGCAGAGCGCCGGCCGCGCGTATGGCGAGGTGGTGCGCTGGCGGGAGACGATGCCGCTGCCCGATCGCCTCGCCGGCATGACCGTCGCGCGCTGTGCGCCGCCGCTGCCCGCGCGCATCGTGTTCTCCGCGCTCGACGCCGAGGTGGCCTGGGACATCGAGCAGGGGTTCGCCCAGGCGGGCGCGCTGGTGGTGACCAACACGCGGGTGCACCGGCTGGAGGCCGACGTCCCCCTGATGATTCCCGAGATCAACGCCGACCACCTGGCCCTGGTCTCGCGCCAGCGTGCGCGCCGGGGCTGGTCCGGCGCCATCCTCGCCAACCCCAACTGCTCGACGGCCGGACTGGTGCTCGCGCTCGCGCCGCTTCAGCGGGCATTCGGGGTGGAGAAGGCCTTCGTCGCGACGCTACAGGCCGTGTCGGGCGCCGGGTACCCCGGGGTGCCGTCGCTCGACATCCTCGGCAACGTGGTGCCATTGATCGGCGGCGAAGAGGAGAAGATGGAGCGGGAGACCTGCAAGATCCTCGGGGCGCTCGGAACGGAGACGGTGAGTCCCGCGACCATCGCCCTGAGCGTGCACGCCAATCGCGTGGCGGTGGTGGACGGCCACTTCGAGGTCCTATCCGTGGGCCTTGGCCGGCGGGCGTCGCCCGACGAGGCCATCGCGGCGCTGCGCGAGTTCCGCGGGCCGGAACGGGTGCGCGCGTTGCCATCCAGTCCGGCGCTGCCGGTGGAGGTGGATCTGCGTCCCGACCGTCCGCAATCGCGGCTCGACCTCGAGCGCGGGGGCGGCATGACGGTCACCGTCGGACGCGTGCGGCCCTGCCCGATCCTCGATCTCAGGCTCGCGCTGCTGAGCCACAACACGATCCGGGGCGCCGCAGGCGCGGCGGTGCAGATCGCAGAGCTGCTGGTCGCTGAAGGTTTCGTCGGTGACTGAGCTCGCATGATCGTCTGCAAGTTCGGTGGCACCTCGATCCAGGACGCGGCCGCCATCCGCCGCCTCATCGGCATCGTGCGCTCACGCACGCCGGAGCGTCCGGCGGTCGTGGTCTCGGCGCTCGCCCGGGTCACCGATGGGCTGCTCCAGCTCGCCCAGCTCGCCGAGCAGGGCGGCTCGGGCTATCGCGACTGTCTCGAGGCGCTGGTGGCGCGTCACGCGGAGACCGCCGCCGAGCTCGACGGCGCCGCGGCGGCGCTCGACGCCATCCGTGAGGAAGCCGAGTCCCTGATACGCGATCTCGAGGCGGGGGCCGGGCGGCGATTCAACGCGCGCGAGCTTGACGCGGTGGCCTCGCGGGGCGAGCTCTGGAGCTCGCGGCTGATCGCCGCCGCGCTCGAGGGCGCGGGCGTCGCGTCGGAATGGGTGGACGTCCGCACGATCATGGTTACCGACGACCGCTTCGGTCGCGCCATGCCGTACCGCCAGGTGCTCAACGCGCGGACGCGCGAGACGATCAAGCCGCTGCTCGACGCCGGCGTGGTGCCGGTGACGCAGGGGTTCATCGGGGCGACCGCCACCGGCATCACCACCACGTTCGGCCGAGGCGGCTCGGACTTCACGGCATCGCTCATCGGCGCGGCGCTGCACGTCGGGCGGGTGGAGATCTGGACCGACGTCGACGGCCTCATGACGGCCGATCCGCGCATCGTGGCGTCGGCCCGCACGCTGACGGTCGCGAGCTACGAAGAGGCCGCCGAGCTGGCCACCTTCGGCGCGAAGGTGCTGCACCCCGCCACGGCGGTGCCGCTGGTGCGCGAGGGCATTCCCGTCGTCGTCCTCAACGCGCAGCGGCCCGAGCAGACCGGCACCATCATCGAATCGAGCGCGGAGCTCGAGCGCCTGGGCGATTCCCCGATCCGCTCGATCTCCTGGAAGAAGGGCATCACCGTGGTCAACCTCCGGGCGCCGCGCATGCTCGGCGCCTACGGGTTTCTGCGCCAGCTCTTCGAGGTCTTCGAGCGCCACGAGGTGGTGGTGGACGTGCTCGCGAGCAGCGAGGTGAGCGTCTCGCTCACCATCGAGGACCGGCGCCACCTGGACCTAGTGCGCCGCGAGCTCGAGGATCTCGGCGAGGTGTGGATCGACGAGGGCCGCGCGATCGTCGCCGTGGTGGGCATCGGCCTCAAGAGCACGCCCGGACTCGCCGCCCGGGTGTTCGGCGCGGTGAAGCCAACCTGCGTCGAGGTGATCTCGCAGGGCGCCTCGGCCATCAACATGACGTTCATCGTGAAGGAGGACGACGGCCCGGACGTGGTGCGGCGGTTGCACCGGGAGTTCTTCGGCACATGCTGAGGATCGCCATCGTCGGGTACGGCCGGATGGGACGAGCGGTGGAGGCGGCCGCGCTCGCGCGAGGACACGGCATCGCCGCGGCGGTCGACGTCGCCGACAATCCCGATGGCGCCGCACTTACGCGGGAGCGGCTCAGGGACGCGGACGTCGC
>JBOHSY010000264.1:0-4277 GCA_050733355.1 Gemmatimonadales bacterium | reverse complement strand
CGGGCCCAGCGCGGTCGCGAGCGGCAGGGGGAGATGCCGCCAGAGCCGGGGGCCCCAGCCATACGCGCCCTCGTCGGGAGACGGGGTCGCAACCGTCCCGTCGCGCGCCTGCTGGTACCACCAGAGCGTCTCGTCCCGCGAGCCCCACTGGAGCTTGAAGCGGTGGGTGCCGCTGCCCGGCGTACACCGGCCGAAGTTGAACAGCGTCAGCCGCTCGGCCACCGCGCGCTCCATGAACGTCCAGTAGACCAGCATGTTGGGCGCGATCCGGTTGTACCCCGCGAGCGCCGAAGCCCAGGTCATCTCGAATTCGCCGCCCCAGCGGAACCCGGCGCCGCACGCGACCGGGCGCCCCCTGTGATACGCGCAGCCGAACCACGCCTCCTCGCCGAAGGCCACCGCGATGGCGTGGAAGAACCGGCGCGGCATCGCCGGCGTGCCCAGGTCCCGCATGTGCTCCGCGAAAACCGTGTAGAAGGGCCCGACCTCCTCGGGGCCGATCCGCACCGTGACACCCTCCTTCTGCGGGCGCTTGACCTGGCTCCGGAGCTTGGAGCCGAGCGATTGCCAGAGCGTGCCCGGCTCCGGCGGCAGCTCGCGCACGACCGTCACCTTGCGGTGCGACACCGGGAGATCGACGGCGAGCTGAACCCGACTCCGGAGCTCGAGCAGCCTGACGCCGCCCGCGGCGGCGAGCGTGGCGGCGTGGGCCGCGAGCGCCCGGACTGCCGCTTGGTCACCCAGGGGGCCGCCATAGTTGAGGAACGGCATCGAGACGAGGTAGTGCCCGAACAGGAGACTCCGCACCCGCACCAGCGGGAGCACGCCGACGAGCTCACCCGCGTTGCCGGATGCCGCGAGGTAGAGGCACTCGTGCCCGAACACCCGCTCGATCACCGGCTTCCAGCCGAAGAGGTGGCAGTGGGTCCAGCCTGGCTGCCGCCGCACGAACCCGTCCCAGATCGCCGGCGCTCCGGTCCACGGGCCGACCGACACCGTCATGAGAGCGGGTACCGGCGCTCGATGGAGACGAACCGGTGGCGCCCAAGCAGCCGCTCGAGACGCGGCCAGGTGCGGGCGAGGCCGCCGTAGTGACGCATGCGCGTCATGATCGATACCGGCAGGCGCGGCTGCTCCTCGTCGATCTCCCACGGGTGGATGTAGAACATCCCGGCCGCGCCCCGCGCCGCGTGCTCGTCGAACGCCCGGGCGACGAGCGCGAAGGGGAGCTGCCTGAGGTACGCGCCGCCGGCCGCCGGCAGCCGTATCCCTGCGATGGTCGTCGTGGCCAGGGGAAACTCGAGCAGCGTGCCGCCCGGCCGCCGGATCTCGTAGGGATCGGAGGGTGCGCCGGGCCAGCCGTAGCCGGGCCGGCGAATGGGAAACACGCTCGAGTCGTAGCGATAGCCCGTCTCCAGCAGCACGTCGAACGCCCACTCGGTGCCCGGCATGATCGAGAAGCTCGGGGCGCGGAAGCCGCGCACCGGACGCCCCGCGATCTGCTCCAGCACGGCGCGGCAGCGGCTTACGTCGGCGCGGAACTCTGCCGGGCCGAGGTCGCCCACCCGCCGGTGCCACCAGCTGTGCGACGCGAGCTCGTGCCCCTGCTCGGCGATGCGCCGGACCAGTCCGGGCTTTCGCTCGGCGAGCCAGCCGACGGTGAAGAAGGTGCCCGTCGCGTTATGCCGCGCGAGCAGCTCGAGCAGCCGGTCAACGCTCGACTCCACCCGGCTCGGCATCCGCTCCCACTCGTCGCGCGGAACGACCTGCTCGAAGGCGAGGACCTGGAAGTATTCCTCCACGTCCACCGAGAAGACCTGGGGGGGCGGATCGGTCATGCGAGGAATATAGGGAGCGCAATTGAAAGCCCCGGGCAGGGCAACCCGGGGCCTTCGAGGGGGAAACGTCCAGACGGCTCAGACCAGCTCTTCGTCCTTCCGGCGACGGCGGAGCAGGCTGGCCCCGCCCATGCCGACGAGCCCGGTGCCGAGCAGCGTCATGGTGATCGGCTCGGGGATGACGGTCTCACCGCACGATGGATCGAACGGCCCGCTGTTGTTCGTGCCGGTGCCGCCGGGCTGGATGACCAGGCGGGTGGAGCAATCACTGCCCGCCGGTGCGATGCCGCGGATCGAGACCCCAACGTTGGCGAACGCGCTCTCGTTGAACCCGGTGAAGGAGATGGTGAACACGAATGTCCCGCCCTCCCCATTGCCCAGGCCGTTGGTGCTCGGCGGCGGCGTTGCCCCGAATCCGCGGGTGGCGTTTGTCGCGCCGGAGCCCGAGAGATCATTCGGGTCGAGCACGCCATAGAGAGCGCTGGTGCCTGCGTTGGGCGTAAAGCTGGCGTTCGAGCTCGCCGACGTCTCATTATCATTGCCCACGATCGGCAGACCCCACAACCCGACCGACTTGTAGTTCTCGCCCAGCGTGCCGAGGTTCGTGACGACGATCGTGATCACGAACGGCCCGCTGCCGGTGCCGGTGTAGCTGGCACTCACCGACGCGCAGGTGGCGAAGTCGGTGCCACCGCAGTACGTGTCCGGTGGCACGATCACGCCATCCGCCCGCGCGGTGCCGGCGATGGCGCAGGCGAGTACCGCCGCCAGTCCCAGAGTACGTGATTTCAGCATGTTTCCCCCGTGATCGTTTTAGTGCTATCGCCGAGGAGCGAAGGAATGCCTGATTGCCTTCACCCCGAGTAACACGTATGCAGTGGGATAGGCCACCAGTTGCACAGCCGACTTCACCATCGCCTTTTTCACCGCGGTCAGGCCCAGGCCAGTCACGCTCTTGAGGGCGAGCGGAGCCGCCAACGCGTAGATCACACCCGCGGCCACGATCACCAGCGCCATCAGGATCATCGCGCCACCGACCAGCCGGAGCCGGAGCGCGGCGCCAACCGCCGCCGCCGATGCCGCGAGGAAGACCAAGCCCATGGTCAGCAGCGGCAGCCCGTTCAGCATGGCGGTCACCGATCCGAACTCGAAATCGGGGTTGCCGATGGCCAGTGGCCGCCAGATCAGTGCGAGGTCGGTCAACCCGATCGCCACGAACGCCCAACCGACCCACTTGAGAAGGTCCCACCCGACATCGGGGTGGGCGCCGACTGACGGACGGCCCTTCTGTTCGTCCTCGGCCAGGAGAATCTTGGGGGCGGCCAGGCAGTCCTCCGTTTGCGGCGAGCGACGTTTCAATGTGGACCAACGGATCCCTGCGCAAAATCACTACAGCAGGAAACAGGCCACGCTGGTGAAGAGAAATGCACGGCGTAAGTCGGTGACCAACAACGGCTTCGCGGGGCCGCCCCCATTCAGTGTCGCAGCGAAACGTCAGCAAGGGCGTGGCCGACGGTGACCAATCTAGCGCCGCATGGAACCTGAACAACGGGGCGCCCGGTGGGCCGCCCGCGTCCTGGCCGCCGGGGTTGCGCTTGCGACCACGCTGCCGCTGCCCCGCCAGGCCGAGGCCGCCGCCCGCACTCCCTTCTGGTGCCTGGTCTGCGGCGACCTCGGCGTGGTCGACATCCTCCTCAATCTCGGACTCTTCGTCCCGCTTGGCATCGCGCTCGGCATCGGCGGACGGCCGCCGCTTCGGGCGGCAATGGTCGGAGGTGGGCTCAGCCTCGCCATCGAGCTCATCCAGCTCCTGGTCCCGGGCCGGGATCCCTCGCTGAGCGATCTCCTGACCAACACGGCGGGCGCGTTCCTGGGCGCGCTGCTCGGCCTCCGCTGGCGCGGGATCGCCCTCCCCAGCGCGACCGGCGCGCGCCGGCTCGTCGCGGGTTTCGGCGGGCTCTGGCTGGCGCAGGTGGCCGGCACGGCGTACGCAGTACATCCGGCCTTGCCGGCGTCGACCTACTGGGGCCAGCTCGCACCCGAGCTGGCCCAGTTCGAGCAGTTCGAGGGCAAGGTGATCGCGGCTGGCGTCGGCCCGGTGCGACTCCCCTCGGCCCAACTCCGGAACTCGGAGCAGGTCCGGCAACTCCTGCTCGAGGGTCAACCGCTCTGGGCCGACGCGTTGCCCGGGCCCCCGACCGCCGGACTCGCGCCGATCGTGAGCATCTTCGACGGAGAGCAACGCGAGATCGCGCTGGTGGGGCGCTGGGGCGACGACCTGGTTTACCGGCTGCGTACCCGTGCGTTCGACCTCCGGCTCCGTCCTCCGGCCGTGCGGCTCGCCGACGGCTTCGCGCCGGGGAAGACCGGCACGGTGGGCGTCGCCGGCCAATTCTCGCGCGGGCCGTTGTCTTTCATCGTGGCGAGCGACTCGGGGAT
>JBOHSY010000263.1:0-6763 GCA_050733355.1 Gemmatimonadales bacterium | reverse complement strand
CGGGAGGACCAGGCCGCGAAGTTCGACCCCACGCTGCGTCAGCGATCCCGGGAAGAGGACCCCGAGACCAAGCGTCTGTTCAAGGAGATGAAGCGGCGGGAATTCTGATCCCGTGGGGCAGCGGGGCTCCTACCTGGCATAGCGGTCCGCGCCGAGGAAGTGGAGCGAGACGTACAGCTCGTCGCCCACGACCCAGCTGTCGTGCGGCTCGGGCGGCACGTAGAACAGGTCTCCCGGCTGCATCTCCAGCACCCGATCCGCGAACGCCACGGTCGCCGAGCCCTGGAGCACGAGCCCCACGTGCTCCACCGAGCAGCGGGTGGCGCCGACGCCGGGACCGACGTGCTCCGACCATCGCCACCCCGGCTCGTAGGTCGCCCGGCCGATGGTGAGCCCGCCCAGATGCACCAGCTCGAACTTTCCCTTGGTCATGTGCCGGACCTCGTCCGGCCACTCGAACCGCTTGAGGATCACGTCCACCACGGGTGCCTCCCCCTACCGCGTTCACGGCCTGAGGGCCCGACTCGCATCCTGCACCCGAGACCAGTCGGTGACGCCCTGAGCTTGCCACACGACCCGCCCCGCCGGGTCGATCACCGCGACCAGCGGGTTCGCCCAGCGACGGCCGACGTGAATTCCCAGCTCGCCCATCGTGGCGGCCAGCAGGCCCGGACGCCAGCGGTAGACCTGCACCGGAGCAAACGGTGCGTCGTACCCGGTGAGGAATCCGCGAAGACCGGCCACGGCGCTGGAGTCGTCATCAGTGTGAAAGGCGAGCACCTCGATGCCGCGGCTGCGCCAATCCGCTGCTAGCCGAGAGATGTCGGTGAACTGGGCTCGCGTGGCTCCGTTCCGGCTGCTGTAGAGCACGATGATCCCAGGCCGGCCTCGCACCTGCCGGATCCGTTCGGCCACCTGGCGGACCGTCAGGTGCTCGACGGCGTCGGCGTCGCCCGGTGCGGACCGAGGGTGCGGCTCGCGGTGCGCGAGCTCCGACTCCACCGCGTCGGCATCTCCGCGGATCACGAGCGACCGGTTGTCGCCGCCGGCGACCCGATAGAACTCATCGGCGCCGAAGACGTCCATCGGCGTGTAGCGATCGGCGAACACACGGCTGAATTCGTCGCCGCTGTCGCGGAGCCGCCAGGTCCAGGCGGTTCCTACCGCCTCCTGGCTGTTGGCGACTTCGGCGGCGATGTCCACCTGCCAGCCGCCCGTCTCACGGTGCAAGAACTTCGGGGACAGGAAGGGATCGTCGGTATAGACGAGCATCGCCAGGTCTCCGCGCTCGTCGATCTCGTAAGCGCGGCCGTACTCGTTTGCGAGGAGGTATTCGTTGAACGCGCGAGAAATGGGCAGCCGGCGCAGGTAGTCCCGGCTGGCCGGTGTGAAGAGCGGCACGTCGATCTGGCCCGACCCGAGCGCCAGCCACTCCTGGTAGCGCCGGATCGCCTGCTCCGCCGTCGGCTGCGGACCGAAGTACGCGTGTGCCGCCGAGTCGCCCGCGCGGTTGATGAAGCCGGCGGAGGACACCGCCCCGCCGATCCGGCTCGATGCGCCGCCGCCGCTGGCGAGTCTCCGGACATCGCGCACGAACTCCTCGAAGGATGGATCGTACTCCCTCCCGAGCCGCGCCATCCGGATGCGCCAGTGGACCATGAACAGGGTGGTGCGCAGACCGATCTCCGGTCGCCCCTCGCCGAAGAACGCGTCCACGTGCTCCCGCATCAGATAGCCGGCGAACGCATCGGGGATCACGCCCTGGAGCCGGGGCCCCACTTCGACCCGCATTGCGCGACGGGACGTGTCGTAGACGATGAGCAGCCCCCGCGTGCCGGTCTCCCGCCCGATTCCGCGCTCGCGCATTGCCTCGAGAGCGTAGGTCTCGAGCGGCGTGTCACCCGTGCCGGGTACCAGCAGGATACGGATATCCACGCCGGACTCGTGCTGCACCCAGTCCAGATACCGGTTGTACTGGCGCGCCTCCGCGGCCGGGATGAGCCCGACGCGGTCGGTGAGCCGCTCCTTCGGTCCGACCAGCACCGGCCAGAGGAGCACGAGGAGGAGCACATCGAAGGCGAGTACGGCGATCAGCACGCCACGTCGCAGCGTCATGCGATCTCCCGGAACGTGTCACTGAGGGGGTCGGATAACGTTAGCGCCGGCGATCGCACGGCGTTAGAGGAAACGGCGCCCCGGAGGAAGCATCTCCTCCGGGGCGCCTGCGTTCATCGAAGCAACATGATTACTGGGTCTGGACCGAGTCGGCCACATCCGACAGGGTGTCGCGCGCCACGAACGCCCACTGCTGGACCGTCGTTCGGAACTCGTCGGCGAGCGCCTTGAGATCAACGTCCGCGACCTCCGGCGTATCGGCGAGGCCATTCACCCGGGCCAGCCCGGTGCTCGCCTTGGCGTAGCCGCTGTCGGACGCGAGCGCCGCCTCGTACGCCTGCTTCGCCTTAGAGACGTGCCCCAGCCGCTCGAGCGCCTGGCCCAGGTTGTTCTGGAAGACCGGCGACCGCGGCTTGATCTCGGTCGCGCGGGCGAGCGGGGGCAGGGCCTCGGTATAGCGGCCGAGCTGGATGTAAAGCAGACCCAGGTTGTTCATCGCCCACCCGTCCTCTTCGTTCAGCGCGGCAGCGCGCTGATACGCCTCGATCGCCTCGTCGTTCTGACCAAGCTGCGCGAGCGCGCGGCCCCGGAGCCGGAACGCTTCGCCGGACTGGGGGGCGATGTCGACGGCGGCGTCGATGCGTTCGAGGGCCTCGTCACCCCGGTCGCGCTCGAGCAGCACCCGGGTGGAGTTGAGCATGCTCTTGAGGTGGGTCGGGTCGAGCGTGAGCGCCTCGTCGAACGCCGTCTCCGCGCGGGCGAGGTCGCCGGCCTTCCACGCCGACAGGCCGAGCATGTAGCGGCCCCAGGGGTTGTCGGGCTTCTGCTCGGTGTACGCGGCGAAGAGCTCGGCGGCGTCGGCGTACTGGCCGGTCTGGTAGGCGGCCTCCGCGTCTTCGTAGGAGACGGGAGCGGGCGGGAGCGGGCGGGAGCCGGCGGGAGCGGTGACTTCCCCCGCTGGCTTCGACGAGTCGACGCTGGTCGCCACGGTGGCGGCGACGGTGGTGGTGCGGGACGGGCCCTTGTCACACGCAAGGGCGGCGAGCAGAAGGGTGGCGATGGTGGCGGAACGGACGGGGAGCATGGGGCCTCCGGGTTAGGGTTGCCGGGGGTAAGGGCAACTGGAGGACCACCCGGCAGGCGGTAACGGCGGTAACGGCGGTAGGGGCGGTAAGGTTTGGTTGCTGAGTGGTTTACGAGTGAGGCAGGTGAATGGGGGGCCAGGTGGTTGTCAGGCCTGCTCGTGTCCGGGGGAACACGGGTGCGCGTGGAGCTTCGTGTCCGCTCGAACACCTTCGCACTGCCTGTACCACCCTTACCGCCTCTCTAATGTCCTTACCGTCTACTCTGACCGCCTGATTCCCAGTCTTCTCATGATCTTCAACAGGCTTGCATGGTCCGCGAGCCCCAGCTCCTCCGCGGTCTTCGTGACCTGACCACCATTGCGCGCCAGCGCCGCGGCTATGATCCGTCGCTCGGCATCCTCGCGGAGCCGTTGAAACGAACGGGCGGCCGGAGAGTGGTCGGAAGGTGGAGCCGCATCGTCGCTCCCTCGCACTTCAGCCGGCGCATGCTCCGCGCGGATCGTGTCGCCGTCCGCGGCGATGATCATCCGCTCCACCGCGTTGCGAAGCTCGCGCACGTTGTTCCGCCGCCACTCGTACGACGTCAACACCTCGACCGCCTCGGGAGCGAGCCGCTTCCGGCGCATGCCGAACCGCTCGCAGATCGCCGCGACGAACCGCTCGGCGAGCTCGGACACGTCGGAGAGGCGGTCTCGGAGCGGCGGCACGCTGATCACGTGCACGTTGAGCCGGTAGAAGAGATCCTCGCGGAAGCGGCGTGCCTTCACGTCGGCGTCGAGGTCGCGCTGGGTCGCGGCCACGACGCGCGCCTCCACCGGCAGCGCCCGGGAGCCGCCGAGCCGGGTGACGCGGCGATCCTCGAGCACGCGGAGCAGTTTGGCCTGCGCGGGGACGGGCAGCTCGCCGATCTCGTCCAGGAAGAGGGTGCCGCGCTCCGCTGATTCGAATGCGCCCCGCCGGGTGGCGGCGGCACCGGTGAACGCGCCGCGCTCGTGGCCGAACAGCTCGCTCTCGACCAGGCTCTCCGGCAGCGCCGCGCTGTTGAGGGCGAGGAACGGCGCGGACGGGTGCGCGCCGAGGCGGTGCAGATCGCGCGCGACGAGCTCCTTGCCCGACCCGCTCTCGCCGAGCACGAGGACCGGGCTCGGGATCGGGGCGAGCCGGGCGATCGCCTCACGGAGCCGCACGATGGCCGGGCTCGATCCCGCGAGCGACGAATCGGCGTCGAGCTGGCGGCGCAGCGTGGCGACCTCGGTACGGAGCCGCCGCCGCTCCAGCGCCTGCTCGATCTCGCGCACCACCCGCACCATCGGCTCCGCCTTGTCGATGAACCCGGCGGCGCCGAGTCGCACCGCCTCGACGCAGCGGTCGTAGCTCCCGGTGCCGGTGTAGACGATTACCGGCGTCTCGCTGCCCCGGTGCGCGAGGGTGCGGAGCACCTCGAAGCCGTCCATGCCCGGCATCTCGAGGTCGAGGATCACGCAGTCGACGGGCTCGCGCGCGAGGAGCTCGAGTGCCTCGGCGCCGCCGCCGGCGACGGCCGTCTCGTAGCCGCCGAGGCGCCGGAGGTCGTAGGCGTACTGCTCGGCCATCGCGGGCACGTCATCCACCACCAGCACGCTCGTCACGCGGGCTCCCCGGTCAGCCTGAAAAGTGTTTCACACGGAGGCGCGGAACTCAACCGTGCGACGGCAGCTCGACAATGAAACGGGATCCGACCCCCGGCTCGGTCTCGACGCGCAGGCTTCCGCCAACATCCTGCACCAGCCGGCGGACGATCGTGAGCCCGAGCCCCGTGCCGCCGGGCTTGGTCGTATAGAACCCCTCGAACGCCCGATCGAGCTCGGCCTGCGACATGCCGCGGCCGGTGTCCGCCACGACCACCTGCACCCGCCCGCCCTCGGATGCTCTCGCGGTGGTGACAGTGACCCGCCCGCCGGGCCTCCCGTCGATGCTCTCCGCCGCGTTCTGGATCAGATTCTCGAGCACCCGGCGCACCACGAGCGGGTCGGCCAGGACGGCGGGAAGCTCGGTTGCGAGCTCGAGCCGAACCTCCGCCCGCCCGGCCGCGCCGCCGGCCATCTCGCGCGCGACGGCGTTCACGTCGCACGCCCCCGATTCGGCGGACGGCGTGAGCCGGGCGTAGTTCCGCGCGAGCGTCTCGAGATAGGCGACGCTCGACTCGAGCGTCGGCCGGCGCTCGACAAACACGCGCGCGAGCTCGCCCGGCTCGCGCTCGGCGACCTCCCCGAAGTGCGTGAGGACGTGACGGATGGGCACGAGCCCGTTCCGCACGTCGTGATTCACCTGCCGGGCGAGATCGCCCACGGTGGCGCGGCGCTCCGCCTCGCGCAAACGGGCCGAGCTTTGCCGGAGCCGCCGCGCCATCGCCTCGAGCAGCCGCGCCAGGGCGCCGATCTCGTCGCTCCGGTCGGAGCCGAACCCGACGTCGAGCCGGTCGAGATCCAACCGGGACGTCTTCTCCGCGAGGTCGCGGAGCGGGCGGCTCACGCGCGCCGAGAGCCAGAATGCCGCCAGGAGCGCGGCGGCCGCGGTGGCCGCGAGCGCGCCGAGGAACCATGCATCCACGCTGCGCCGGAGCGCCGCGAGCGGCGCGAGAGACTGAGTGACCACGACGCGCGCGCTGCCCGTCGCGGCCCGTCCGGTCTCGCGCGCGTCGACGAGCGGAACCGCGAACGCATCCGCCACGCGGAGCGAATCGCTCGTGGGCGAAACCGCATCGGGCAGCGCGACCTCCACGGCAAGCCCGCGCGCCTGCGCGGCGGGTGCCAGCCCCGCGGGATCGAGGGTCACGCCGCCAACGAGCGAGTACGGTCGCCCACCCACCCGGAACGAGTCCACCCGCGCGACCAGCAGCAGCTCGCGCTCCGCGGTGCGGGCGCGGAGCACCGCGACGGAGTCTGCCGACCCGAGCAGGCGGGGCAGGTCCGGCTCGACCCGGTCGAACTCGTTGCGGAAATGTCCCGAGCTCAGGACCCTGCCGCCACCGTCCTGGAGCCAGAGGTAGTCGAGACCGGTGAGCCGCTGCGCATCGCCGGCCCAGTCGAGCAGCCATCCGCGTGAGCCGGGGTCCTCCTGGAACACCGCGGTCCGGAACCGGTTGTCGTCCGCCAGCTCGTCGCGGAGCGCGCCGAGGCGGCGGCCGAGCTGCCCGCTCTCGCGGGCGAGATCGAGCTGTACGAGCGCCGCCAGCGAGCGCACCCGTTCGCGGTACTCCGCAGTGAGGCGGCGCTCCATCTCGCGCCGGACGCCGAACGCGAGCACGCCGAGTGGCACCAGCAGCACGACGAGAAACGCGAGGAACAAACGGCTCCGGAAGCTCATGGGCCCGCCATTCCCGAATCGAGCCGGAGCGCGCCGAAGCCATCCTGCCGGAGCGCGGGACCATCGCGCCGGGCCACCAGATGCGCGCGGGTGTCCACCAGGGGCACGACCGACCACCCGGCCAGCGACTTCGGCCGCGCCGAGCACGGCACGGGCGGCAGCCGGGGCAGCGGCAGCACCGCGCCCGCGAGCCGTCCGGCGTCGAGCCGGGCGAGCAG
>JBOHSY010000262.1:0-9363 GCA_050733355.1 Gemmatimonadales bacterium | reverse complement strand
GCTCGGTGCCTCGCGCGGCGAGCCCAGCTGCAGCCGAACGCGCGGATAGCGGATAGCGGATAGCGGATAGCCGATAGCCGATAGCCGATAGCCGACAGCTTACTCGACTATCTCCAAATCTAACTCGTCCGCCGCGCGGTCGAGCGCGGGATCGCGCGCCCGGAGACCCTTGAGCCGGTCGGCCCGGATGGACTCGTCGGTCATGCGGCGCGGGGGCGCCGTCGGCCCGGAGGGGTGCGCCGAGGGCGTGGTGACGCGGAGCCGCACCGGAACGCCCAGGATCCCGCCCGCCACCTCCTCGATGGTCTCCGCCTGGTCCGCGAGCGGTCGGGCGAAGATCCCGCCGGGGTCGTCGAGCTCGACCGTCAGCAAGGGAGGCTCCAACGACAGCGGTCGCACGGCTGCCGCCGCCTCGCCAAGGAAGCGGCTGCGCTCCCGGATGGCGGTGACGATGGCTTCCCAGGCCTCCGGCAGAGGAGCGGGAGAGCCGATGAGCCGAGGAGCCGATGCAGCTTCGCTGCCGTGCCTCTCGACCGCAGCCGGCGGCGGCGGACCCGGCCTGCCAGCCCTGCTCGTCGGCTCTTCTGCTCCTCCGCTCTTCCCGGAGAGCACCTCCGCCAGGTCCACCGCCCGATCCATCATCGCCCAGCGGAGCAGGAGCGTCTCCACGACCAGGCGGGGGCTGGCGCTGCGGCGGACGGCGGCCTCGCTCTCGGCGAGCAGCTTCAGCATGCGGAGGAGGTCGCCCGCCTCGAGCCGGTCGCGGTAGCGCTCGAGCGACGCGCGAGCTGTCTCGGTCAACCCCTCTGGCTCGGCCCCCACCTTCAGCATCAGGAGCGCCCGCAGCAGCTCGGCGGCGCCGGTGGCGAACTCGACCAGGTCGGCCCCGGACTCGACCAGGCGGTCGATGAGCGGGAAGACGGCGGCCGCCCGGCGCTCGGCCACCAGCGCAAGCACTTCCGCGTACTGGTCGTCTCCCGCCACGCCGAGCACGTCGCCGACCCGCGCCGCGGTGACGGCTCCCTCCCCGAAGCTCAGGCACTGATCGAGCATCGACAGCGCGTCCCGCATGCCGCCGTCGGCATGGCGCGCGAGCAGGGTCAGCGCGTCGTCGTCGGCCGCGATGCCCTCCGCCGAGAGCACCTCCCGGAGCCGGGCCTTGATGGCCGCCGGCCCGATGCGCCGGAAGTCGAATCGCTGGAGACGGGAGAGCACCGGCGCCGCCGCGACCGCGATCTTCTGCGGCTCGGTGGTCGCGAACACGAATACGACGCGGGGCGGCGGCTCCTCGAGGATCTTGAGCAGCGCGTTCCACGCCTCGCGCGTGAGCATGTGCGCTTCGTCCACGATGTAGATCTTGTAGTGGCCCTCGCGCGAGGCCGCGTACATCGCGCGCTCCCGGAGATCGCGCGCGTCGTCGACACCCCGGTTGCTGGCGGCGTCGATCTCGATCACATCGAGGTTGGCGGCGCCGGTCCACACCCGCTGGCAGTCCTCGCAGGTCCCGCACGGCTCGCCGTCCGGGTCGCGGTTGGGGCAGTTGAGCGCCATCGCGAGGATCCGCGCCGCGGTGGTTTTGCCAACGCCGCGCGGCCCGGTGAGCAGGTACCCGTGGCCCACCCGCCCGCGCGCGATGGCGCCGCGTAGCACGGCACTCACGTGGTCCTGCACCAGGAGGTCGGCGAAACGCCGGGGGCGGTACTTGCGTGCCAAAGCAATCATGCGGTCAGGCGGACAGGTGTTCGGGTAGGCGGTAGAGGCGGAAAGGGCGGTCGAGGCGGTAGGGTCGCGCGGCGGGGCATCGGCGCGCGTCACCCGCACCTTTCCGCCTTACCGCCCTTTCCGCCTTTACCGCCCCTTGAAAGTGCCCCAGGCTACCCGAAGCGACACCGGACATCGCTTAGCGCTGCTACCGGCGAGGTCCTGACGCGATTCGCGCGCCGACGCCCTCCGGACCTGGGGCACTTGGAATATAAGCAGGAGGGGAGACGGGTGTACTGGCAGGCGGTAAGGGTCGGGGCGGTAAGGGCGGTAGGGCTTGGCGCCCAGGAGGCGGCAAGGGCGGATACGCCCAGCCGCCTTTCAACCTTCGCCGCTCCCGTACCGCCGTTGCCGCCCCGACTGCCCTTCCCGCCTACTTTCCCACCCTCACCCCAGTATCGCGCGTTGCCTGGTCTGTATTTGCCGTAACTCCCAGGTCTCCGCCACCACGCCTCCGAGCAGGAACACGAGTGCCGTATAGTAGATCCAGAGTACGAAGAGCACCGCGGCCCCGACGTTGGCGTCGCCCGAGGGGCCGCTGAGCGACGCCACGTTGGCCAGGTACCACGCATAGAGTCGCTTGGCGAGCTCGAACGCCAGCGCCGCGAAAGCCGCCGCCATGAGGGCGGTCTTACCGGGCAGCCGGCGGATGGAGGCGTACCGGTACACCACGTAGAAGAGGGAGATGAGGAACGCGAACGCCAGCAGCTCCGTCATGATCCGACCCGCGGTCGAGACGAAGAAGCGGAGCTCGGGCGCGACCGCCGCGCCGCGCGACTGGAGCAGCGCAAGTCCCGCCGTCATGACCGTGTTGAGCAGGAACAGGATCAGCGTGCCGAGGACCATCGCCACGTCGCGCAGCTTCCCCCGCAGGTACACGAGCACGAAGTGACGCCGCGGTTGGGGACGCGCCGCGACGTCGTACACCCAGTTGAGCGACGTGCGCAGCCCGGCGAACAGGCGGGTGCTGAACCAGATGAAGGCGGGGGCGGCCACCAGGGACAGCCCGGCGCGGTTCCGGGTGATCCGGGTCAGCAGTCCCTCGAAGAGATCGAACGGGTCCCGCCCAGGGGTGTCGGCGTGCGCGGGGAGGAATCGGTGGAACAGGAGCGTCGGGTCCGCGCCTCCGCCCAGGTCCACCCCGCCCTGCAGCGCCTGGGCGAGGTGCGTCAGGCCGATGAGGAGCAGCAGGACAAACGGTACCGCCGCCAGCAGCGCGTCGAACGTGAGGGCGCTGGCGAGGAACGGGAGGTTGTTCTCGTCAGCCGCCTGAAGCGTGCGGGACACAAATCCCCACGGCGACTGGTGCCACGCGCGCGGGGAAACCCGGCTCAGGCGAGCGGCTCCTCGACGTCCGCGGCCGCGGCGCGGCGGCGCGATCGCGCCTCAGCCAGCCGGCGCTCGAGATCCTGCCGTGCCCCGCCCGAACCACCTCGGCCGAGCCCGTTGCCGTAGCTCTCGGGCTCGAGCTCGTCCTCCTCATCGTCGTCGAGCCCGGCGACCCGCTCGCCGCGGCTGCGCCCACCGAGCTGCTGGGCGAACTCGTCGAGCTTCTCCTCGGTCATCGCGCGGAGCTTCCAGAGGCGCCGCTGCACCAGGCGGCGGGTCTCCTCGCCGCTCCGCGGCGCGTAGAGCAGCGCCAGGCCGGCGCCGAGGAGCGCTCCCCAGAACAGCCACTTGGCGGACGGGTCGCCGCCGCGCTCGACGTACACCACTTCGGATCGGGGTCGGATACGGGCCATGAGATCCTCCTATTCACCGGCTTCGGCGTCATCGACGGCCGTGACGAGCGCCGGCTTGAGCGCGGCATGGTGCTGCACCGGCGCGTGCACGAACCGGCGCACCAGCTCCGCGGTGCGGTTGACGTTGAGCTGCGCGAACAGGAAGCTGAAGGTCTTCTCGAGCTCCGCGGACATCGCGGTGCGGGTGTCCTCCGGCAGATCCCACATCCGCCGCTTGAACGGGCCGATCGCCCGCTTGCGCGCCTTGTAGTAGAACTGCTCCTCGGAATCGCCCGCCTTGCGCTCCGCCTGGGCGTTCTCCGCCAGCCACGCCTTCATCTCGGCCAGAAGCGCGGCCGGCAGCTGCGCATGATCGAAGACGATGTTCTGGAAGTTGGTCGCCAGGTGGATCTCGACGGTTTCGACCCGGGGGAAGTTTCCGAACGCGTTGGCCGGGAGGGTGCTGGCCCCGTGCTGCACCGCGCCTCCGAGCCCGTAGGTCTCGCGCGCGGCCTTGGAGAGCGCTGCGAGCGCCTCGATGTCGAGCTTCACGTCGGCGATCTTGCCGTCGGGCAGCACGACGCCGCCGTGCGAGGTCCCGGTCTGGACCGAGATCTTGCTCAGGCCGGCATGCTCGCCGAGGCCGGCGAGCGTGGCGTTGAAGCCCTGCATGAACGCGTGCAGCTCCTCCACGGTGCTGTTCTTGTGTCCGACCTCGCCGATCTCTCCGCCGACCGAGACCGTCACGCCATCGGGCTCCTGCTCGCGGATGAACGCCGCGATCTCGGCACAGCGCTCGTAGTTCGCGCGCTGCTGCTCGGGCAGCGTGGGCAGGGAGAGGTCCACCAAGGTGGAGGTGTCCACGTCGATGTTGTAGAAGCCCGCCCCGACCTCCTCCGCGATCAGCTTCTTGACCTCACCCACCTCGCCCTCGGGGTCGGTGGCGTACTTCTTCGCGTTCACCTGGCAGTGGTCGCCCTGGATGAAGAGCGGCAGCGGGTGCCCTTCGCGGAGCGCGGCGCCGATCATCACCGAGACGTATTCGGCCGGCCGCTGATCGGTGTAGGCGATCTCCGACCGGGCGATCTCCAGGATGAGCGCCCCGGCGTCGCCGGCGCGGGCGGCGCGGAACACCGCGCGCGCGGTGTCGTAGGCCAGCATGCGCACGTTGATGGCCGGGACGGTGAAGCCGCCGCACTCGCCGCGCCCCCGTGCGATATAGAGCTCGTGAATCGATGCCGGGCGACACCCCATAGCCTGGCCCAGCTCCCAGAGCAGCCAGCGGGCGGCGTCGCGCTGGTCGGCGCCCCCGAAGACTGCCTGGTGGACCAGGCAATCGGTGGCGGGCGAGCGGAGCGCCGCCGGGTCGCGCACCGCGACGCCCGCACCAGTCGACGTCACTGCCCCGCCGTAGACCGCGAGCGTATCGCTTAGCGGATCAGACATGCGTGAAGTCCTTGTAAGGTCGATACCTACCGCCGCGTATCGAGGAGAATGTAGGCCGCGCGGAAGGGGAGGTCAAACACCATCGGGCGGGAATAGGCGGGAGAGGGCGGGAGTGGGAGGGAATCACTGCACCATCGGTGGCATTTCGATCCGCCATGGACCGGATGATCAACGAGCCGGCGCTCGCACACCTGATCTGCGCACGCACCACGCGCTTGCGCCAGGTGCGTGCGCTGCTCGTCGGACTGTCGGGAATCGACGGCTCGGGCAAGGGCTGGGTGGCCGGGCGGATCGCGGCTGAGCTGGAGCAGACCGGGCTTCGGGTGGCGCTGCTCGGAGTCGATCTCTGGCTGAACCTGCCGGGCGTCCGGTTCTCGACGGAGCGTTCCGGGGCGCACTTCTACGCGAACGCCCTCCGCCTCGAGGAGCTGCTCGCCCAGGCCGTACTCCCCCTGCGCCGCGAACGCCGGCTCGACCTGACCTTCGATGCCACGGAGGAGACCGCCGCGGCTTACCGGCCGGAGCGCTGGCGGTCGACCACATCGACGTGGTGCTGCTGGAAGGCATCTTCCTGTTCAAGCGCGGCCTCCGGGCGCACTACGATCTTGCAGTGTGGCTCGACTGCTCGTTGGAGACTGCGCTGGAGCGCGCGCTCGCACGCGGACAGGAGGGACTGCCGCCCGACGAGACGATCCGCGTGTATGAGACGATCTACTTCCCCGCCCAGCAGGTCCACTTCGAGCGGGACGATCCGCGCGGCTCCGCCGACCTGGTGCTGCCGAACGACCCCCGGCTTGTCGGCGCGAGCCCGCGGCCGCGTCCCCCGGTTGCCACATCAGCGCCGGAAGATTCCGGATGACGGTGATGTGCGGCGAGGGCGGGTCTGAGTCGCGCCAGCAGGCTCATCGCTGTGTCGCGGCGGATGCGCCGCGGCGCCGCAGCTCTTCGGTCCAGCTCTGGACCAGCACCATCTGGGAGACCTTGCCCTGTGACACCATCACGAAGCCTTTGCCGTCGGGGGCGACGTCGTAGTTGGCGTGCGGCACGGCGGCCTCGTACTCGGAAACGTCGAACAGCGGCTTCCGGTCGAGCACGCGGAATTCCGGCACGGTCTGTACCGAGAGCGCGACGAGCGGCGTCCCGAGCTCCTCGAAGCCGCGGTAGAAAAGGTCCCGCCCATCGCGCGACCACACGGGCTCCGATCCGCCGTTCTGCGAGACCAGGATCTTGGCGCTGCCCTCCGGAAAACCCCGAACGTAAACCTCGTTCTGTCCCGATTCGTCGGACGCGTAGGCGAGCCACCGGCCGTCCGGTGACAGCGCCGGGTAGGCCTCGTTGAAAGGGGTGCCGAGCAGAATCCGCGGCTTCCGTTCACCGGTGAGGGGCATGACCGCAAGGTCCCAGCTCCCCGCGTTGCCGGTAACCAGGACGACGGCTTCCCCCCCGTCACGAGTGAACGCGCCTACCGTCATTGCGCTGCCGCCGACCAGCAGCGATTCCGCTGTCCCAGCCCCGTCGGCGTTCTGAAGAAACATGCCGATCACGCCTGCGCGAGCGGTCCCGTAGGCGATCTTCCTGCCGTCGGGCGCCCACACCGGGTCGTGGCCGTCGTTGTCGAATGTGAGCCGGCTGAGGGTGCGCTGCTGCAGGTCGAGCGCCCAGACGTCGCGGCTGCCCTGGTGGTTGAAGTCCACCGCGACTCGGCGGCCGTCGGGCGAGACACGGGGACTATGGAAGCGGCGCCGCACCTCGGCGATCGGCTGCGCCCCGCCGCTCCGCCCGACCAGCATCAACTGGAACGGCTCCTCGGGGAAATACACGAGCGAGCTCCCCGCGACCGCCAGCTGCGGCGGGCCGCCCACGGTCACGCGCACGCGCTGCGCAAGGCTCACGGGCGGACCGGTCATCCGCAGCCGCACCGCGTCGAACGGTGCGGCGAGAAGGGTTCCCTCGGGCACCACCCAGAAGAGATATCCACCGGCGTAGTACACGCCGGCAATGCTGCCCTCCAGGATACTGGTCTCGGCGCCGGATCGAAGGTCAACCGCTACGCCGCGGCCGTTGAAGCTGCCGCCTCTTGCTGCGACCGCCAGCACGGCGCCCTCGCCCGGCAGCGCGTCGTAAACGTTCAGGCTGCTCTCACCCGCCAGCGAGTCCGGCCGCGCGAGCGGACGGGTCGAGCCGTCGGGCTGGACGAGCTGGAGGGATCCGTCGGCGGCGGTAATGATGAGCCGCTCGCCATCGAGCCATACCGCGCGCTGGGGGACCAGGTTCCCGGTGGAGACTACCACCGGGACGCCTCCTTCCGTCGGGAGCTTGCGGATGCTGCCGCCAAGAAAGAACGAGAGCCAGCGGCCGTCCCTGCTGAAGAACGGGTTCAGCCCGCCCTCGGTACCAGATATCGGTGCAGGGCCGAGCTCATCGAGCCGCCGTCGGTAGAGCTGGTATCCTCGCGCGCTGATGCCGCTGTACACGATGTTGTCGCCGTCGGGCGAGAGGGCGACGCCCACCTCGGCAAACGTGCCCGACCCGGCCGAAAAGCGATGGTCGCTGCCGGTTGAGACCACGAACCGACTGAGCCGCGCAACCGGGACCGGCTCACGCCGCACGGTCAGGCGGCCGAGCCCAACGCCGGCGACAAGTCCAGCGAAAACGACGGCCCCGATCAGCCCCCACGCCCGCGTCTTCGTCCGGGCACCGGGGATGGCGACCGTCAGCGGTACATACGCCGCCAAGGCCGAGCTGTCGGCTCGGCCAAGGTGCTCCGCGAATTCCGCGGCGGAGCCGAAGCGGTCGGCGGGGATCTTCTCGAGCCCGCGCAGCACGGCCGCCTCCAGCTCGGGCCGGACGCTGGGGCGTGCAGGCTGGATCGGCCGGACCCGCTCGGTGACGACCTTGGCGATGATCGCCTGGGCGCTGGAGCCGGTGTGCGGCGGGTCGCCGGTCAGCATCTCGTAGAGTACGGCCGCGAGCGCATAGACGTCGCTGCGAGGCGTGAGCTCGCGATCCGCCGTCGCCTGCTCCGGGCTCATGTAGTGCGGCGTCCCCAGCGACAGGCCGGTCTCGGTCACCCGCGTGCCACCCGCCCGGCTCACCGCCAGCGCGATCCCGAAGTCGGCGACGAGCGGCTGACCGTCGTGCAGCAGGATGTTCTCCGGCTTGATGTCCCGGTGGATCACGCGGTGACGGTGCGCATAATCCAGCGCGCTCGCGACGCTCCGCGCGATCGCCACCGCTTCCTGGATCGGCAGCTGCTTCTCCCGGGCGAGCCGCGCGCGGAGCGACTCACCCTCCACGTACGGCATGACGTAGTAGAGCAGCCCGTCGGCCGAGCCGGAGTCGAAGAGCGGCAGGATGTGGGGGTGCTGCAGGTGCGCGGTGACCCGGATCTCCTGGAGGAACCGCTCGCCGCCGAGCACCGCCGAGAGCTCGGGCTTGAGCACCTTCACGGCCACGAGGCGTTCGTGCTTGAGATCGTGCGCGAGCCAGACGGTGGCCATGCCGCCCGCACCGAGCTCCCGCTCGAGGCGGTACCGGTCCGCCAGCGCCGGGGTGAGACGCGAAAGCAGGTCGGTCATCTCAGGGCACCATGCGCCGAAGCTCTGTCGCCGAGTGCGGCTGCGAGCCGGTCGGCCGGACCGCTCACGCCGGGTCCCGCGCCAGCACCCGCCCGACAACGATGGTAATGTTGTCGGTTCCCCCGCCGTCGAGCGCGTCCTGGAGCAGGTCCTCGCAGGCCTGCTTCGCGCTCGTCATGGTGCGGAGCCGGTCGCGAATCCGTTCATCGGGCACGTGCCGGGTGAGCCCGTCGCTGCAGAGCAGCCCGGCCATTCCCCACTCCTGGTCGATCCGCGTCACCACCGGCGCGGGCTGCCGGCCGCCGATCGCACTCGACAGTGTGGTCGCGAGCCGCGAGTGCGCCGCGTCTGCGCGGCTCAGCACGCCGAGGTCGATCAGCTCCTGCGCCAGCGTCTGGTCCCGCGAGATCTGCATGAGCTGGCCGCGGCGGAGCAGGTAGCACCGGCTGTCGCCCACCTGGAGCAGGTAGGCTCGCGGCCAGACGCCGAGCCAGAGCGTGAGCGTGGTGGCCATGCCGCTGGCCTCCGGGTCCCGGGCCGCACGCTGGATACAGTCGGCGTGGCACTGGAGCGCCGCGTCCTCCAGCACCTGGGAGAACTCGGAGTCGTCCGTGTCGCGCGCGGCGTAGTAGCAGCGCGTGCTGTCGGTGATGTATTGCGTGACCGTCTCCACGGCGAGCCGGGCCGCCTCCTCGCCGCGGGCGCCGCCGCCCACGCCGTCGGCCACCATGGCCACGAACGCCAGCCGCTCGGCGGCCACGGGCAGGCTCGCCAGCTCGGTGAGGCTGGTGTGGTGCACGAGCATCTGCTTCCGGAGCGAGCAGACCAGGAAGTGATCCTGATTCTCCCGGCGCAGG
>JBOHSY010000261.1:0-2700 GCA_050733355.1 Gemmatimonadales bacterium | reverse complement strand
GTTTCCCAGTCCTCGGAAGCTTCCCGCATCATCACTTCGGGTTCTTCGGGTTCCCGCACCACCCATTCGGCGGGTTCGGCTTCCCGCTCGGCGGCGGCTTCGTCGGACAGCAGACGTTGCTCGCTGGAGCGCCTCTCGGCTTGACCGGCGAGCCTTATACGACCCGCACCGTGGCGGTCCGTGACACCCCGCAAGCATTCGAGGCGCGGCCGACGCTCGGCCGCCAGCTCGCCGTGGCCGGCACGGGCGTGGCCGCGGATAGCCTGGTGGTGGAGCGGGTCTCCGTCATGGATCTGGTCCCCGCGACGGCAGTGCGTCTCACCTGGCGACACGCGGGCCTGGAGGCCGAGCAGGTCGTGCTCTTCCTGGCGGACACGGCGCAGAGCACGCTGGCCGCGCAGACTCTGCGCGGGCCGCCTTACACGGCCCTCTTCGAGCCGCCGGCTGGGACGGCAAGCGCGGGGATGAGCGTGCTATGGCCGGACGGTACGACGTCGACGCGGGTCGTCCCCCTCCGCACGGGACCACGCTGAGGCTCGCTCGCGGCGCATGGGCAGTCGCAATGGATGGATCGTGACGCGGTGGGCCGCGGCAAGTGTCTCGGCGGCGCTCGCGCTTGGCGCCTCGCGGCTCGCTGCGCAGGATGAGACACGGTGGGTGGAGGTGCTCTCGGACAGCGCGGAGGTCATCTCCATCGATGCCGCCAGCGTGACGCCGCTCGGCGACAGCGTCTATCGGGCCTGGGAGCGGTCGGTGTCACGCGGGTCGGGCGACGTGCGGGTGCTCGCGCGGGCGGATTTCGACTGTCGCCTGCGGCTCACCCGTCTCGTGGCCATCGCGCTCCGCGGCTACGCACCGGTCCCGGCGTCCGAGGTAGATCGCGAATGGACCGAGATCCTGCCGGGGTCGAGGTACGAGGCGGAGCTCAGGCAAGTCTGCTCTATCGCGGGCTCGGTAAGTAGATGAGGGCCGTACCTCTCCCCCGTACCCACCAGGCGCCAGTGCGCTGCCGCTCCTCGGGCGTGGTGAAGCGATAGTCGTACTGCACCAGGCGGACTGGTCCTCGA
This sequence comes from Gemmatimonadales bacterium, assembly GCA_050733355.1. Lineage (GTDB taxonomy): Bacteria > Gemmatimonadota > Gemmatimonadetes > Gemmatimonadales > GWC2-71-9 > DASQPE01. Next base: position 1,633 of record JBOHSY010000261.1, on the reverse strand, counting down.
CGGCCTGGACGAGGCCGAAGCCGACCTGCTCGGGTCCACCCGGTACGCGCTGGCCTACTGACCCGGAGCGACGAGCGCATGACCGCTGCCGCGACGACCGGCGATCCAGGTGGCTCCCTGCGCGAGCTGCTTCGCGCGGGTCGCTTCGCGGACGTGCTCGCCGCCTTCAGGGCAGAGGACAGCGACCTGGTGCGAGCACGCTGGATGACGCGTGTCGGCTACCGTCTTCTCCTGAAGTGAGCTGCCGCATCTTCCCTGACGCGGATAGCGTCGCACACTACGACAGCCGCTCCGACCGCGCCTTCACATCATCGCTCAGCTGCCGCACGATCTCTGTGGCCCTGCGGATGTCCGCTTCGCTGAGAGCGACGCCCATGGTCGACGCGATCGCGAGGAACCGGCCGTTGAGCTCGCGGTAGCGCGCATCACCTTTGCGCGTAAGCCGCACCAGCTTCGAGCGCCGGTGCTTCGGGTTGTCGATGAATTCCACGAGCCCCTCGGCCGCAAGCTCATCCGCCAGCCGCTGCATGCGCTGGCGGCTGGTGGGTCGCATCTGGGCGATCTGCGGCACGGTCAGCGGACCAAGCAGCGCGAGACTTCGCATGAAGCCGAACGCACCGCCGCCCCAGCTGGTGATGAGCCCTGCTTTCTGACCGAGCGCCCGTATCCTGAAGAAGCACTGGGCCACTTCGAGCATCAGCTCGGCGATCGCCTCGCCCTTGCTGTCGATGATGGGGCCCGCCCCTGTCCTTGGGCCCGCCCCGGTCCTGTGTCGTGCCGACGCCATCGCCTGCGTCCCTTTCGCCGTATCAGTTTCTCCGGTTGACACCGTGGTTGTCAATCTGTATAATGACACCCTAGTTGTCGTTTCAGGGCGAATCGCTGCGCAGCTTCCAGCCTCCGCGGGAGCAGCCTTGGGTAGGGACCCGGCTGGGCAACAGGTGAACGATACGGGAACCGCGGGCGTCATCGCGCGACCGCCCCTCCTCTTTCTCGCCGCTCTTCTGCTCGGTCTTGGCTCGGATCGCCTGCTGCCTTTGCCGTTCGCCGTTCCGGAGCGCCACCTGGTCCACTGGATGATCGCCGGCTCCCTGATCCTCATCGGTCTTGCGCTCGCAGCCGCGGGTATTCGCAACTTCTCCCGGGCAGCGACGCCAGTCCCCACGAACCAGCCCACGCGCGCGCTGGTGACGACCGGCATTCACGGCTGGACCCGCAATCCTATCTATCTCGGCTTGTTTCTGGTCTACGGCGGCATCGGCATCGCCGCGCGAAGCCCGTGGACCCTGATCCTCACGCTGCCTCTGGCAATCACCATCCGCTACGGCGTGGTCGCGCGCGAGGAGGCGTACCTGGAACGGCGCTTCGGCGACGCCTATCGGGACTACAAGGCCCGCGTGCGCCGCTGGCTGTAGCCGTCGGACCAGAGCCCTGCCCAGCAGGGCCGGCTCTGCGCATTCGGAGGCCCATATGAGATCAGCCCTGATCGTGATTGGCGTTCTGTCGCTCGTGCTTGCCTCCTGCGCGACGTTCCCGACACCCCAGGAGGCCAACGACGCCGTACTGGCGCTCCGAAAGTACGGGAGCTGGGCATGGGCCCTGGGCATAGCCCTCATCTGGGCCGATCTGGTGT
>JBOHSY010000260.1:0-19060 GCA_050733355.1 Gemmatimonadales bacterium | reverse complement strand
AGCTCGCGATCGGCGATGGTGCGCTGGACATCCAGAGCCGCGATGTTGGCGCTCGCCTCGCGGGCACGGGAGGCGCCGGCGGCCCGGCGAGCCACCAGCGTCTGCCGCTCGAGGAGCAGGGGAACGGTGTCCACCGCGCCCACGACCGCGCCCTTGGCCACGCGGTCGCCCTCCTCAACCCCGAGCGAGAGCAGCCGGCCGCCGATCTCCGCGGCCACGGTGACTTCGGTCGCCTCGAAGTTGCCGTAAGCGTCCACGTCCTCGTTCCGGCAGGATACCAGCGCGATGGTCCCGAGGACGACGGCGACGGGCGCGATTGAACGGCGGTGCAGGAAGCTCATGGTGTGTCGCTCGCTCTCGGGGGCGTGAGCCCCAGGGTGGTGAGGTACGACGACCGCGCCTCGGCCAGCTCCACCCGGTGACGCTCCAAGGTCAGCCGCGCCTCGAGTACATCGGTACGCGTCTCTACGTAATCCGCCGTGGTGATGGCGCCTTCGTCGTACTGGGCCCGGGCTTGCCGCTCGACCTCGGTCTGCAGGGCGACCACCCGCTCGTCGTCTACCAGCGCCGCCTTGAGCCGGGCGATCTCCTCGAGATCCACGGCCACTGCACGCGCGAGACGCCGGCCCAGCGCCCGCTCCTCCGTCTCCAGTACGTCCTGCTCCAGTCGGAGCGCCGCGGCTTTGCGTTGCGCCGAGCGCCAGGTCCAGGGTCGCCATTCGACCTTGAGCCCGGCCTGAAAAAACGCGTCCGATGAGGTGCGGAACTGGTCCAGCCCCGGTAGCCCCAGACCCGCCTGGCCGAACGCGTATAGCCGGGGCTTGTTCTCCACCGTGGTATAGGCCGCCTCCCGATCGAGCCGGAGGCGCGACTGACGAAGCTGGTCGAACTCGGGGCGCTGGCGCAGCGCGCCTACGGAGGAGAGATCAACCGGCTGAGTCCGCTCAGGCTCGTCGCTCGGCAGCACCAGCACGGCCGCGGTATCGATCCGCCGGCCGACGAGATCGGCGAGGATCGCAAGCGACGCGCGGCGGGATGCACGGGCCTCGTCCCGCTGCAGTGTTGCGCGCACCTGTTCGGCCTCGATCTCCGCCGCGTCGCGCCCCAGGGCTGTGCCCGCCTCCACCCGGGCGCGCACCGCCGACAGCCGGGCGTCAAGATCGGCGACCAGAGCGTCGTACTCGGCCGACCGCTTGTCCAGGAGAAAGGCCGAGAAGAAGGCGGAGTTCACCTCGGACCGAAGCCGGTAGAGCGCCACGTCCACGCCCGCCTGTGACTCCGCGTGGCGCGCCTCCTCCAGCTCGCGCCGCCGCGCCAGCTCGCCGCCGTCGTAGAGCCGCTGCTCGATGTCGAGCGTGGTCTGCCAGTGGTGCTTGGGCAGATTCGGCAGCGTGAGGCCGGGAACGCCGAGGTCCGGCTGCGTCAGGTCGCTCTGATACGACGCGGATCCGTTGATCTCGACCTGCGGCAGCCGATCCGAATTGATCGCCGCGAGGCGCAGATCGGTGGCGGAGCGGAGCAGGCCGCGCTGGTTCGCGCGGGGGTCGCTCCGGAGCGCCGTTTCCTGGAGCCGGTCGGCGTGGAGGGTGTCCTGGGCCCGCGCGCCGTTGGCGAACGTCAGCGCAAGCGTCAAGAACCGAAGGGCGCGAATCACGGCCGGAGGCCTGCCAGGAAGAAGTCGGGGAGGAGCCGGCGCCGCTCCTCCAGAAAGGCGGTCCAGCGGGACGGCTCGAGGGAGAGCAGGGCGCCAAGCGCCGGCCGGATCGCGAACGGGAACACCAGTAGCGCCATCAGGTTGACCACGAACTGCTCGGCGCTGATCGGGCGGATCGTGCCCGCTCTGGCGGCCTCGCGCAGCTGCCGCCGGAGCACGTCGAGCGGCGCCCCGCCTTGCCGGGCGAACAGCCGGGCGACGCGCTCCGGCTCGGCGTGCATCTCCGAGACGACGTAGCCGGCGAGGTAGGGGCGGGTGGAGTGGAAGTCGATCTGCTCCCGGACGATCTCGCGCACCTTCTCCGGGATGGTGCGCGCGGGATCGGCGAGAATGCCGAAGATCCGCGGCAGCAGCGTGCCGGTCGCGCGCTCGAAGATGGCATCCGCGAGGGCGGCCTTGGTTCCGAAGTAGTAATGCACCAATGCCTTGTTCACGCCCGCCTCGTCGGCGATCTCCTGGGTGCGGCCGTTGGCGGTGCCCTTGCGCAGGAAGACGGCGTGCGCGGCGTCGAGGATGCGCTCGCGGGTCTCGAGGTCGGCGGCAGGCCCGGCGGGCGGCAAATTTGACCGGGCGGTTGAACCGTGTGGTTTAATCATGCGGTTAAAATGGGAGCCGACGCGGGCCTTGTCAAGAGCGCTCCGCTCAGCTTCCCGGCGGCAGGCGGTGTCCGTCCCGCTCCTGGGCCAGGGGCCGCTCGGCGACGTCCAGGCGTTGCTCGACGTCAGCCAATCGTTGGCTGACGTCGTCGAGATGGTCGAGCCGCCGCTGCATCTCCTCGAGCAGCGGAGGCTTGTGCTTCGGCTGCCTATGCCTCGAGCCTGACCGGCAAACCCAGGAAGCTGCCGTAACGCTCGGCCGCCGCGTCGAGCGCCTTCGACTGCGGACGATCGAGCGACGCGAACAGGTTCGTCTCCAGGACGACCGCGCGCGGTGTGACGGTGCGCCGCCAGGTCCCCGCTCTCCTGCCGCCGACGAGCACCGGGCGGGACCAGTCGTCGCGCCAGGCACCGCGCCGCCTGGCCCGGGGCAGGTCGGGCACCGCGAGATCCGCGGACCCAACGAGCGCTTCGTCGTACTCCGGCAGCAGGCGCGCGGCCGCGGGCTGCGGCGTTGGCGGTCGGGTCCCAACGCCATACCAGGTGTTTCCATCGAGCAGCGTGCCGGGGAGATCCGCTCCCAGCATCGCGACGCCCGCCTTCGCACTCGCCACCGACAGTCCGGACCACCAGACGTAGTGCTGGAGCGTGGCCGGCGCGTGCCCTGCGAAGAAGCGGCGCGTCAGCTCGGCCAGCGCCGCGTCCCGACTCATTGCGGGTGAGGGGGGCACGCGCTCCTCCAGCAGCGCATAGGTGTGCTGCTTTCCCTTGAGCGCGCCGCTGCACACCAGTCCCGAGAGCTCGGCGTGCATCATGATGTAGGCGAGCCTCCGCGCAGCGGCGACGATGCCGCCCTGCCTCAGTACCCCACTCAGCTCCGCGCGGGTGAGCTGGATGCCGCCGCTCAGCGCCCTTGCGAAAAGCGCGTGGCTCCGCTCGAACACCGCCTCGTCCAGCTCGAGCTCACGATGCTGGTACCCGTTGAGCGCAAGGACGTGCGGAGCGGTGAGCCGGAGCATCCAGCGGATGTCGGCGGGCGTCACGAAATGCCAGGTGGGCCGGAGGATATGGGTGCGGAGGATCCGGCCCGCGGCGAATGCTTCGTCCAGGCCCGCGTCGGTGCCGTTCCGGACCCGCTGTCCGATCGACCATTTGGCGCCGAGATAATCCTGGGATTGCGCGGCGCCGAGCCGGCGCACGACGTCCTCGGGCTTCGCGAGCAGAGTCCCCGCGAGGTGCTGGGTACGGAGGCGCTGGTGCCACAGATCCAGGTGCGTGGTCAGAGCATCAAGATACCGCGCCGCACGCCCGCGGCGACGGCCTCCGCGCGCGTCGCGACGCCGAGCTTCTCGAAGAGCGACTCGACGTGGGTCTTGACCGTGTGGCTCGAGATGTCGAGCCGGGTCGCGATCGCCTTGTTGCCGAGTCCGGCCGCCAGGAGCTCGAGGATTTCGCTCTCCCGCCGTGTGACCGGCTGCGCGGCCGCATCGCCTCCGAGGCGTCGATCCGCGCGGAGCCGCGCGGGTGCCGCCACCGAGGGCGGCAGTACCGCGAGCCCCGCCATGACGGCGTCGAGCGTAGCGCCGATCTCCACGGAGGAGGGGTCCGCCGGAAGGACGGCCTGCGCTCCGCGCCGCATCGCCCCCGGCGCCCACCGCTCCAGCGGGTCCGGTCCGAGCACCACGAGGCGCGGCACGCCCGAGGCTCCACCGAGCACGCGGCTCGACGGCGGGTCGTCGCCCGACTCCAGCACGAGCAGCACGACATCGGGCTCGGACTCGCCCGCGGAGTCCGTGGGCGGCCACTCAGCAGCCCCGGCCACGGCGACGCCCTCCAACCGGGCGACTATGCTCTCGAGCCGGGTGCGGGCGACGGCGGATCGCGCCACGACGAGTACTCGCGTCACGCCGCCCGGTTGCGCAAGGTGTCGCCGAGGAAACGTTCGACCGCGGCGCTCGGGATCGCGTGGGCGAGTCCGTTCACGATCATCGTATTGACTCCCAGCACCCGGCCCGCCGCGTCGGCGACCGGCCCGCCGGAGTTGCCGGGTGCGAGCCGCAGATCCATGCGGAGGAGGCGGTCGATCGGACCCGGGCCGGCCGCAGGGGCCGCATGCACGACCCCGAGTGCGATCGCGCCCGCGAGTCCGAGCGGATGCCCGACGGCGATCACCAGCTGTCCAGGCCGGACGTCGTGGGCCGGCTCTGCCGCGACGAGGCCGTGCGCCGCCACCCGGAGCACGGCGAGATCCTTCGCCGGGTCGCGCCGCACGATGCGTGCGGGCAGGACCCGGCCGTCGGAGAGCCGCACCGCCAGTTGAGTGCGGGTCGCGACGTGCGCATTCGTGACGATGATCCCGTCGTGCCGCCACACCACGCCGGCGCCGCGGGACTCGGGGTCGCTTCGCACCTCGACCGTCAGGCGCCGGAGCCGGTCCGCCAGCCCCGCGATCTCGCGATCGAGCATTAGCGGTGCTGTCCCCGCGTCCGCCGCCCGACGGTGATGGATGTCGTCAGGAGCTGCCCGGCCCGAAGCACACGCGCCTCCAACGGGCAGCCGACGCGCTCCGGGCCGAGCGCCGCAAGCACGTCGGTGGGGTCGCTGACCGGCGCGCCGTCGAGAGCGACCACGATGTCACCCAGCATGAGGCCGGCCCGCTCGGCGGGCCCATCGGGCTCGAGGTTCACGATCATGAGCCCCAGGCCTCCGGGCAGCTCGAGCCGGTGCCGGAGCGGCTCGGGCAGTCGCACGGGCTGCGAGGCGATGCCGAGGTATCCCCGCGTCACGCCGCCGGTCGCGAGCACCTGGTCCACCACCCGGTCCACCGTACTCCCCGGAATCGCGATCGCGAGGGAACGCGCGAGCCGCGAGGTGTTGAGGCCGAGCACGCTGCCGCCGGCCTCGACGAGGGGGCCGCCGGAGAAGCCATCGTAGATCGCCATGTCTAGGCGGATGAAGCGATCGATGCGTCCGCCGGCCCACGTCCGCCACTCCCCGTCCACCGCGCTCACCGCGCCCAGGCTGGCCGTCGCGTGCCGGCCGGGGCGGCCGACGGCGAGCACCAGATGGCCGACCTCGAGTGCCGAGGCATTCCCCCGATCGGCGGGCCGCAGCTCGGCGGCCGTTCGAAGCACCGCCAGGTCGGTGGTCGGATCCCGACCGGCCAGCGTCGCGGCGGCCGTGTTGCCGTCGGGCAGGGTGAGGGTGATCTCCTCCTCCCGCGTGATGGTGTGGCTCGCCGCGGCGACGACCCCCGGGCGCCAGGCGATGCCGCTCGACGGGATCCGCCGCCGGGCGTGAATGGCGACCACCGATCGGGCCGCGTGCTCGACCGCGCCGGCGAGATCGCCGGAGAGCGCAGCCAGCACGCCCGCCCCGGCGCGCACACCGCTGGTCATGATTCCTCCTGATGCAGGCACACTCCAGAATGCGTGCGAGGCGGGTTGCTGCCTATCGGATGGATGGGGGAGGAGCCCGCCGGGGCCAGCTCGGCAGGATCGTACGCCGAATGGCGGAGCGAGGCGGGAGCATCAAAGTCACGTAGAGCGATCAGGCCGACTGGCTGATTCTGGTGGGGTACGACAGTCGGGAAGGGGAGGGGGGAGGGACCAGGTTCCGGCGGCGCCCGGTACACTCCGCTAGATTTCAGGTGCGGCGGCGGTCATCGCGGCCGCACTCTCCTTCAAGCAGGTTCCCATGGCACCCTTCCCGCCCGCCGACGCGTTTGACAGCGGCGATCGTTCCCGATCCATGGTCGATGAGGTTCGCGACCGCGTCACCGCGGCGGAAGCCGCGCTCGCGCTCGCCCCGACGATTCCAGGACGAACCCGGCCGGCGCGCGCGTTGTGGCGGGTGTTCCACGACCTGGGCACCACCTCGCGGCAGCGTCGGCGTGAGACCGGCGCCCCGCCGGTTCCCGCCGTCCGCGACGCGGCCCACGCGTTCCGGCGCGCGCCGAACCTTCCCAACCTGCTGGCGGTCGCCACGCTCCTGAACCAGCACGGGCTCCTGAGCCGGTCGGCCTAGGGGTACGCACCGTCGGCGCGGCGCCGCGCTAGCGGGCACCGTCCGACGGTGGCTGTTCGTCGGGTTCGACGCCGCCCGGCTCCTTCGCCCGATCGAGCTTCCGCTGTCTCTTCTCCTGCTTCTTGCGCTGCTTCTCGAGCTCCTTCTGACGCTTCTCGAATCCGTAGTTGCGCTTGGGCAGAGTGGGCTCCGAATCCGTGGGATGGTGAACGGCGAAGGGACCTAGACCAGGGGGCTCGTGCCGGTGAAGTGCACGAGGGTCGCCTCCGGCGTGCGGCTGCTGAAGTGCGTCTCGCTTACCCGAGCGGTCCCCTTCTGACCCGTATCCAGCGTGAGTGAGAGCCGCTCGTTCGGGAGAATCCCGTCGGCGCTGCGCGAGACGAACTCCCCCTTCCACGACTGCCGGTCCCCACTCGACTCCGTGACAGTAAGGCGTACCTCCACGCCGTCCATGTCCTTGTGATTCGACCGCTGGATGAGTGCCATGTGCAAGGTCATGCGCGACCTTCCTTCCTGGGACGCTGATTCGTGAACGCGTTCGCCTCGAGCCAGTCGCGGAGCGCGCGCTCGAGGGCCTCGGCGGGCTGGCCGGCCTCCTGCGGCATCACCCGCCAGCGCTTGCCCGCCTGCATGAGATACCACATGGGGGGAACCGCCGGCTCGCCACGGCGCTCGTTCGCGGGCTGGGCCTCGTAGGAGACGAAATGGAAGTCGCGTCCGCGATAGGTGACGCGGTGTTGTTCGATCTTGTAGGAGCTCATTTCGCAGGCCCAGCAGAGGGGGCGCACCGCATCGCGGGGAGCGCGTCCGACGTGGACGACTGACGGCGGGCGTCGGCCCGTCGTATGTAATCTACACCCATCGAGCGCGCGGCGAGTCTACGAGGGCCGGAGGCGTCAACCGGGTCGGAACCAATCCCAGGGACCGCGACTCTTCCGCAGCAGCACCTCGGAGTGTCCGGCGACGAGGAAATCGCTCAGCGTTCCCACGACCTCGTACCCCAGCCGCTCGTACAGCCGCCGCGCGCCCGTGTTGAAGTCCGAGACGCAGATGAAGGCGTTGGGGCTCTCGCGGAAGATCCGCTCCTCGGCCCAGGCGATCACGGCGGTGCCCAGCCCCCGGCCGCGGCACTCATCGCGGAGGCACACCGTCTGGATGTACCCGCGGAACGGCCTGCCCATGCAGAGCACGAGAAGCCGGCCCACTCGCCCGCCTGCTCGATCCAGTAGACCTCGCGGGTGGGGTCGCTCAGCACCGCCGGCGATGCATGGTAGCCGCGGCCGAGCGTGCGCCACGGCTCCGACTCGGCCATGAGCGCCGCGCACCGGTGGCGCTCCTGCTCGGTGGCGATCGGCCGGATGTTCAGGTTTCGGTCCAATGGGCCCAGAGTCGGGCGCGGCACCGGCCACTCGGCCGCTGAGCCGATCGTTGGGTCATGCGTACCCGATGGCCTCGTCCAGCCGAATGGCGCTGCGGGCGAACACGCCGCTTCCCTGGCCCAGCAGGCGGCCGTCGGCATCGAGCAGCCGAGACTCCGCCAGCAGCAGCCGGCCGCCCTGGTGTACGGTGCGACCCAGGGCACGGAGCTCGCCGGACGCCACCGGCCGCACGAAGTGCACCGTGAACGAGACCGTCAGCACGAGCGCGTCGGTCACCTGGGAGTTCGCTGCGAAAAACGCCGCATCGTCCAGGACACGGAAGTAGACCGATCCGTGGACCGCGTGTGCGGCGTGGTGGAACTCCGGCCGTACCCTCAGGCGGACTTCGGCGGCGCCGTCCTCGATGTGGATGGTGGTGCCGTACCACTGGGTGACCGGCGCGGACGCGTAAGCCCGCTCGAGTTTGCGGTAGTGGTCCGCCCTCACGGGACTCAGGGCGGGCCGGACCAGTCGAACGCCATGTGCTTGCTCGACCGGCCCGCCCAGTTCCACACGAAGCCGAAGCCGCCCTCGACCCGATTCGCCGTTGCGATTCCCTGGGTCGCGATGGCCCCGGGGCCGACTTCCGAGCCGGGCGGGTGATGCACCTGGACCCGCTCTCCCGGCCGCGTCGTTGGACCGGTGAGCGCCTCGGCGCTCGCCAGCACCCTCCCGGGAATCTCGGCCCGCCAGGAGCCGAGATCGCGGGCCAGGTCGAAATCGATTCGGACGTACTCGATTCCCCGCACCTCGCCGATCGCATTCGCGAATTCCGCCGGCCAGCCGCCTGCCCGGCCGCCAAAGATCATCTGCAGGGCCTCGCGCTGCGGTTCGTCGGCGCGCCGATCGATGAAGATGCCCATCGAGACCTTGGCACCGGCCCAGGCATTGCCCTCGAACGCGCCCAGGGCCAGGACGTTCAGTCCGGCGAGCGATACGTCGCCGTAGTGCCCCTCGCGCACGTGCCACGCCATCACGCCCTCACACGCGCCGGAGCTCGGCGGCTGGGCGAAGTAGCAGGGGCAGGGGATGGTGCAGTTACAGACATCGAACCAGTCACCAGTGAGCCGCCACCGCGGAACCTCAGACATCCGGCCCTCCTGTCCTGCGATCAGGCCGATTCGCCCGTCAGCTCGCCGAGGCGTCGCTCGAGAAACCGGCGTTCCGGCACCTGCCGTGTGAGCGCGAGCGCGCGCCCATAGGACGCGCGGGCGTCCGCGGTTCGTCCCAGCCGGCGGCACAGGTCCGCCCGCGCCGCGTGCGCCAGGTGATAGTCGTCCAGATCGCCGCGCCCGAGGATGGCGTCGATGAGCGCGAGCCCCGCGGCCGGGCCGTCGCGCATCGCCACCGCCACGGCACGGTTCAGCTCGACCACGGGCGATGGGTCCGCCCGCGCCAGCACATCGTAGAGTCCCACGATCTGGCCCCAGTCGGTCGCGGCGGCGTGGGGGGCTTCCGCGTGCGCCGCCGCGATCGCCGCCTGGAGAGTGTAGGGACCGAACCGGCGGGACGCCAGCGCCTGTCGCACCAGTGCCGACCCCTCCGCGATCCGATCCCGGTTCCAGAGCGAGCGATCCTGGTCGTCCAGCAGAATCAGGTCCCCGGCCGCCGATGTCCGCGCGGCTCCCCGCGATTCGTGCAGCAGCATCAGGGCGAGCAGTCCCACCGCTTCGGGCTCGGGCAGCAGCTCGACCAGCAGCCGTCCCAGGCGGATCGCCTCGGCCGAGAGATCGTGCCGCGTCAGCGATGCTCCCGACGACGCGTAGTATCCCTCGTTGAACACCAGATAGACGACGTGGAGCACGGAGTCCAGCCGCTCCGGCAGATCGCTCCGCGACGGCACCTGATACGGAATGCACGCATCGCGAATCTTCGCTTTGGCGCGCACGATGCGCTGAGCCAGGGTGGGCGGAGCGGTCAGGAACGCGTGCGCGATCTCCTCGGTGGTGAGGCCGCAGACCTCCCGCAGGGTCAGCGCGATCTGCGCGTCCGGCGCCAGAGCCGGATGGCAGCAGGTGAAGATCAGCCGCAGCCGGTCGTCCTCGACCCCGTCGTCCTCCGACACCGCGGGATCGCTCGTCCCGGCGTCGAGCCGCTCGGCGAGCACCGCGAGCGTCGCGTCGAACCGGGCGCGCCGCCGCAGGGCGTCGATCGCCTTGAAGCGGCCTGCCGACACGAGCCATGCGCGGGGATTGGCGGGCAGGCCATCCCGCGGCCATCGCTCCACCGCCGCGGTGAAGGCATCGTGCAACGCCTCCTCCGCGAGGTCAAAGTCGCCGAGGAGACGGATGAGGGTGGCGAGGACACGGCGCGAGTCGGAGCGGTACACGGCATCCACCGTCCTGCGCACCTCGTCGGCCGCGGTCACCCTCTCCGATCCAGGATGCCGTGGTCCCAGTGCCGCAGCAGGAACAGGGCGATGAACGCGCCGAGCACCGGCACGCCGGCGATGAACAGGTGATTCGCGGGGTCGCCCCAGGGGTCGACGAGTTGTCGCCAGGTCACGAGCACCGTGACCGCGTGGAGCGCGAGCGCAGCGCCATAGGCCACAGTCCGGATGATTCCGAGGAACAGGCAGGCGGCGATGACGATCTCCAGCGCGCCGAACCCGTATCCCAGCGCCGGGGACACGTCGAGGCCATAGAAGTGGCCCCAGATGGCGACGGTGTTCTCCGGGACCACGAACTTCTCGACGCCCCACTGGAGCAGGAACAGCCCCAGGGTGATGCGCAGCACCAGCAGCGCGCGGGACACCGCTCTATTCAGCCCTTCATCGTTCATGAGAGCCTCCGATTCGATCAGCGAGACAACTCGACCGCTCCGCCCGCAGGCAGGCCCGGTTGGGGCAGGGCCCTGGCACCTGCTCGCAGGTTTCGCAGCAGGACCGCCGTCACGATGGCCGTGGCGATCATGAGCGCCGCGCTGACGGCGGCGGTCAGCTCCAAAGCCTGGGTGAAGGCGTCGCGGGTGGCGGCGAGCAGCGCAGCCCCGAGCTGGTCGGGGAGCCGCTCGGCGACGGCCACCGCGCTGCCCAGCGTGGCCCGCGCGGCCTCCGCCGCCCCGGATGGGACGCCGGCCGGGACGGCAACCGTGATCCCGTTGCGGTAAACCGCCGTACCGATGCTGCCGAGCACCGCGATGCCGAGCGCCCCACCGAGCTCGGAGCTGGTCTCCGAGATCGCCGAAGCGGCCCCGGCCCGCTCAGGCGGGGCATTTCCGATGACGATGTCGTTGGTCAGCGTGAACACGGGAGCGAGGCCCAGGGAGTAGACGACCGAGCCGGTCACGAGGACCGCGAGTCCGAAGTCCCCGCCGACCTGGGTGAGCACTCCGAAGCCGATGGCGGTGAGCACCAGGCCGGCGACAATGACCGACACCGGACTGAACCGGCGCACGATCATCGGGGTCAGGTTGGAACCGACGATGAACGCGCCGGCCCAGGGTAGCGTCCAGAGGCCCGCCTCCAACGGCGACAGCCCGAGCGCCAGCTGAAGGTACTGCGACATGAAGATGTACGCACCGAACGCCACGAACGTGGCCAGCATGTACGTCGTCAATGAGGCGCTGAAGGCTGGCGCGCGAAAGAGTCGAAGATCCATCAGCGGGCTTGCGAGCGTCTGTTGCCGTACCCGAGGCCGACGGCGAGACCGGCGACGATGGACACTGCCGGCAGCCAGCGGAGCCCGTCCTGGGCAATCTGCTTGAGGCCGAAGATCACCAGGAGCAGGGCGGCCAGGGACATCGCGGCGCTGATCAGGTCCAACCGGCCCGCCTCCGGATCGCGGAACTCAGGCAACAGGATCGGTCCGAGCACGAGCAGCAGCACCATCACCGGCACACCCACCAGGAACACCGACCCCCACCAGAAGTACTCCAGCAGCAGCCCGCCGAGAAACGGGCCGACCGCGGCGCCGACCGAGTAGCTGGTAATCCACACTCCGACCGCGACCGTGCGCTGGGCAGGGTCGTGGAACATGTTGCGGATCAGGGACAGGGTCGACGGCGCCAGCGTCGCCCCGGCAAGCCCGAGCAGCGCGCGGGTCGCGATGAGCATCTCGGCGCTGGTCGAGAAGGCAGCGATGACGGAGGCGACGCCGAACGCCGTGGCGCCGATCAAGAGCAGCCGGCGGCGGCCGATGCGGTCGCCCAGGGTACCCATGGTGATCAGCGCGCCCGCGACCATGAACCCGTAGATGTCGATGATCCACAGCAGCTGGGAGCTGCTGGGCGCCAGCTCGGCGCTCAGGGCCGGCACCGCGAGGTTCAGGACCGTGAGGTCCATGGAATAGAGCATGCACGGAAGGGCGAGCACGGCGAGCCCGATCCACTCACGGCGCGTCGCGGTCGCGCCCATGTTTCACCCGCTCACCAGGGCGAGAATATTCCCGTCCGGGTCCTTGAACCATGCGTTCTTCAGCTTCCCTGTGAGGTGGACGTCGCCCCTTCGAGTCGTTCCCGGCAGGTCATAGTGCTCGAACGCGACACCCTTCGCCTTGAGGTCCCGGACGACGGCGTCGACGTCGTCGACGAGCCAGGTGAGGGACGTGGCGCGGTTGGTGCCCGCGTATTGCGACTTGTAGATCAGGACCGGGGAGTTGCCGCTCCGGTAGCCGAGCGCCTCGGGCTCCGTAGTGTCGTCCAGCGTCATGCCGATGGTGCCTTCGTAGAATTTCCTTGCCCTCGCAATGTCGCTGACGGCGATCGTGGCGATGGCGTTCTTATCTCCCAACATGCTGCCTCCTCCTTCGGTTCACGTCCGGGTGCTCCGCTTCAATTCCTGGATCGGCCGCACCTCGACGCTGCCGAAGCGCGCCGAGGGGATTCGGCCGGCCACCTGGATCGCGTCGTTGAGGTCCCGGGCCTCGATCAGGAAGAACCCGGCCAGCTGCTCCTTCGTCTCGGCGAACGGGCCGTCGGTGACGGAGACCCTGCCGTTCCGGACCCGCACGGTGGTGGCGGCCTGAACCGGCTCCAGCGCTTCCGCGACGATGAAGTGGCCGCTGTTGCGGAGCACGTCGTCGTAGTCCAGATGCTCGTCGATCAGCGCCTGCGACTCGCTCGGGGGCATGTCGCCGAACGCTGTGTCATCCAGATAGACCAGGCACAGATACTTCACAGCTCCCTCCGAATGATGATGGTAGAGCCGGGGGCATTAGGTAGACGAACGGGGGAGGCCGGAATCGACCCGTGAGTCGAACCGGCTCCGGCGTGGGCGCCTGGTCGGACCTCAAGTAACTTCTCAACTCGTCTCAAGCGATGGGTGAGGCCGAGGCTTGACCACGCGACCCGCCGCCGCCAACCCCGGGGTTAAAGTGGTTTCTCCGGTCGGGTGCGCGGCGGGCCGCATCGCGGAGGCGCGGGGGCCGCACCTTCCGCGAAGTGGGGACGAAGAGCAATATTTGCCGGCGATGGCGACGATTCTCTGTGTGGATGACGAACCCTCGGTCGGCGTCGTCCTTGAGCATACGCTTACCAAGATCGGGCATCGTCCGCTGCTGGTCTCCAGCGTGGACGACGCGGTGGAGACGGTCGGCCGGACCTCCGTGGATCTGGTGATCGCCGACTACGTCATGCCCAGGCTCAACGGGCTCGATCTGCTCAGGATCCTCGAGAAGGAGGGATACCAGATTCCCGTCATCATCATGACGGGGTATTCGAGCATCGAGAACGCGGTCGTCTCGATCAAGAGCGGCGCCGTCGACTATCTGACCAAGCCGATCCGCGCGGAGACACTCGAGATCGCCATCAACCAGGCGCTGGAGCAGATGCGGCTCCGCCGGGAGAACGAAACGCTCCGGAGCGAGATCCAGAAGCTCCGCTCCGCGCGCGCGCCGGGGGGTGAAGCCGAGTCGCTTGCGGCTGCCCTCACCCCTCCCGCTCCGGTCGACCCGCCGATCTTCGACCTGGATGAGCTCGAGCGCCGCGCGATCGACCGCGCGCTTAAAGCCACCGGCGGTAATCGTACCCGAGCGGCGAAGCTCCTGGGCATCAGCGAGCGAACCCTTCGAAACAAGTTGAACGGTCCCAAGGTGACGGCCGCAGACCCGTAGGCGTGCAGGCGGTAAGGGCCGTGCGGTAGGGAAGGCCGTCGGGTGTGCACACCCGACGGCCTTTGCGTTGGCCGAGTGAGGGTCCGGCCGGGTCTCGCGGACGATCGTCGCCTCGAGGCCGGGGCGCGGGAGGCAGGGGAGGCCGCGAATGCCGATTAGTTTGGTGGCAATGCTGTCCCGGAACGACCCATGAGCGCCTGGCTCCTCGTCGCTGTCCTCGCGGTGGTGTGCGCCCTGCTGGGCGCGGCGCACGCCCGGGCCCGCGCCCACGCCGAAGCGGCGGCGGCGCGGCTCCGCGATCACCTGACCGGGGCCCCGGTCGCCGTCATCGAGTGGGGCCCGGAATGGCGCATTCTCCGCTGGGAAGGCGAGGCCGAGCGCATCTTCGGGTACCCGGCGGCGGACGTGCTGGGGCGTCGTCTCGCGGATCTCGGCCTTGTCCATCCCGATGACGTCGCCGCGGTGGAAGCGGTGGGCGCCCAGCTCACCGGAGGCCGCCATCGAATCGTCGTCTCCAGGAACCGCAACATCACCCGTGACGGCCGCACCATCCACTGCGAGTGGCACAACTCAGTGGCCTTCGACCGCAAGGGACAGGTGGCGTCCATGCTCTCGTTTGTCGTCGACGTCACGGCGCAGCAGCAGCGCGGGACCGAGCAGCTGGCCGCCGCGCTGGCCGAGGCCGCTCCGGGCTTGGTGTGGGCGACGGATCCCGAGGGCCGGCCGACCTACGTGAACCCCGCCTGGGAGGCGTACACCGGCGCGACACTGGCCGACGCACAATCCGGAGGGCTGGTCCAGTTCAATCATCCCGACGACGTCCGGCGCCTCGCCGACGCATGGGCCGCGGCGGTGGAGGCGGGGGCATCCTTCACCGGCGAGTTCCGCCACCGGCGGCACGACGGCGAGTATCACTGGTTCCTCAGCCACGCCGTGCCGATCCGCGACGCGAGCGGGTGCCTGACGGCGTGGATCGGGACCGGCATCGATATCGACGAGCGAAAGGCCCAGGACGAACGGGTGCGGTGGCAGGCGGGCCTGCTCGACGCGACGTACGACGCGGTGATCGCGTGGGCGCCCGACCGGCGCATCGTTTTCTGGAACCAGGGCGCCGAGCGGCTCTACGGGTGGTCCGCCGCCGAAGCGGAGGGACACGTCATCCAGAACCTTCTGCGAACCCGAGGCGGCGACGGGCGCCCGATGACCGACGTGCTCGCAGCACTGTACCGCGATGGTCGCTGGACCGGTGAGCTTCGACAATGGACGCGGGATGGGCGCGAGATGATCGTGGCGGGCCGGCTCGTGCTGCTCCCACGGTCCGGAGCAGAGCCGCTGGTGCTGGAGGCGAACCGCGACGTCACCGAGCAGCGGCTGGCCGAGGAGCAGCTCCGCCGCGCCCAGCGGCTCGAGGCGATCGGCCGCCTGGCGGGCGGTGTCGCTCACGAGACGAACAACCAGATGAGCGTCGTGCTCGGCTTTGCCAGCTACGTGGCGCGAGCTGACAACCTGACGCCTCAGCAGCGGACCGACGTGGACGAGATCCGCCGTGCCGCCGAGCGCGTCGCGACGCTGACCCGGCAGCTTCTGGCGCTCAGCCGGCAACAGGTGCTCAAGACCGAGATACTCGATCTCGCGGTCGAGGTCCGCGGCGCGGGCGCGCTGCTCGGCCGGCTGCTCGGTCCGGAGATCCGCCTGGTCGTCGATACCCCACCGAACCCACTCTGGGTCCGGGCGGACCGCACGCAGCTCTCGCAGTTGCTGGTCAACAGCGCCGTCAACGCGAGGGATGCGATGCCTGCGGGCGGCACGCTCACCATCGCGGCGGCCGCGGTCCCCACCATGCCGCGGGGTCGGCTCGGGGCCACGTTCCCCGCCGCGGGAATCGTGCTGCTCACGATCCGCGACACCGGCAGCGGGATCGCGCCGGAGGTGGCCGATCGGATTTTCGATCCCTTCTTCACGACCAAGGGTGTGGGTGAGGGCACGGGACTCGGCCTCTCCGTGGTGGAGGGCATCGTCGCGCAGAGCGCCGGGGACCTCTGGGTTGAGAGCACGGCCGGCGTCGGAGCCTGCTTCACGTTCGGGTTTCCGCGCGTGCGGGAGCCCGCCCCGGATCCCGCGCCCGCGGCCGCCGCGGCGGATACACCACCGGGGGAGGGGGCGATCCTCGTGGTCGAGGACGAGGCGAGCGTCCGTGCGATGATGGTCCGGGCCCTGTCGGGGGCAGGCTATGAGACGGTCGTCGCCGACAACGGCGCCGCCGCGCTCCAGGCCCTGCACGCAGCGAACGGAGTCGTACGCCTGGTGATCGCCGACTACTCCATGCCGGTGATGGACGGCGCGACCCTGGCGGAGGCGCTCAGCGAGAGGTGGCCCACACTTCCACTGCTCATCGTGTCCGGGCACCCCGCCGAGCTCGTCGCGCGCCGGCGCGGACCGGTGGTGGCTGCGTCCTTCCTCCAGAAGCCGTTCGCACCCGAGAGCCTGCTGCGGCGCGTCCGCGAGCTGACGACGCCGGGCGGCTGATTCCTGCTCATGCGGAGACTAATCATGCCCTTGCTGAGAACCACGGCTGGTCCTGCAACCGATGGCCACTCAGCCACCGCATGTGGGAAGGACAGATCAACGCGCGATGGGGGGCGGCGAGGTGGCCCGCTATCTCGGCCGCTACGGGGCGGACCGGGTGTCGAAGGCCATGCTCCTCGGCGCCGTCCCCCCGTTCCTCCTCAAGACGCCGGACAACCCGGAGGGCGTGGACAAGGTCGTGCTCGACGGGATGATCCAGGGGGTGAAGCGCGACCGCATCGGGTTTCTCGACGGCTTCATCCGGCTGTTCTACAACTGGGAACCGGCGAAGCCGACCGTGAGCCGACGACGTGATCGCCTACGACAAGTCGATCGCCCGGGTCGCGTCGCCGCTGGGGACGCAGCAGTGCATCGTCGCGTTCGGGACGACCGACTTCCGCAAGGACCTGAAGCAGATCACGATCCCGACGCTGGTGGTCCACGGCGACGACGACAGGATCGTGCCGTTCGTGGTCTCGGGCCAGCCGGCCGCGGCGATGATCAAGGGGAGCCGGCTCGCGGTGCTCGCAGGCGCGCCCCACGGGCTCACCGCGACGCGCGGTCCGGAACTGAGCCGGCTGATGCTCGACTTCCTCCGGTCATGAGCCCCGGCCGCGTCGTCGCATCCGGCGGTGTGCTTGACGCCGCCGGTTCCGGCCGGGATGTTAGGGAACCCAACCGCAAGCATACCTATGAGGCCGTCGGAAAAGACCGTCGGCCCGACCCCTGGCGTCTGGGGGGCGGCCATCCTCGTCATCGACGACGAGGCGCAGGTCAGGCAGCTCGTGCGCCGCACCCTCGAGCCGGCCGGCGCCACCGTGCTCGATGCGGCCAGCGGAGCGGCGGGGCTGGAGCTCGTCTCGCGTAGCCCTCGACCGCTGGATCTGGTCATTACCGACGTTCGCATGCCCGGGATCACCGGGGTCGAGGTCGCGCAGGTTCTCTCGATCTTCCGGCCCGATCTGCCCGTGCTGGCCATTTCGGGGTACGTCGATGCAGGCGCCGAGGACCGCCGGATCACGGTGCTCCCCAAGCCGTTTGCGCCGGAAGAGCTGATCCGCGCCGCGCGGGCGCTGATCGACCGCGGGCGCGCGCTGACGCCCGCGGCTCGCGAGCGGCGCACTGCGGCAAAGGCGCTCCGGGGGATGATCGAAGTCGATCTGGTGCCGACTGGGGGCGTGGCCGGGCAGAGCTCCGAGCTCATCGCCGCCGCCCAGGCGCTGCGGCGGCTCAACCAGACTCGTAGCACGTTCTAGATCGGCTATCCGCTATCCACCTATCCCACACCGGCAGCTCGAGCACGAACACCGCCCCCGCCCCTGCCCCCGCCCCCGCCCCCGCCCCGGGCTCGTGGCGCAGCGTTCCGCCCGACTGCTCCAGCAGCCCCCGTGCCACGTGCAGACCCAGTCCCGACAGCGGGCGGCCGTTCTTGGTCGTGACGAACGGCTCGAAGAGCCGCCCCGCGATCTCCGGTGCCACGCCGGGCCCGTCGTCCGCCACGCCGATCCGCACCAGGTCGTCCGCCAGGTCCGCGGTCACGCGCACCGTTCCGCCGCCCTGGCGCGCGACGGATTCGTACGCGTTCACCAGGACCGCGAGGAGCGCGTGCAGCAGGTGCCCGTCGATGCCTCGTACGGCCGGAAGCGGCGCCCGGATGGCCGGTTCCGCGTCGAGCTCGACGTTCGATCGCTGGAGCCGGACCAGCGCGCAAGCCAACCCGAGCGGCTCGCGCAGCGGCACCGGCCGAGGCTCGTCGTCGGCGTCGGGGCGGCGCAACAGCTGATCCAGCAGGTCGAGCAGGTCGCGCAGGCGTGCCGAGGCTTCCTGCAGCGACACCCGCACCGCCGGCTCGTCCAGGGTGTCGCCCTGCTCGAGGAGGTCGGTCACGAGCGACAGCGCCTGCGCGGGGCCGCGCAGGTCGTGCATGAGCCAGCGAGCGACCGTGCCGTAGAGCGCGGCACGGTTCGCGGCGACAAGCAGGGCTGAGCGCACCTGCTCCTCGCTGGGACGCGTCATGATGCTCGGGGAACGGGGTCTCGGGGGTGCGGTAATCTACGCCGAACCGCGCCGCTGGCTAGGCTGGAGCGGTCTCGCCGGTCCCGGCGGGCGTGGCGCCCCGGGCGCGTGCCCGGGACTCGTTCAGCATGTCGCGCACCTTGCAGGCGAGGCTCTCCGGAGAGAACGGCTTCTGCTCGAAGGGAGCGCCGGGGTCGAGCAGCCCGCGCTGCACGACATCCTCGCCGGTGTAGCCCGACATGAAGAGGACGGGAAGGGAGGGGGCCACGCGGGTCAGCCGCTGCGAGAGCTCGCGGCCACCCATCACCGGCATCACCACGTCGGAGAGCACCAGATCCACGCCGCCGGGGTTCCCCTCGACGTAGGCGAGCGCCTCCCCGCTGGTGCGGGCCTCCACGACGCGATACCCCTGGTCGCTGAGACAGCGAACGGCCAGGCCCCGGACCATCTCCTCGTCCTCGACCACCAGGATCGTCTCCCCGCCGCCCCTGAGGTCGCCGTTGCCGCCGGCCGGCTTGGTCGCCGCCGGCGCAAGCAGCGCGGCGTCGGGGAGGTAGATCTTGAACGTGGTGCCCTGGCCGGGCTCGCTGTAGGCCCAGATGAATCCCTCGCTCTGCTTCACGATTCCGTAGACGGTCGAGAGGCCCAAGCCGGTGCCCTGGCCGACCGGCTTGG
>JBOHSY010000259.1:0-2144 GCA_050733355.1 Gemmatimonadales bacterium | reverse complement strand
GAGTTCCTGGTGCGCGCCTTCGGCGGCATCGGCCTCAACACCGGGGTCAACATCGGCTGCGACCTCCCCGCGGGCACCGGCGCCTGGGCCTGCACCTCCAGCAAGCTGGTGAAGGAGGAGTTCGAGGAGGTGGATGGGGAGGACCTCCTGGCCCGGCTCAAGGCGATGCCGATCCAGCGCTGGCGTTACCTCGGCACCTCGGCGCGGCACCTCGGGCCGTTCGCCGAGGATTTCCAAGCGGCGTTCGGCCTGGGGGACAGCCCGACCAAGATCGCCCAGATCGATGCCGACGGGGTGGCCCTGCGCGCGGTGCAGGCGCTCGAGCGGCGCACGACCGCGCTTCAGGAGGAAACTGCCGCCCTTCGAGCAGCGAACGCGGCACTCCAGGCGGGCAACAGCGCCATCCGGTCGGAACTGGCCGCATTGCGCGAGCAAATGTCGGCACTCGCTGGCCAGAGATCCCCGATCACCACGACCACCGAGGGAGGCCGCTAATGCGCCCGCTCACGCGATTCCCGCTCCGTACGCTGCTGGCCGCGCTCCTCGCCGCGGGGTGCGGCGGCGGCGACGGAGATATAACCGGCCCGCCCGGTGACCGCCCCGTCGCCACCGTGGAGCTCTCGCCCAACCCGGCCAGCGTGGCGGTGGGTCGGACGATTCAGCTCACGGGCGTGACCAAGGCCAGCGACGGCAGCCCGCTCGGCGGCCGCGCCATCACCTGGCGCAGCAGCAATGAGGCAGTGGCGACGGTCAGCGCGACCGGGGTCGTGACCGGCGTGGCGACCGGGAACGCGACCATCACCGGCACCAGCGAGGGCACGAACGGCACCGCGGCGGTCACGGTGACCGCCACCGTGACTGGTGGGAGCCAGCTCACCTGGATCGGCGGCGCGCCGGGCCCCTCGGACTGGTCGATCGCGGGGCACTGGAACCCGGCGGCGACGCCGAGCGCGGCCGACACCGCGCGCATCGCCACCGCAACCGGTTTCCCGGTGCTGAGCCGGAACGTGGAGCTCGCTCGGCTCGTCGTGGCCGGTGGGTGGCTGCGGACCGCCGGGCACACCCTGACGATCCGACAGCCCTGAACCCAAGGAGCGAACGATGTCGCGCAGCCTGCACAGCACCGATGCGGCCCTCGCCCTGACGCTCCTCGCGAACAGCCGGGCCGAGCTGGGGGCGCTCGCTGGTCGACTCGAAGCGGTCCACGAGGTGTGGGCGCGAGATCTCGAGCACCTGCCTCGTGCCGACGCGTACGCCGCCCTGGTGCTCCTGAGCCAGGCCACACAGCGGGCGGTCGCCGATCGACTCGAAGGAGTGCTCGCGGTGTGGGCACGGACCTCGATTCAGCCGCTTGGCGCTCTCACCGCCACCACGAGCCACCCTAAGGAGGATCACACCATGAGGTCTAGCACCCACCGCTTCGCGCTGACGTCGCTCTATCTGGCGGCCGCCGCGACCTGCTTTGCCGGCGTCGCGGCCGCGCAGACGCCGCTCCTGGAGGTCGAGAAGAGCGACGCGACCAAGCTGCTCCAGGTGACCGACGACGCGGGATTCGTGGTCCGCGGCACGCTCGGCAGCGGTACGATCCCGGCCGCCGGGGCTGGGGTGCGGCTCATGTGGTATCCGGGGAAGGTGGCGTTCCGGGCAGGCCGCGCGAACGGGTCGCAGTGGGACGATGGCAGCATCGGGGCGGGGTCCGTCGCTCTGGGTGATGGGGTCGTCGCGAGCGGCCCCAGCGCCGTCGCGCTGGGGTATAACAACAGCGCCACAGGCAGCGTCTCCCTGGCTCTGAACAGCGGCACGAAGGCAAGCGGGGTCAGCTCGATCGCCGGGGGCCTAGGCTCGACCGCGAGCGGTCAGACGTCACTTGCCGTCGGGTACGAGGTCGTGGCGAGCGGCACCGAAGCGGTCGCGCTGGGTTCCAAGACGGTCGCGGGCGGCGCGAACTCGTTGGCGGCGGGCTTCCTGACGACGGCCACCGGCCGCGGCAGCGTGGCGCTGGGCTCCTCGGTCACGGTCCAGGGCGACGGCAGCTTCGCCTTCGGCGACCGCAACACCCAGTTTCCCGTCACCGCGGGGCCCAACGAGTTCCTGGTGCGCGCCTTCGGCGGCATCGGCCTCAACACCGGGGTCAACATCGGCTG
>JBOHSY010000258.1:0-3656 GCA_050733355.1 Gemmatimonadales bacterium | reverse complement strand
CTCGCGCATCGCGCTCTCGCCGGGAAACGCCTTCCACGGCTTGAACCATCGATCGAGTCGCCAGCTGTGGGGCCGGAGCTGCGGGACGTAATAGTCGAGAATGAGCCGGAGGCGCGTGCGGTCCGCGGCGTTTCGTTTCCGGTCCAGAGCGGGCACGGGAACTGAGGAGTCGATCCCGAGAAACCGGCAGACCTTCGCGAGGCCCGTCTGGGGCGGCGCGACTGCCGTCCTCCTCGTACACGAGGACGAGCAACTGCCGCGGATCGAAGAGCTCCCGGAATGCTGCGATCTGATACACGTACCTCCCTCGATCGATGACCCCGATGTCGGTCACGAGCTGGCGTCGCCGCCCGACCAGCAGATCATCGACCCGCTCCAGCGGGCCCACCTGCCCCGCCCGGATCAGGTGAGTCAGGTGTGAGACCGCCCGGTCCACCGGATTACGGAGGATCATGATCAGGCGGACCTCCGGCAACGCGGCATGGATGTTCCGGTGCACCTCGGGCAGGTGGCCGGGTCCGCGGCCGCCCACCCAGCAGTACTCCGGCGTCTTCTCCCCGATGACGCGCTTTCCCCGAGCGTCCTCGAAGTGACCTTCGTACCATGCCAGGCCCTTCTCGAAGTTGCCGGCACTATCGAAGAAGTGGACCTCGCGAGACGGCATGAAAACGTCGGGATGCTGGCGCAGCTGGTACGCGAGCCAGGTGGTCCCCGCCTTCTGCGCACCGATGATGATGAGGAAGTTGGGCAGAGCCATGCGGGGGTCTACCAGTCGTAGCCGGTTTCGTAGCCGAGCGTGACCAGGACGTCGCCGAAGACTGCCTTGCACCGCGCCTTCTGCCGATCGCTCAGCACGTCCCGCCACTCCCCCGGCCGCCCGGAGCGGAGGTGTGACTTCGCCTGCACCTGACCGACCTTCCGCTTGGTCTGGCGCTCGAAGCTGAACTGCTTCGCGATCTGGACCGAGCGCTCGACCGCAGCCGGGCCAAAGCCGTAGTGGGTGAACAGCCGGCGGAACCCACCCTCTTCGTCCCGGATGATCTCTTCGTAGCGAAGCTCGAGAAAATCGGGATTGGCATAGTTCCAGGTCGCCATGTGCGCGAGTCCGTAATCGGCGAACTTGCCGATCTCCGCCAGGATCCCTGCCTCCTGGTCGAGCGAGTTCAGGTACTCCAGGTAGCTTCGCCCGCCATACTCGGCCTGCGGATCATGGGCCCACGACTCCTTGGTCCAGAGGTGAAAAAAATACCGCGACACGACGACGTCCCGCGGATCGCGGATCATGTGCGAGCCGCGATGGGGCGGAAGGCGGGCGAGGTCCACCAGGCTGTGGTCCTGTAGAAAGACATCGGTGTCGGGCCGGAGGTCGACCTGGTCGCAGTTCTGGAAATGGAGCCCGTACTCGTCCGCGATCGCCCGCAGCACCCGGGTGAACCAGGCGCTGCCCACCCGGTGGTGCGCACAGTGAACGATGAGCTTCCGGTCGCCGCGGCCCGCGAAGGGGCCACCGCGGGCGCGCCGGAATTCGCGAATGATGCGCCCGGCGCCCCGCTGCAGGAGCTTCCGAATCATCGGTCTGCGGCGTCCGCGTCAGGGTCCTGCCGCACGAGCCCCTGCGCGAGCAGGTACTCGAGAATCCGACGCGCGTTCTCCTCCGGCGTCGCGTCGGTGGTGCTCAAGGTGACCTCCGGCTTGAGCGGGGCCTCGTAGGGATCGCTGATGCCGGTAAAGTTCTTGACTTCACCGCGGCGCGCCTGGGCGTAGATGCCCTTCACGTCCCGCCGCTCGCATTCCTCCAGCGGCGTGTCCACGAAGACCTCGACGAAGCGGTCCGCCCCCACCAGGGCGCGCGCCTCGTCGCGGGTGGCGCGGTAGGGGCTCACCGCGGCGGCGATCACGAGCCCGCCGTGCCGCACGACCTCGGACGCCACGAACCCGATGCGCCGGATGTTGAGGTCGCGGTCCTCCCGACTGAAACCCAGTCCCTTCGAGAGCATCGTGCGGACGACGTCGCCATCGAGCACGGTCACCTGGCGCCCCCGCTCCAGCAGGAGCGCGGTGAGCACCTCGGCAGTGGTGGACTTCCCCGCCCCGCTCAATCCCGTGAGCCAGATGCACGCGCCCTGGTGCACCCGCGGCGGATATGCCTCGGCCAGGATCGCCGCGACCTCCGGTCGGGTGAACCACTCCGGCAGCTTCCGGCCCCGGTTCAGGTAGTCGTTGCGTACCTGCGTGCCCGAGATCGTCGCGGTCCGCACGCCGCTCGGCACCTTCGAGATCTCCTCGTAGCGGTGCTCATCGGGCAGGAAGGTGAGCTCGTGGAACGGGAGCACGCCGATCTCCAGCTCTCCCGCGTGCCGCTCCGCCAGCTGCTGGGCGTCATACGGTCCGTAGAACGGCTTGCCGGTGGAGTCCGCACCCGGCCCGGCGTGGTCGCGTCCGACGATGAAATGATTCGCCCCGAAGTTCCGCCGAATGAGGGCGTGCCAAACGGCCTCGCGCGGGCCCGCCATCCGCATCGCGAGAGGCAGGAGCGACAGCAGAATGCGGTCGGGATCGTAGTGATGCCGCGCCAGCGCCTGGTAGGTGCGCACGCGGGTGTAGTGATCCACGTCGCCCGGCTTGGTCAGGCCCACCACCGGGTGCAGCAACAACACGCCGTCCACCGCAGCGGCCGCCCGCTTGGTCAGCTCCTCGTGCACCCGGTGCAGCGGGTTCCGGGTCTGGAACGCGACCACGTTGGCCCGGGCGAACTCGGCGAGGCGGGCCCGCGTTTCCGCCGGGGTGAGCCGCAGCGCCTGGAAGTCGTGGTGCGGGGGCAGCCGGAGCACCGTGAGCGTGCCGCTCAGGCTGACCCCTCCCCAGCGGCGGCTCTCCGCGACCAGCGGGTGCTTCGCGTCGGTGGTGCCGAGCACCCGCCGGGCAAACTCCTCGCGGTCCCACTCGTAGATCTCCTCGATGCGCAGCGTCGCCAACAGGTTGTTTTTCCCGTCGCGCAGCGCCACCTCGGCATCGAGCTTGAGCGCGTCGCCCGGCTCGACCGGCAGCGTGACCGGAATCGGAAACAGCGTGCCGTCGGCCAGGCGCATCTCGCCCAGCACCCGTTCGTAGTCGGCCCGGCCGAGGAACCGGTCCAGCGGCGAGAACGCGCCCACGGCGAGCAGCTCGAGGTCGCAAATCGCGCGGTCGGAAATCTGGAGCGACGGCAGCGCGCTCGCGTGCGCCCGGAGCTCGGGCAGCGCCTCCGCGGGCGCGCGCAGGTCCACGAGAGAGCCGCCGTAGGGCGGAATCAACAGGTCCGGCTGGGTCCGTGCCACGCGGTGCCTCCCGAGGTGGGGTCAAAGAGCCTGGAGAAGTAACGGGGGCCGGAGCGTCCGTCCAGTCTTGGGCACCGCATTTGCTAAGGTTGATCGGACCCAAATCACCCTGGTATCCTCCGAGCCCATGCCAACGAGCCCCCCGCCGATCGCGGTCACTCGTGAGTCCCTTGCCCGCCCCGAGGGGATCGACCACGCGGCGCATCGGTCGATGGCGAGTGACTTGGTGGAACGGCACCCGGAAACACCGGTGGTATCCGAGGAGGGAGTCATTCCAGCGAAACGGGGAGGTCACGGTGAACCTCGCGCTTATCGAGCAGGGAGATCCGGTGCCGGGTG
>JBOHSY010000257.1:0-6714 GCA_050733355.1 Gemmatimonadales bacterium | reverse complement strand
ATCGCGATCCTCGGCCCCGGTCGGATGGGGCAGGGGATCGCGATTGCATTGGCGGCTGCCGGACATCGGGTGTTGCTGCTGGCCAGGACTCCCCGGCCGGTGCGGCCGCCGCTGACACTCCACACCGGTCCGTGGGATGCCGCGACGCGGGATGCCCGGGTCATCGTCGTGGCGGTTCCGGACGACGCCATCGACGCCGCGGCACGCGCCCTGGCCGAGCGCGGGGCACTTCGGTCGGAGCACGCCGTGCTGCATCTCTCGGGTCTGCTCGACCGGCGCGCGCTCGCCGCCCTCGAGCCTACGGGCGCCGCGCTGGGGTCCTTCCATCCGCTGCAATCGGTGGCCGATCCCGGGACTGCCGCGGAGCGGCTCGCCGGCGCGTACGCCGCGCTCGAAGGCGACGCTCGCGCCATCGACACCGGCGAGTGGCTCGCCGCCGCGCTCGGCATGCAGGCGGTACGGCTCAGCGCCGGCGCGAAGGTGCTCTACCACGCGGGCGCGGTGATGGCCTCCAACTACCCGCTCGCGCTCGCGGGCGTGGCCGAGCGACTCGCGCGCGAGGCCGGGGTGCCGGCGGAGGTGGCCGCGCGGATGTATCTGCCGCTGCTTCAGGGGACGGCCGCGAACGCCGTCGCGCTCGGCCCGGCCGCCGCGCTCACCGGTCCGGTCCGCCGGGGCGACGTGGCCACGATCCGCCGCCACCTCGATGCACTCCAGCCCGCCGACCGTGAGCTGTACCGCGCCGCCGCACGGGCGGCGCTCGCGCTCGCGCGCGACGCCGGCCTGGACGAGATCGTGGCCCGGCGCGTCGAGGGAGCGCTCACCGCGAAGTGACGCCGCGCCCGGGCTCATCGGCGGCCCGCAGCCGCCCGGCTTCCCGCTCCACCAGCGCCTGGCCGCGCTCCATGAAATCCAGCAGCGTCGCGAGCTCCGCGTCGCTGTAGCGGTCGAGCGCCGCGTCGCCCGCCCGATCGGTTCGAACACGCGTTCGACCCGCCGCACCCAGCCCGCCGCTTCCCGGCGATCGATCATGCCGGTGACCGCGCCGGTCGTCCGGCCGGTGAGGCTGGCGAGCTCGCCGGCGCTCAGCGGCCCCCGCTGCATCAGGAGATCGGCGGCCTTGTGATTGGTGGCATTGAGTCCCAGCCGTTCGGCGATGGCGGCGTGGAAGAGCACGCTGGCCGTGCTGTGGCGGCGGACCGCGTCGGCCAGGCTGGCCCGGAGCTCGGCTCGCCGGTGAAGTAGTGCATGCCCGACCGCGCCGATCTGGAATGCGCCGGCCGGCTGGTCCGCACGCTTGCCGCGCGGCCCGCGTCGGTGCACTATCGGTCGGATCCATGAATCGTCGCCACTTCTCCCGGCTCCTGGCCGGTCTCGCCGCCGGCGCCGAGCTCCACCCCGGGCGCGCCGCGCATGGCGCCCCGCCATCGGACCCCGACCCCTGCGCGCTGCCGGAGAGCATCCGGGCGCTCCGGCCCCTGACCGGCGGCGTGGTCGCGATCGCGGACGCCGAACGGATCGCGAGGCTGGAGCGGGCGCGGCGGCTCATGGCCGAGCAGCGGATCGGCGCGCTGGTGCTCGAGCCGGGGTCGAGCATGCACTACTTCACCGGCGTGCCCTGGGGCCTCTCGGAGCGCCCGTTCGTCGCGGTCGTGCCCGCGCGCGGCGAGCTCGCCTTCGTGTGTCCCGGCTTCGAGGAAGCGCGCGCCCGGGAGCTGATGCGCTTCACCGACGACGTGCGCGTCTGGCAGGAGGACGAATCGCCTTATCGCGTGCTCGGCGGCATCCTGCGCGATCGCGGTGTCGCCGGCGGGCGGGTCGGCGTCGAGGAGCGGATGCGGTTCTTCATCGTCGATGCCCTCCGCGCCGAGGTCCCCGCGCTCGAGTACGTCCGCGCCGATGCGATCACGACCGGCTCCCGGATGATCAAGTCGCCCGCCGAGCTCGCCCTCATGCAGCGGGCGAACGACATCACGGTGGCGGCGTTCCGGGCGGTGTTGCCGACGATGGAGGAGGGGATGACCCAGCGCGAGCTGGAGCGTCGGATGACCGCGGCGCTCGCGCGCGCGGGAGGCGCGGATCCCTGGGCGCTTGCCGGGTTCGGCGCCTATTCCGCCTTCCCCCACGGCAGCGTGCAGCCGCAGCAGCTCCGTCGAGGCGACATCGTGCTCCTGGACGCGGGCTGCGCGGTTGAGCACTACCAGGCCGACGTCACCCGTACCACGGTGTTCGGCCGGCCCAGCCCCCGGCAGGTGGCGGTGTGGGAGCTCGAGCGGAAGGCGCAGGACTCGGCGTTCCGCGCGGCCCAGGTCGGCGCCACCTGCGCGTCGGTGGATGCGGCCGCGCGACGGGTGATCACCGACGCGGGGTTCGGGCCGGACTACCGGGTGCCGGGTCTGCCGCACCGCACGGGCCACGGCATCGGCCTGGACGTCCACGAGTGGCCGAACTTCGTGCGGGGCGAGCGCACGCGGCTTCAGCCGGGCATGTGCTTCAGCGACGAGCCGACCATCGTCATCTACGGCGAGTTCGGGATCCGGCTCGAAGATTGCCTCTACGTCACCGAGGCGGGGCCCCGATTCTTCACCCCCCAGAGTCCCGCCATCGACCAGCCGTTCGCTTAGCCCGGAACGCCGGCCACGGCGCCGGCCACGGCGCCGGACCCGCGTCGCCTCCGTCCGGGAGGAACCGGATCGCGCCGCCGGGAAGCCGGCATCGGCTACGGTCCAACCCAGATCGCCGGTACGCTGCACCAGCCGCCGCCGGCCACGTCCCCAGACGCCGGAGGACGGTCCGGAGGGTAGTCGCGTTCATTCGGGTGAATCTCGCGGTCGTTGCTGGAATAGACCCGACGGAGCGCGGTCAGCCCTGCTCGATCACCTTCACTCCGGACGGAACCGCGAATCGGAACGTGTCGCCGGTCGTGCGGACGTTCGCGCGGAGGTTGCGGAGAGTAAGCGTGCGCTGCTGCCCGGAGGTCTCCTCGATCTCGATGCGACGCGGCAGCCCGTCGTTGCGGTCGAGCCAGACCACCGCCCGGCTGAAGGGCATGTCCGGCACGGTCGGCACCATCTCCACGACGCTCACCGCCCGGCCCTCGAGCCGGTCGTTGCGGACGAACGTCGACTGGTAACGCTCGTGGGGACGGTCGAGCAGCCACGCGATCAGGTTGTACCCGTACACCGGGCCGCCGCTCGGCAGCGGGAGCCGGAGCACCTGGCCCGGCGTGGTGCTTGGCGTGTAGACCCAGATGTACTCCCCGTCGATGACGATCGCCTCGCCATCGGGGTCGCTGAAGCGCATCGCGAGCCTGGCGGGTCCCGACTGCACCAGCACCCCGTTGCTCGCCTGGTCGCCGATCATGGGGTTCTGAATCAGCTGGTCGAAATCGGCCCGGAGCGACTGAAGCCCGCGATACACGGACGACGCGCGGGAGACCAGCGCACGCGCATCCTGCGCGTGCAGAGGAGCCGATGAGCAGAGGAGCAGAAGGGCAGGGGCGCACGCGCGAAGCGCCGCGCGCCGGAGCCACGCCGATCGTGTCATCGGCTCTTCTGCTCCTCGGCTCGTCCGCTCATCGTGACGGGCTCGGCCACCCGCCGTCCGATCGCCTCCGCGATCGCCCGCGCCTCCTTCATCAGGTGGGCGAACTGGGCGGGGAACAGGCTCTGCGCGCCGTCGGACAACGCCCGATCGGGATTCGGGTGCACTTCGATGAGGAGGCCGTCCGCCCCCGCGGCCACGGCGGCGCGCGCCATCGGCGTCACCATGTCGCGGTGGCCGGTCCCGTGGCTCGGGTCGGCGACGATCGGCAGGTGCGACAGCCCGTGCACCACGGCGATGGCGGCGAGATCGAACAGATTCCGCGTGGTGGGATCGAAGCTCCGCACGCCGCGCTCACAGAGGATCACGTCCGGATTGCCTTCGGCGAGGAGGTACTCCGCGGAGAGCAGCAGCTCCTGGATCGTGGCGGCCAGTCCGCGCTTGAGGAGCACGGGCTTCCCACACCGGCCGGCCCGCTTGAGCAGTGAGTAGTTCTGCATGTTGCGCGCGCCGAGCTGCACGATGTCGGCCACGTCGACCACGGCGCAGAGACCCTCGGGATCCATCGCCTCGGTGACGATGAGGAGCCCGGTTTCCTCGCGCGCCTTCGCGAGCAGCCGGAGGCCCTGGAGGCCGAGGCCCTGGAACGAGTAGGGGGAGCTGCGGGGCTTGAAGGCGCCGCCCCGGAGCACCGTCGCGCCGGCGTCGCGCACCGCATTGGCCGCGTCGATGATCTGACCTTCGCTCTCGACGGAGCAGGGGCCGGCCATCACCACGACCTCGTCACCGCCGATCGTGATGCCACCGGGCAGCTGGACGACGGTGGACTGCGACCGCCACTCGCGCGACACCTGCTTGTAGGGCCGCGTGACCGGGATGCACTCCTGCACGCCGCTGAGGCCGGCCAGTCGCGAGGGGTCGACCCGACCGTCGTTGCCGACCACACCGACGGTCGTGCGCTGGCGGCCGGGGAGAATGCGGGCCTCGTAGCCCATCTCCTCGATGGCGGCGGCCACCTGCCGGATATCGGCTTCGGTGGCCTGGGGGTGCATGACGATGAGCATAGGCTATCCGCGATCCGCTATCCGCTATCCGCTATCTGCAACAAGCGGCAGCGCACGCCTCGTGCCAGCATGGCGGCACTGCACGGCGGATAGCGGATAGCGGATCGCGGATAGCCTCTTGCCCTACGCATGCTGCAACTCGCCCAGCCGCACCCCCACGATCGTGGACACGCCGGGCTCCTGCATGGTGACGCCGAACACGGCGTCAGCCGCCTGCATGGTCCGCGGGTTGTGGGTGATCACGATGAACTGGGTGGTCGGCCTGAACTCCTCGAGCAGGCGGGTGAACCGGCCGACGTTGGAATCGTCCAGCGGCGCGTCCACCTCGTCCATCAGACAGAACGGGCTCGGCTTGGTGAGATACAGGCCGAAGAGCAGTGAGGTCGCGACCAGGGTCCGCTCGCCCTGGGACAGGAGCCGCACGTGCTGGATCCGCTTGCCGCGGGGCGCGGCGAGGATCTCGATCTCGGCCTCGAGCGGATCGTCCGGGTCGGACAACCGGAGGTCGCACTCGCCGCCGCCGAACAGGGTCTGGAACACCTGGTGGAAGTTGACCTTCACCGCCTCGAACGTCTCCACGAACATCTGCCGGGCGGTGCCGTCGATCTCCCGGATCGCCTGGATCAGCGCCTGCCGCGCGCCGACCAGGTCGTCCCGCTGCGACGTAACGAATTCGTAGCGCTTCACCTCCTCGGCGTGCTCCTCCACCGCCAGGGGGTTGACCGGACCGATCGCCTCGAGCGCCTGGCCGATGCGGAGCGACTCGGACTCGAGCGTCTCGAGATCGAGCGCGAGCTCCGTCGCCTCGTCGAGCAGCACGTCGAACGGCTTCCGCCACTCCGTCTCGACCCGTTCGACGATGCTCCGGCGAAGGCCGGCGGCCTCGGTGAGCTGGAGCTGGAGGCGATGACTCTCCTCACCGTGCCCGTCGAGCAGCGCGCGGGCCTCGACGATGTCCCGCTCCACGGCGTGCAGGGCCTCGTCGGCGGCGTGCAGCGCCCGATCCGCCTCCGCGTCGGCCGCCTGGAGCTCCAGGAGCGCCACGTGCCGCTCGGACCGGAGCTCCTGCCATTCCACCTGACGGGTGTCGAGCGCCCCGAGGTCCGCCTCCAGCTGAGCGATCTCCTGGGTGAGCGAACGGACGGCGTCTTCGGCCATCTGCTGGGTCGCAACGCCGCGCTCCAACCGCTCGCCGGCGCCGCGGAGCGCGGCCGACACGTGCGCCTCCCGCACCTGCCAATGGGCCCGCTGCTCCCGCACCAGCTCCTGCGCCGCCTCCAGCTCGGCGAGGTCGGCGCGGGCGGCACCGAGCTGCTCGTCGAGACGCACGCGACCGAGGTCACCCTCCGCCAGCGCGGCGTCCACTTCGAGCAGCCGTTGCTCCGAGCGCTGGAGACGCTCGCGCAGCCGAGCGAGCTGGGCGTCGGCGTCGGAGAGCTCGCGTTCGAGGTTGGTGACGAACCGGATCGCGTCCGCGCGGGCGGCAACGGCCTGACGCTCGGCCTCCCGGGCGGCGTCGGCGTCCGATTGCGCCGCAGCGAGCGCCTGCTCGCGGGTGCTGAGTCGGGTCAGCGCCTCGCTCAGGCCCGCCTGCGCGGCGCCCAGGGCAAGGCTGGCATGCTCCGCTTCGTTGGCGAGCGAGGAGAGCTCGGCCCGGCGACGCAGCGGTCCGGAAGGGGCGGCGGCCCCGCCAAGGAAGATCGCGCCGCTCGCGCGGCGGAGCACGTGACCCGCGGTGTCGAGCACCTGCGAGCCGGCTAGCGCGGCGCGCACCCAGGCGGCCGCGGCTCCCTCCGCACGGAAGCGCAGGTCCGCCGGCTCGGCCTGGGCCGGGATCGCGGGTCCCGGCTCGACGGGCAGCAGCACCAGCGCGCCGGGCTGGGTCTCGGCGTGCCACGCGCGCACCGCATCGACCGTGGCGAGGTCGCGCACGAGCACGGCATGGGTCCAGTCGCCCAGCAGCCGTTCCGCCAGCTCCGCGTGCTCCCGCGCGGTGCTCACGAAATCGCTCAGGGGACCGAGCACGCCGCCGTCGAAGCGCTCCCGCGCGTCGAGCAGCGCGGCCGCGCCCGGGGCGAGCCCGACGCGCTCGCGCTCCAGCTCCTCC
>JBOHSY010000256.1:0-13527 GCA_050733355.1 Gemmatimonadales bacterium | reverse complement strand
CCTTTCCCAGCGGAGCCCCCTCTCACTTCTCACCTCTCACCTCTCACCAGAATTCGTGCCCTCGCGAACACCGCATGCCACATCTGCTGCGTCAGCCGCCCGGTATTGGTGTTCTGCCGGCTCGGATGGAATGACGTGATCAGCACGCGCCCGTCGGGCAGCACGGCCTCCGCGCCGTGCGCGAACGGCGGGCGTTCGCGCACCGGCAGCCGGTCCCACCACCCGGCCGCGCGGAGCCAGCCCTCCCACGCGACGCGGCCCAGCGCCACGACCACCCGCACGCGGCCCAGCAGCTCGATCTCGCGGACGAGAAACGGCCGGCAGCGGTCCAGCTCGGCGCGCTCCGGCCGGTTGCCGGGCGGCGCACAGTGGGCCGCGGCGGTGATCCAGCAGTCGGTCAGCGTGAGCCCATCGTTCCGGTGCACGGAGGCCGGCCGGTCGGCGAAGCCGAAGCGGTGCAGCGCCTCCCAGAGCCAGGCGCCGCTCGAGTCGCCGGTGAACATGCGCCCGGTGCGGTTCGCGCCGTGCGCCGCCGGCGCGAGGCCGACGATGAGGAGCCGCGCGTCGGGATCGCCGAGGGAAGCCACCGGCCGCCCCCAGTAGGTCTCAGCGCGGAACTCGGGCTTGCGCGCGGCCGCGACGGACTCGCACCAGGCACGGAGCCGAGGGCACCCAGTACAACGAACCACGTCGTCGTTCAGCCGCGACAGCGCTCCGGGTGCAGCCGGTTGTGACACTGTGAGTGCTTGAATCATCCGACTATGTCGCATGGACTCGACGCAATTGCCTGCTCCTGCAGCTGACTCGATAGCGATGGTCGCCACATCGCACGGTGCACGGGCTCGCACGCGCGCGGGACGCGGGCGATGCCGGGAGATGGTCTCTGGGGCGGTGTTGGATGCTTGCAGAAAAGCGAATCGCGCGACAGATTGTGCAGCATTCAGACGCTCCATATGAGAAGAGGTCCCCGGAGGCAACGATGGTTGCTCCGTTCGTGAGTCGCCATAGGAGCCGGGGCGAGTCGGGTCAGTCGCTGGTCTTTGCGACGGTCTCCCTGGTGGCGTTGCTCATGGTGGCGGCACTCGTCGTCGACCTTGGGCAGCTCCTCCGCGTGCGGACGCAGTTGCAGGGTATTGCCGATGCCGCCGCTCTCGCCGCCGCCGCGAAGCTCCCCTCACGTCCCAACGCCACCGTCACGGCCCAGGCGTACTCGATGCTCAACGATTCCTCGAACGGAGTGTTGATCTCCGCCGACGAGGTCGTCGTGGGCAATTGGAATGGGGCCG
The DNA here is from genome assembly GCA_050733355.1 of Gemmatimonadales bacterium. Classification (GTDB taxonomy): domain Bacteria; phylum Gemmatimonadota; class Gemmatimonadetes; order Gemmatimonadales; family GWC2-71-9; genus DASQPE01. The sequence goes on along the minus strand of JBOHSY010000256.1, from coordinate 12,241 downwards.
GCACGTTCACGCCCGACGGGGAGCCGGTAAACTCTGTGCGGGTGGTCACGCGGCGGACCGATACCCGCAACAGCGGCGTCGTGCTCCTCTTCGGGGGCATCCTCGGCTCCGCCACGCGGAACGTGGCCGCCTGGGCGACTGCCACGTCCGGGTACGTCGAGGAAGACTTCACCCGCTTCATCATCGACGCGGAGATGATCGACTCGGACATTCCGGTGATCGAGGACCTCGCCGACTCACTCGGGATGGACAAGGAAGAGATCATCAGCGACAACGATGGCGACTGGTTCATCGACCTCCCACCCGGTGTGATTCTGGAGCTTCCAACCGGGCAGGTGGGGGACGAAGGACTGTTCGACATCACTCACGATGCGTTCCCCTTCGGGCAAGCGTCCGATCCGTCCTACGAAGACTTCCTGAACTACAACGAGGACAGCGGTTCCTGGAGGTACAACCTCATCCCGAAGCCCATGCTCGATCCGCTGCTGGGTGTCACTGCAATCAATGACGCCGAGCAATATGCGGAGTTCGTGAAGCCGTTCTGCCAGGTGAGCCCGGTCTACAAGAGCGACGTCAACGTGCTGAACCCGGTGCAGGGCGATCCCGCCGTGAACGCGCTCGGGTGGCGCCGAGGGCTGCTCGCCTTCAAGGTGCTGGGAGTCGGGAGCGACCCCGACGGATCCGGCAGCGTACTCCCGAATCTGATCATCCAGGTGTGCGACCCTTCGGAGTTCGTCGGTCCGGGCGGCCTCGAGAACCTGACTCCCTGGGCCAACCTGAAGATCCAGCTGGTGCAATAGCGTCCGGCCATCCGGGCGAAGCCCAAGTGGCGACTCGGCGACTCGGCGCGTCGGCTGGCTCTAGCTGACGCGCCTTGTTTTCCGCTTCATGAAGTCCATGAGGATGAACTGCCCCAGGGTCATCGTGTTGGTGAAATAAGCCTTCCCCTTGCAGATGGCGGCCACCTGCTTCACGAACTCGATCAGGCTCCGGTCGCGCGCGAGCATGAAGGTGTTGATCATGATCCCGTTCCGCCGGCAGTTCGCCACCTCGCGATACGTCGCCGCGAGGATCTGGGGGTCGAGTCCCATCGAGTTCACGTAGATCCGCCCGTCGGGCATCGTGAGGGCGGACGGCTTGCCGTCGGTGATCATGATGATCTGCTTCATGTCCTTCTTCTGCCCCGTGAGGATCCGCCGCGCGAGCTTGAGTCCCTCGGCCGTGTTGGTGTGGTACGGGCCTACCTGCGCCGCGGCCAGCGCACTGAGCGGGATCTCCTCGGCGGAATCGTGGAACAGCACGACCCGCAGGCTGTCGCCGGGGAACTGGGTGCGGATGAGGTGGGTGAGCGCGAGCGCCACCTTCTTGGCGGGGGTGAACCGGTCCTCGCCGTAGAGTATCATCGAGTGCGAGCAGTCCAGCATCAGCACCGAGGCCGCCGAGGAGCGGTACTCGGACTGGTGCACCATCAGGTCGCTGTACTCCAGATCGAGCGGGACGCCGATGCCTTCGCGCGCGATGGCGCTCGTCAGCGTGGCCGGCACGTCGAGGTTCAGCACATCGCCGAACTCGTACGGCTTGCTCACGCCCTCGGTCTCGACCCCGGTGGCGAGGTAGGGGGTGTCGTGCGCGCCGAAGCTGGATTTGCCCACGCTCCCCAGGAGGTTCTTGAGCGTCTTGTAGCCGAGGAAGTCGATGCCCTTCTCGGTGAGGCTGAAGTGCACCTGTTGTGCGGCCGATTGCGCGGCGCCGCCGGGCCCGAGCACCGACTGGTAGCCGGCCGGCATCTGCGGCGTCTGGCCCACGTTGAGGTAGCCTTCGTCGATCAGCCGCTGGACGATCCGGTCGAGCAGCTCCCCGAGCTGCCGCTCGATCTCGCGGTCGCGCTCGGCGTCGCCGGTGCTCTCGCCCCGGAGCACCTGCAACATCTCGGGGGTGAGCTGGCCCGATTCCATGAGCGCCTGGAGGATGGCCTGGCGCAGGGCGTCGAGCGACCTGTCACCGTCGCCCATCTCGTCCTGCCAGAACGACTGCCCCTGCCCCGCAAATCCGGACTGGAGCAGGAAGTCGGTCAGCTGGTCCAGGAGCCCCTGGAGGTTGACCGCGTCAGCCAACTCGGGGATGTACTTGCTGTAGGTGGTGAAGCGCATGCGCCTAGGTGAGAGGTGAGAGGTGAGAGGTGAGAGGGCACTCCCTCCCTACATCGCGCCTGTCTTTCCTGATACTACCCCCGCTGGCCCGGCCGTTCAACATGCCGAGGAGTCCCGCTCACCTCTCACCTCTCACCTCTCACCTCTCACCTCTCACGATTAAGTTGGGCCGTGCTCGCCCCGGCCCCCGCCACCTTCTCCGCCCTCCGGCACCGCAACTTCCGCCTCTTTCTGGCGGGGCAGTTCCTATCCCTCTGCGGCACCTGGATCCAGCAGGTGGCGCACGGGTGGCTGGTCCTGGAGCTGACCAATTCGGCGTTTGCCGTCGGCCTGGTCACCGCGCTCGGCTCGCTCCCGATTCTGCTGTTCACGCTGTACGGCGGGGTCGTGGCCGACCGGGTGGACCGACACCGCTTCCTGATGCTGCTCCAATCGTTGATGCTGGTCGAGGCCCTCGTGCTCGGGACGCTGGTGGCGCTCGACCGGGTGACCGTCGAGTGGGTCATGGCGCTCGCCGTCGCGTTCGGACTGTTGTCCGCATTCGAGGTGCCCGTGCGCCAGGCGTTCACGGCCGACATGGTCGGCAAGGACGACCTGATGAACGCGATCGCGCTCAACTCGTCCGCCTTCAACCTCGCGCGGGTGGTGGGACCGTCGATTGCCGGCCTGGTGATCGCGAGCGTGGGCATCGCGGCGTGCTTTTTCGTGAACGCGGTGAGCTATCTGGCGGTGCTCGCCGGGCTGCTCCGGATGGACGTCGGGCCGATGCCGCCGCCCCCGGAGCACCGCGACGTCCGCTCCGCGCTCCGCGAGGGCTTCGCATTCGTCCTCGGCCACCGCTGGCCCAGGGCCCTCGCGCTACTCATCGCAGGGTTCAGTGTCTTCGGCTTCCCGTTCATGACCATGGCGCCAGTGCTCGCCCGCGACGTGCTGGGCGTGGGTGCTGCTGGATACGCGTCGCTGATCGCGTCCATCGGGCTGGGCGCCGCGTCCGCCGCGATCTTCGTGGCGGGATGGGGGACGCGGTTCCGGAAGGGCCGGATGCTCGCCTGGACGTCGGTGCTCTTCGGCGTCACGCTCGGCACCGCGGCGATCGCTCATCACTTCGTTGCGTCACTGTTCCTCTTTACGGCGGCGGGGTGGACGATGGCCGCGAACGGGATCCTGGCCAACACGCTGCTGCAAATCCATGCACCCGACCACCTCCGCGGCCGGGTCATGGGCGTCTACTCGTTCCTGGTCCTCGGCCTCGCGCCGCTCGGCTCGTTCCAGGCCGGCTGGGTCTCGGAGCACCTTGGCGTCGAGTGGTCGATCGGAGTGGGCGGACTGGTGTGTGTGGCTATCGCGGCGTGGACGATGTGGTCGCTCAAACCGGGGCGGGAGAGGGCGGGAGAGGGCGGGAGGGGGAGGCAGCGGGCGGGAGCGGATGGCGGTCCGCTGGGTTAGGCGGTTCTTTACCGCCCCTACCGCCCCTACCGCCCCTACCGCCCCTACCGCCCCTACCGCCCCTACCGCCCCTACCGCCCCTACCGCCCTTACCGCCCTTACCACCCCTACCGCCCTTACCGCCCTTACCGTCTATTAGACCCGTGCTCATCACCATTTCCCGTCAGTACGGGGCGGGCGGCTCCGAGGTCGGGCGGCGGGTCGCCGAAGCGCTTGGCTGGCGGTTGGTCGACAACGAGCTGGTCGAGCGCGTGGCCGAGCGGGCCGGGCTCAGCGCGGCGGAGGTGGCCGGGCGCGAGGAGCGCACGCCCACGTTCATCGAGCGGCTGGCGCAGGTGCTCGCGAGCTCGACGCCCGAGCTGTTTCCGCCGGCGAAGGGCACCGTGCCGGAGCTCTCCGAGCCGGCGCTCGTGCGCATCACCGAAGCCGTGGTCGCGGAAGTGGCGGCGGAGGGCCGCGTCGTGCTGATCGGACGCGCCGCGCCCGCCGTGCTCGACCGCGACCGCGACGCGCTCCACGTCAAGCTGGTGGCCTCGCCCGCGTTCCGGGTGCGCCTGGCCGCGGAACGGCTGGGGATGGACGTGAAGGACGCCGAGCGGATCATGCGCCAGACCGACGAGGCGCGGGAGCGCTACCACCGGGAGCGGTACGGGCGCGACTGGAAGGACGCCGTCAACTACCACATGGTGCTGAACAGCGAGCGCCTCGGGCTCGAGGGGGCGGCGGCCGTGATCGTGGGTGAGGCGAAGCGGCGGGGGTGGAAGTAGTGATTAGTGCTGGTGTTAGTGGCTAGTGCGGGACTGCGAGCGGGGACCGGCCTAGCACTAGCACTAGCACTAGCACTAGCAATAGCACTAGCACTAACCGAAGGCTATCCCCCCCTTCCCATAGCCACTCCCGGGCTCCCGCCGCTCCGGCTTGGCGCGGGTGTACCCGAGCTCTTCGTTCCGCGTGATGCGCTTGTGGGCGGCGAGGCCCTCCAGCACCAGTTCGCACGCGCCGATCGTGTGCTCCGCGTCGTCCCGCGGGGCGAGCCCCACCTCGGCCGCGGTCTCCACCAGCCCGGGGACCATCGCGAATCCTTTCAGGCACACCTCGGCCCGCTCGTCGCCCGACACCTTCAGCGCACCGCCCTGATCGAACCAGGCGACGATGCGGGAGAGATCGGCGCCGGCGGCCCGCTCATCCAGCACCCGTCCGGCCGCCCGGCGGATCAGCTCGCGCGCGATCGTCTCGCCGCCCTGGAGCTCGCCCTCGTACTCGAGCTCGAGCTTGCCGGTCATCGACGGAATCGCGGTGTACACGTCGCTCACCCGCGGCACGACCCGCCGGCCGCCCTGCGCGACCGCCCGGCGCTCGGCGTTCGACACGGCGTTCTCGAGCACGCTGATCGGCAGTCGCTGGCTCACCCCGGAGCGCTTGTCCACCCGCTTGTCCTCCCGGGCCACGAACGCGATCCGCTCGACCAGCTCGAGGACGAAGTCGGGCACCTCCACCCGCAGCTCGCCCCGCGTGGTCCACGCCTCCTGGGCGGTGATCTCCATGCCGAGGGGCACGGTGCGGGGGTAGTGGGTGACGATCTCCGACCCGATCCGGTCCTTGAGCGGCGTGATGATCTTCCCGCGCGCGGTATAGTCCTCGGGGTTGGCGGTGAAAGCGAGCAGCACGTCGAGCGGCAGCCGGATCGGGTAGCCCTTGATCTGGACGTCGCCTTCCTGCATGATGTTGAACAGCCCCACCTGCACCTTGCCGCTGAGATCCGGCAGCTCGTTGATGGTGAAGAGGCCGCGGTTGGCGCGCGGCAGCAGCCCGAAATGCATCGTGAGCTCGTCGGAGAGCAGGTGGCCCCCGCGCGCCGCCTTGATCGGGTCGACGTCGCCGATGATGTCGGCGATGGTCACGTCCGGCGTGGCGAGTTTCTCCACGTAGCGTCCAGACCGGTGCACCCAGGTGACTGCCGTGGCGTCCCCGCACTCGGCCAGCCGGTCGCGCGCGAACTTCGAGATCGGCGCGAACGGATCGTCGTTCACTTCGCTGCCGGCCACGATCGGGATGTGCTCGTCGAGCAGCTCGACGAGCTGCCGGAGGATGCGGCTCTTCGCCTGACCCCGCAGCCCGAGCAGGATGAAGTGATGCCGCGCGAGCAGCGCGTTCACGAGCTGCGGCACGATGGTGTCTTCGTAGCCGACGATGCCCGCAAAGAGCGGCTCGTCCCGCTCGAGCCGCCGCAGCAGGTTGGCCCGGATCTCGTCGCGGACCCGGCGGCCGCGGAGCGGCGGCTGGGCCCAACGGCTGTTGCGCAGCTCCCCGAAGGTGCGGGGGTGGTTCGAGGTCGAAGTCAACTCGATCTCCCTGGGATGATTGCGGAAGCCGGCGGCGCGGACGCCGGGGGTAATCTACTCGCCACCGGCGGCCCCTCGCCTTGACAAACGATCCGCCCGGTATAGGTTCGCACGCCAAGCTCTCCGCGACAGCAGCGACACCATCGCCCAGCGTTACACTCGCCGTACCCTACAATTTTGTAAGGAGTTACGCATGACGAAGCGAATCTGGTTGGCCGCGTTTCTGGCCTTGGCCGCCGGGTGTGCCGGCGAGAAGAAGATGGACGACGCGCCCGCCACCTCGGAAACCATGACCCCCGCCGACACCGCCATGCCGATGCCGGCCGACACCATGGCCCGGGATACCACCCCGTCGATGTAACGCGGCCGATCGCACTGTCGCACGGGCCCCGGACCTTCGGGGCCCGTTCGCATTCACGGGGCCAGATCGTCGGGCGCGAAGGGTAGCGCCAGCACCGTGGCAACCTGGCCGCCGGCGACGACGTCCGCGCCGGGGTCGATCTCCCGCCGCACCAGGCCGAGCCCGATGCGCCTATCGTCGAGCGCCAGCGTCGAACGCACCGAGCCGACCTCGCGCTCGCCGGCGGTGATGCGCTGGTCGGCAAGCGGCGTGGCGTGGCGCCAGACGAGTCCACGGAGATGGCGATTGGCATGCCCGCGGAAATGGAGCCGGGCCACGGTCTCCTGGCCGACGTAGCACCCCTTGGTGTACGACACGCCGCCGATCTCGTCGAACCGGACCTCTTGCGGCAAGGTCCGCTCGTCGATCTCCGCGCCGAGCGCGGGCCAACCCGCGACGATGCGTGCCGCGTCCAGATCCTCCCCGGTGCCGCCGCTCGCGCCGGCATCGATCACCGCGTCCACGAAGTTGCCGATGGCGAGCCGGGGCCCGAGCGCCAGCGCCGCGAACGGCGCGCCCTCCGGGGCGAGCCCGATCGAGAGCCGCCCGGCGTCGGTCTCGACGATCGAGACGCGCCCGGCGGCTTCGGGCAGCGGCTTCAGGTTGGAGCGTGCCAGGGTGGCGAACGCCTGTCCGCCGATGACCCACGCGGCCTCCACCTGCCCGGTCGCGTCGGACACCTTGGCCAGCCGGGGGGGCAGATTGCGCGCGAGCAGCTCGCGGGTGACCTCGCGGCCGCGGGGCGGGCCCACCAGCGCGAATCGCTCCGGCAGCCGGAGGACCCAGTGGTCGACTACGATCATTCCCTTCGGCGTGAGCACGGCACCGTACACGAGGCTGTGCTCGCCCGGTTTGACCAGATCGTTGGTGAGAAGCCCCTGGAGGCAGGCGAGCGCGCCCGACCCTTCCACCCAAAAGACCGCCGGCTCCCCCGTGACCACGGCGGCCCCGTGACGCAGGCGCTCCAGGCGGTCGGGGTCGTAGGCGAGCTCGGGGAGGGACATGCCGGATGATAATCAGATGGGCCGGACGAGCGTACCGGAAGGCAGAAGAGAAGAGCAGAAGAGCAGAGGAGCAGAAGAGCGGATGAACTGCACCATCATCTGCTCTTCGGCTCTTCGGCTCTTCGGCTCTTCTGGTAGACCCCTCCCTCGGCATACGAGCGATCGAGCAGCTCCACGGGATGCAGCACCGGGATCGTCACCCCCGCGGCGCGCAGGCCGGCTCCGATCTGCATCAGACACCCGGGATTGCCGGTCGCGACCGCGTCGAGCGGCGGCTCCACCGCGCGAAGCGTCCGGATCTTGTCGGCGAGCACGCGCCGCGAAAGGTCGGGCTGGACGAGCGAGTAGATGCCCGCGCTGCCGCAGCAGCGGTCCGCCCCGGGGAGCTGGCGCACCCGGAGCGCCGGAATCGCGCCCAGGACCGCGAGCGGCGCGGCGTGCACCCGCTGGGCGTGCTGCAGATGGCACGGCGCGTCGTACGCCACCGTGAGCTCGAGCGCGCCTCCGGGCCGGGGTCCGCGTTCGGCCAGGAGCTCGGTCACGTCGCGCACCTTGGCGCCCACTCGCGCCGCGGCCTCGGTGCCGAGCAGATGGCCGTAGTCCTTGAGCAGCGCGCCGCAGCCGGCGCTGTTCACCATGAGGTAGTCGGCGGCGTCCGCGAGCGCCGCGACGTTCCGCTGCGCCAGCGCGCGCGCTGCGGCGCGGTCGCCGGCGTGCTCGTGCAGCGCGCCGCAGCAGGCTTGCCCCTTCGCCTCGACCACGGTGTAGCCGTTGGCCTCGAGCGTGCGCCGGGTGGCCTCGTGCACGTGGCGGAAGAGGGTGTCCATGACGCAACCGCGGAAAAGGCAAACGGTGGCGGGAGAGGACGGGAGAGGGCGGGAAAGGGAATCACGCTCCCGCTCCCTCCCTCTCCCGGCCGCTCCCGCCCCGGTCTCCCGTGAAGCGGCAAGCATCCCCATCCCGAACCCCAGCCGCCCCCTGCCGGCCAGCCGGGCCGGAATGCCGGTCCCGCGGAACACCCGCGCCATCGTGAACAGCGGGCGCCACGCCGGCTCGAGGGCAAAGACCCGCAGGATGACCCGTGCAAGCGCGGGCAGGCGGCGCGCACGAAAGAGGTGGTCGCGCGCGGCCTCGAGCCCGCGCCCGTAGCCGACGCCCGACGGGCACGCGGGCTCGCATCCCCGGCAGCCGAGGCAGGCGTCGAGGTGCTCGATCAGGGCGGGATCGTCCGCGGGGAGCTCGCCGCGCTCCAGCGCGCGCATGAGGACGATGCGCCCCCGCGGACTGTCGGCCTCGTCGCCCGTCGCCAGATACGTCGGGCACGCGGGCAGGCAGAAGCCACAGTGGACGCAGGGATCCAGGGCGGAGAAATCTCCACCACCAGCACTAGCACTAGCACCAGCACTAGCACTAGCACTAGCACTAGCACTAGCCCCAGCCCTCACGATGACACTCACGCTAGGTAGTCCCCTCCAGCGCCACGGCCAGACGGTGCCCGGGATCGAACGTCTCGCGGAGACGTCCCACGAGCTGGCCTACGCCCTCGCGGTAGGCGCCGAAGTGCCCGACGGCACGCCGCACCGCCCAGGGCGCGCGCTCGAGGGTGAGCGGGATCTCGCGCGCGGCGAGCGCACGCCGGAGCTCGCGCAGCCGCTGGGCATCGGCCTCGCCGGTCCAGCGGAGCCCGCCGAACGCGGGACCCGCGGCGAGCAGGCTCTCGCCCAGCTTCTGCACGACGAGATCGATCGCCTCATCGATGCCCGGGCCGAGCACGCCGAGCCGGAGCGTGACTGGGCCGCTGGCGGCGCCGCGCGCGACCAGCGCCCAGAGCGCGGCGGCGCGCTCGGATGCGAGCTGGTCCCACGCGCCCGGCGCCGTGCTCGACAGGACCTCGATCTCCGCCCGGACCGCGTCCGTGAGACCGGCGATCCGGGCCGCGAGCACCCATTCGGGCTCGGCCGCGAGGGCGGGCGACAGCAGCTCGACCGCCGCGGGCGTGAACCCCGACTCGGTCAGCGCGCGCGCCGCGCGGGCGAGCGGATCCCGCGGCCCCCGGCGGACGAGCGTGACGTCCGCCTCGGGCAGCGCGCGAAGCCGCAGATGCAGCTCCGTGAGGATGCCGAACGCGCCGAAGCCGCCGACGTGCAGCTTGGCGAGGTCGAACCCGGCGACGTTCTTCACCACGCGGCCGCCCGCGCGCACCAGCCGCCCGTCGCCGGTGACCACCGTGCAGCCGAGCACGTGATCGCGCACCGGCCCGAATCCCTCGCGGAGCGGGCCCGACGTGGCCGTCGCGACCACCGAGCCCACGCTCCGCTCCGGCCGCCCCGGCGGATCGAGCGCCAGCCACATGCGCCGGTCGTCCAGCGCGCGCCGCAGCGTGTCGAGGGTCGCGCCGGCCTGCACCGTGGCGACGAGATCGGCGGCGCTCACCGAGACCACGGCGTCGAGCGCGCGGGTGCTCACGGCCAGATCGGCCGGGGCGTCACCCGGGAGCCAGGTCCCGCGCCCCTCGATCCGCATCGTCCACCCCTCGTCGTGCGCCAGGCGGCAGACGAGCGCCAGCGTGTCCGCCGACTCGGGCGCCACGCGTGGCAGATTGTCCGCGTCGCGGTCCACGCTCGATGGCCCGACCAGCGCGCGGAGGCGGGCGAAGATCATGGCGCCTCCACGCAGGCGGCGCCCGCGGCGCGCCACTCGCGGCAGGCGTGCGCCGGCACGACCTTGCCCGGATTGGCGCGCTCCGCCGGATCGAAGACGCGGCGCACCGCCTGCATGGCGCCGAGCGACTCGGCGTCGAAGATCCAGGGCATGTAGTGCATCTTGTCGTTGCCCACGCCGTGCTCGCCGGTGATGCTCCCGCCGGCCGCGACGCACGCCGCCATGATCTCCTTGCTGGCCTCCTTCACCCGGGCGGCGAGGTCGGCGTCGCGCCGGTCGAAGCTGATGTTGGGGTGCAGATTCCCGTCGCCGGCGTGGAAGACGTTGCTGATCGAGAGGCGGTGCCGGTCGCGGATCTCGCCGATCCGGTCGAGAATGTCCGGCAGGGTCGAGCGCGGCACCACGGCATCCTGGACCGCGAGGTCAGGCGCGATCCGCCCCATGGCGCCGAACGCCTTCTTGCGGCCCTGCCAGAGCCGCAGGCGGTCGGCGGCGGCCGACGCGCTCCGCACCGAGCGGGCGCCATGGTCACGGAGCAGGCGCTCCACGGCCGCGCTCTCCGCCTCCACCTGGGCCGCCTGGCCGTCCACCTCCACCAGCAGGACGGCCGCGGCGTCGGTCGGATAGCCCGCCGCGTAGATCGACGCCTCGACGGCGGCGACGCACGCGCGGTCCATCATCTCGAGCGCCGCGGGAACGATCCCGGCCGCGATGACCGCGCTCACGGCCTCGCTCGCGGCGCGGACGCTGCCGAAGTCGGCCAGCATGGTGCACACCGCGGGCGGCACCGGCTCGAGATGCACGGTGATCTCCACCGCGATCCCGAACATGCCCTCGCTCCCGACGAACAATCCGACGAGGTCGGGCCCCCACGGTTCGCCGTGCGGGGACCCGAGCGTGATCTCGCTGCCGTCGGGCAGCACCACGTCGAGCTCGGCGATGTGGTTCGTCGTCACGCCGTACTTGAGGCAATGGGGCCCGCCCGCGTTCTCCGCGACGTTGCCGCCCACGGTGCACGCGGTCTGGCTCGACGGGTCGGGCGCGTAGTACAGGCCGTGCGGTGCGACCGCTTCGCTGAGCCGGGCGTTGACGACCCCCGGCTCGACCACCGCGCGCCGACGCAGCGGATCGACCCGCAGCACGCGATTGAGCCGGGTGAGCGCGATCAGCACCGCGTCCGGGGCGGCGAGGGCGCCGCCGGAGAGCCCGGTGCCCGCGCCCCGCGCCACGAACGGCACGCCGAGCACGTGGAGCAGCCGGACGACTTCGGCGACCTCGCGGCGGCTGCCCGGCACGACCACCGCGCCCGGCATCGATTCGTGCGTCGGCAGCCCGTCCATCGCGTACGTGGTCAGCTCGGCCCGCCGATGCCGCACCCAGCGGGGACCCACGATCCGCGCGAACGCGCTCAGCAGCGAGGGGTTCACAGGTCGGACGGGAGCACCGAGAAAGCGCCGCCCCTGCCGTTGCCGTGAGCCCGGCGGTGGACCTGAAGCGCCGTTTCCAGATGCGCGGTGAGGCCGGGAAGCATCCGGAGGAGCAGGGTGACCCGCTCACGGGTGGAGCGGGTGACGAGCAGCGCCTGCTTGGTCGCCGGATCGCATTCGACCGCGGCGGACACCGCGAACGAGAGCGCGAGCGGCGCGTCGGGCAGGCTTGGCTCCTCCGGCTCCGTGTCGTTGAGGAGACGCAGAACCCGGAAGTACTCGCTGAACCGCTCGCGAAGGTCCCGCAACGCCGCGGCCGCGGGCAGCGTGGCGCCGTCTTCCTCGAACTCGTCCACCAGCCCCACGTAGTAGGGCTCGGGCGCGGCATACACGTCCCGCAGCACGAACCGGGTGCCCCCCATGACCAGGACGTTCGAGCGCCCGTCGGGCAGCTGCTCGTTGGCCTTCACCTCCGCCACGCAGCCGGTCATGCCCGGGTCGGGCGACTCGCTTGCCGTGCCCGCGGGCGTGATGCCGAAGCGCCGCGGGCCGGCGAGGCAGTCGGCCAGCATCTGCCGGTAGCGCGGCTCGAAGATGTGGAGCGGGAGCGCCGTGCCGGGGAACAGGACCACGTTGAGAGGGAACAGCGGGAGGCGATACGGGGGCATAGGCTATAAGCTAATCGCTATCCGCTATCCGCCTGCTCCCAACGTCAGCGGCCCTCCGATGTCCCGGGACACCGGAGGGCCGCGCTGGCATCGGGACCAGCGGATAGCGGATAGCGGATAGCGGATAGCGGATAGCGCTAAGC
>JBOHSY010000255.1:0-1118 GCA_050733355.1 Gemmatimonadales bacterium | reverse complement strand
CCGGGCGGCGCATTCTCGATGGCGAGCAGCACGGCGCCGCCCCACTCGCCGCCCAGGCCGAGACCCTGGCCGAAGCGGCAGAGCGCGAGCAGGAACGGCGCGGCGACGCCGATCGCGGCGTAGGTCGGCAGGAGGCCGATCACGACCGTGGACACGCCCATCGTCAGCAGCGCCGCGACCAGCGTGGTCTTGCGGCCGACGCGGTCGCCGAAGTGCCCGAACAGCGCCGATCCGATCGGCCGCGCGAGGAAGGCGATCGCGAAAGTGGCGAGCGAGGCGAGCGTGGCCGCGGCGGGATCCGTCGCGGGAAAGAAGAGGCGCGGGAAGACGAGCACCGCCGCCGTCGCGTAGATATAGAAGTCGAAGAACTCGATGGCGGTCCCCACCAGACTGGCGAAGAGGACCTGGCGGGGGGTGTTGACCGGCCTCATTGCAGCAGGGTCCACTCGCCGTTCCGGATCTCGAGCAGGCGAAACGCCGAGAGGTCGAGCCCCATATGATCGACCGGCCACAGGTTCACGATGCGGTTGATCCCGACGCGCCGGTGAGCCGGATGAACTCGTTCGACGCCACAGCACGCATCTGATAGAGGAGCTCGATGCCGAGCTGCCGGTAATTCCTGGTCACCACCTATCAGGCAGACGAGGACACGCTCGTGGCCGTGATGGCGTGTCCGAACAAGCCGATGGGCAGAAACTCGAGCGTCAATGAGTGACAAGCGGCGGCGAAACGGCGGCACGAAGGATCCGCCGCGCCCGGTGAAAAACACGGAAGCCCCGTAACTCAGCGGAGTAACGAGGCTTCGAGAGTTGCCCCTCCTGGGCTCGAACCAGGACTCTCCTGATCCAGAGTCAGGCGTGTTGCCAGTTACACCAAGGGGCACCGTACCTCTGGAAGCCGGGAATCTACCCGCCGGCACCCACCCCCTCAACCCCCGAACCCCATCCGTCCGCCCGCCTTACCCCACCCTGCGCCGCGTGCTACTGTAGAAGAAACCATGGCCACCATCGCCACCCCGGACTCGCTCGCCCGGGACCTCCTGGAGCGCCTGGACGAGTGCGTCCTCTCACTCGGCCCCGACCGGCGCGTCCTCGCCGCCAACCCGGCCGCCGCCCGGC
>JBOHSY010000254.1:0-3181 GCA_050733355.1 Gemmatimonadales bacterium | reverse complement strand
TTGGGTCTCGCCGCGCGCTTCGTCTCGGGTTACCTCGTGCAGCTCACCCCGGATGTCAAGGCCCTCGATGGGCCGGCGGGCGTCGAGAGCGATTTCACCGATCTGCACGCCTGGGCCGAGGTCTACGTACCGGGCGCCGGATGGCTCGGGCTCGACCCGACCTCGGGGCTGTTCGCCGGCGAAGGCCATATCCCGCTTGCCTGTACCCCGGACGCCGTGAGCGCGGCGCCGGTCACCGGCGCTACGGACGAGTGCCAGGTCGAGTTACGTCATAGCAATACGGTTCTGCGCGTCCACGAAGACCCGCGGGTCACCAAGCCCTACGCCGAAAATCAGTGGGCGGCGATCAACGCCTTGGGCCGGGCGGTCGATGAGGACCTGGCTCTGCACGACGTACGCTTGACTATGGGCGGGGAGCCGACGTTTGTCTCCATCGACGACATGGATGCCGCGGAATGGACCATCGCCGCCTTTGGCGCCCACAAGCGCTCGCTGGCGGAAGAGCTGCTCCAGCGCCTGTGGCGGCGCTTCGGTCCGGGCGGGGTCCTGCACTTCGGGCAGGGTAAATGGTATCCGGGCGAGTCGCTGCCGCGCTGGGCCTTGGGCTGTTTCTGGCGCAAGGACGGCCTGCCGCTCTGGCGCAATCCCGATCTCTTCGCCTTGGGTAGCCAGGGCATCGGTTTCGGCACGAGTCACGCCGCCGAATTCGCCGCCCACCTCGCGCGCCGCATAGGCGTCGGCGAGCGCTACGCCATCCCCGCTTATGAGGACGTGTTCTTCTATTTATGGAAAGAGGGCAGTGTGCCGGTCAATCTGGACCCGCTCAAGGCCAATCTCGAAGACCCCGAAGAGCGGCGCATGCTTGCCCAAGCGCTCGACCGGGGTCTCGACACTCCGGCCGCCTATGTGCTGCCGCTCGCATGGGATCACGGGCAGAGCGGCTGGCGTAGCTCGCCCTGGCCGGTGCGGCGGGGGCACCTCTACCTGAACCCGGGGGAGGCGCCCGCGGGCCTGCGACTGCCGCTCGACGCACTCCCCTGGGTCGCCGAAGAGGACCGGGAGATCCTGCCCGAACCGAGCCTCTTCGAGGCGCGGCCGCCGCTCGCCGATGTCCACGGTGAAGTCGCGCGCCGCTACCGCCAGATACTCGCCACGGGATCGACGCCGGGGATCTTCGAGCAGGGCTACGCGGACGCGAGACCGCACTCCGCCGCCGGCATGGTGCGCACTGCGCTATGCGTCCAGCCGCGCACCGGGAAGTTGCACGTATTCCTGCCGCCGCTCACCGAGCTCGAGCATTATCTCGAGATCGTGGCCGCGGTGGAGGCGACGGCCGCGGATCTTGCCTTGCCGGTCTTGCTCGAAGGCTACGAACCGCCGCGCGATACGCGCATGGAGCAACTGCGGATCACGCCCGACCCCGGCGTCATCGAGGTCAATATCCACCCCGCCCACACCTGGGTCGAGCTCGTCGACACCACCACGGCCCTCTATGAGGAGGCACGGATGACGCGCCTCGGCACCGAGAAATTCATGCTCGATGGGCGCCACACCGGGACCGGCGGCGGCAACCATATCACGCTTGGCGGCCCTACGCCCGCCGACAGCCCCTTCCTCCGGCGGCCCGAGCTTTTGCGCAGCTTCGTGACCTACTGGCAGCACCATCCGGGGCTGTCGTTCCTGTTCTCGGGCCTCTTCGTCGGGCCCACCAGCCAAAGTCCGCGTGTCGACGAGGCGCGCCACGAGAATCTCTACGAGCTCGAGATTGCCTTCCAAGAGATGCCGGAGGGCGAAGTGCCCTGGCCCTGGCTGATCGACCGCCTACTGCGCCACTTGCTTGTCGATGTCACCGGCAACACCCACCGCGCCGAGTTCTGTATCGACAAGCTTTACTCACCGGACAGCGCCTCGGGGCGGCTGGGGCTGGTGGAGCTCCGGGCCTTCGAGATGCCGCCGCACTCGCGGATGAGCTTGGTACAGATGCTGTTGGTGCGCGCCCTCACCGCCCGTTTCTGGAAACAACCCTACCGGCGCCCTCTGGTGCGTTGGGGCACGGTCCTGCACGACCGTTTTACTCTTCCGCATTACGTATGGGCCGACCTGCGGGAGGTGGTGAGCGAACTGCACGCGGCGGGCTATCCCTTCGATCTCGCCTGGCTCGCGCCCTTCTTCGAGTTCCGCTTCCCGCATTATGGAACGGTCACGCTCGGGGACATACAGATCGATCTGCGCGCGGCCATCGAGCCCTGGCACGTGCTGGGGGAGGAAACCAGCACCATGGGCACGGCGCGCTTCGTCGACTCCTCGGTCGAGCGGCTGCAGGTCAAGGTCACCGGCATGACCGACTCGCGTTATGTGCTGGCGTGTCACGGCCGCCAGGTGCCGCTGCGCGCCACCGGCACGCAAGGTGAATACGCGGCGGGGGTGCGCTACCGCGCCTGGCAGCCGCCATCCGCGCTGCATCCGACCATCGGGGTGCACTCGCCCTTGGTCTTCGACCTCATCGATACCTGGAACGGCCGCGCCATCGGGGGCTGTACCTATCACGTCGCCCATCCGGGCGGGCGTAACCCCACGGTCTTTCCGGTCAACGCCTATGAGGCCGAGGCGCGCCGCGTGGGCCGCTTCTGGCCCTCTGGGCATAGCCCAGGCGTGCTCGAACCGCCGCCCGATGTGGCGCGCCTCGGGCGCTTCTTCCCCGAGGGCCACCCCCCCGGCCCCATGGAGCCGCCGCGGGAGGAAATCAACCCCGAGTATCCCCATACGCTGGATCTCCGGCGTTCGAGGACCTGAAGCCGCACCGCCGATGCCTTGTATATCACTTCCCTATTTTTACTGGCATTTGGCAGTATTAAAATACATTGAGTTGAATGGAGTAATATGTATTTCTCCCTCTCTACAGACGATAAAAAAATGACTTACTGTGTGGGCATCATGCTCGATAGCGGGATGATTTTCGCCTCGGACTCTCGCACGCACGCCGGCGTGGACGATTTTGCAACGTTTTGCAAAATGACCGTGTTCGAACGCTGTGGTGACAGGGTGATCGTTCTATTGAGCTCGGGTAATCTAGCGGGGACACAAGCCGTGATCAGCGTGCTGAAGCAGCGGGGTGACGCCGAGGGCGTGGTCCTCAATGTGTGGAACGCGCACACCATGTTTGACGTCGCGGTTTTGGTGG
>JBOHSY010000253.1:0-1858 GCA_050733355.1 Gemmatimonadales bacterium | reverse complement strand
CCCGTCAGCTGCATGCGCTGGTTAGGCGCCGCGCGGGCTTCGGAGTTCAACCGTTGGGTCGTGGGCGTGGCACCAGGCTTCGGTCGTCCCCGTGTAGGCTTTTCCGCGATCATCCTGAATTTCTACTCGGCATGCGACCGGGTATTCAACGCGACCCGTATGAACGCCAGCCGGGCGCGGCCGATCAAGATTGAAGTCAACACTCGCGACGGCTTGAACGACGATTGCTCGTGATAGCTTCTGGTGTTCCACATTCCTCCAGAACACCTCGGCCCAGGAACTAGGGACCAGGCTAAGCGGCGTGCCGATCAAAGACGGCGTGCTCGCCCCGCGGAGAAGGTCGACTCGGTAGACAGAGTTGCTGGTGGCAAGAGCCTGAGAGAGGAGCTGGCCAAGCGCCCAGTAGCCGCCCACATCGTCGTTGCGGCTCACAAGGGACGCGCTGACGTCGTGTGCGACAGATTTGAGGACACGGCGACTGGGCACCAGACCCTCCGGCGCGTGCGCCTAACGCATCGCGCATCAGCTGCGGGCGGGCAAGCCTGTCAATACGAATTCTATGAGCCACTCCGAATCGGCGCTTCGGTACGCACCGGGCACTCGCCACGCGAGCGCCCGCCAGCTGCATGCGCGTGTTAGGCGGCGCGGTTTCATAAACTAAGTGCAACAGATGGCCCCACGAGAAAGGTGACCTGCGAGGGTGGTAGCCTTCCGTTCTCCACCAAGAGAATGAAGGCTCCCATGTACTCCCAGATCACCGTGGCCGAAAGATACACCCTGGGCATCCTCCGCCAGCTCGGCTACCGCCCGGCGGTCGTTGCGCGGGTCCTGGGGCGGCACCGGAGCACGATCGGCCGCGAGCTCCGCCGCAACCGGCGCGACGATGGCAGCTACCGGCCGGGGCTCGCCCAGGCGTGGGCCCGCGCGCGGCGCTCCCGGTCACGCCGGAATCAGCACTTCACGGCCGCCGATTACGCGCTGGTGCGGACCTACCTCGAGCAGCAGTGGAGCCCCGAGCAGGTGGCTGGCTATCTCCGGCGCGTCCAGCGGCTCGCGATCAGCCACGAGACCATCTACCGGCACATCTGGGCGGACCGGCGCCAGGGCGGCACGCTCTACACCCAGCTCCGCGGCGCGCGGAAGCAGCGCCGGAAACGCTACGGCCGCTACGACAGCCGCGGCCGCCTCGCCGGCAAACGCCCCCTCGCCGCGCGCCCCGCGCAGGTCGCCGCCCGCACCGAGGTGGGGCATTGGGAAGTGGATACCGTGCTGGGAGCGGGGGACCGCCACTGCGTGCTGAGCCTGGTGGAGCGGCGGACCGGCTATCTGGTGCTCGGCAAGCTCGCCGCCCGCTCGACGACGGAGGTGACCCCGCGGGCCCGGCAGCTCATCAGTCGCGAGCGGCGGCCGGTCCGCACCGTCACCGCCGACAATGGCACTGAATTCCATGACTACGCGACGATCGAAGCGGCCACGGGGGCACAGTTCTACTTCGCCACCCCGCATCACGCCTGGGAGCGGGGCACCAACGAGAACACCAACGGCCTGCTCCGGCAGTACCTCCCCAAAGGGCAGAGCATGGCCCACCTCACCCAAGCAGACTGCGACCGGCTCGCCCACCGGCTCAACGCCCGCCCGCGCAAGCGGCTCGGCTTCCACACCCCGGAGGAATGCTATGGACTATAGAGGCGGACGACCGACGCGCTTCCGCGGCCAACGTTGCACTTCAAAGTTGATATCAGGCCGCGCCACACTCATGCTCCGCCCCCAACTCCTACTCATCGACACTGTACGGCTCACGCGGCAGAGCGTAGCGCTGAGTCGAGATCAGACCAGAGATCGTCCGCGTCCTCGATAC
>JBOHSY010000252.1:0-9360 GCA_050733355.1 Gemmatimonadales bacterium | reverse complement strand
CACCGACGCGGCGCTGCCGTTCGGATCTCCGAGGACGATCGCCCTCGGCCCCATTGAAGCAACGGATCGTCCTGCCACGCCATCAAGGGACCGATCGATCTCCGAGGGCGATCGCCCTCGGCCCCATTGAAGCCCAGTGTGCGACCGGAAGCCCGCCTGCCAACGATGGCGGATCTCCGAGGGCGATCAGCGGTGTCCACCAAATCGGGGGCGCAGACGGCTGGCACGCTGTCGAGCAGCGGCAGTGTTCGCCTCGGCGACCAGTGCGTCCCAGTCGTCCGGGGGCCTTCCACGCGCCAGGCCATCGGCGAACACGCGGTACGCATCGGTGGCGCTTGCGTACGTGCGGAGCGACTGCTCGTCGTTGATCCAGGCAAAGACAATGAGCCGGGCATCGCTCCGGAAGCGGAAGAACAGTCGGTAGCGCCCCCCACCGGTCTTGGCCCGGCGCCAGTGGGCGTGCTCCCGGCCAAGGGTGTGGCCCAGCCGGTACTCCGCCGCGTTCGGATCGCGCGGAATCGCCTCGAACATGAGATCGAGCAGGTGGGCAAGGAGCTTCTGATTCGGCCCCGGCCGGTTCGCCCCGGACCGCCCGGCGCGCTTGACCGCATCCTCTGCCGCCGCGACGAGACGCTCGAGTTGGTCAAGCAAGCAGGGGTGGAACGCGAGCGTCCACCCCTGGACTTCGGGAAGCGGATCGGCAGACGTGGCCGGCGGGCGCCGCCCGCCTGCCCGGCGCCGATCAGAGGGCAATCGCGCCCTCCAGGGGGGCGTCGTGGTTGATCGAGATGCCACGCGTCAGGGCGCGCGCCCGGCGAAGCAGCGCCCGGGGCATGCCGCGCAGGCGCTCGGGGTGCCGTGTCAGCTCGCCGGCGAGGAAGGCCAGGAATGCCCCGACGGCCGGATCGGCCTCATCGGCCTCCAGGCTCGCCTTCTCGATGATGGCGCGATGCCCCTCGATCCGGTACCGGAGCGAGTCCCCGGGGCCAACGGCGAGCGCCTTCCGGACGCCACTCGGCAAGGTCGTCTGCGCCTTCGCCGTGACCTTGCTGACAAGCTCGTCGCGCGGCTTCTCGCGGGCGGGGCGGCGAACCGTGATCCCCATCGGACCCCCCTGGAAACAGGTAATGCGTTTGCCTTACCTCAGGGTAATGCAAATGCATTGCCATGTCAAATCCGTCGTCCCGGATCCCCCAAGGAAGACCAGCTCCAGACGCGCCTGCCGGCGGGTAGCGCGACGAGCCGAGGACACGCCCTCTCCGGCGAGCCACAGTGAGCAGCGGGCTGCGTCGCTCCACCCTGATGACGGAAGCCGACGGCACCGCGGCCCAATGAATGGTGCGAATCGGCAGCGCCGCATGGCGCACCCTGTCGCTCATTCGCTCGGGGGCGGCTGCTCGCACCGGGGAGGGTCCGAACTCATAGTGCCGGGGTCGCGGGTTCGAGTCCCGCCCCTGCTATCGCCCTCCCAGGCACCTGGCGCTTGGTCGCCGGCCTCCCAGCGGTCAATGCCGCGGAAGCCCCGCTCACCGGGGAGACAGTGGAGGTGCGCCTCGCCATACGGCCGGGCCCAATCCGCCACCCGCACCCCGCGTCGGCTCCGGCTCGGGCTCCGGCGTCGGCCAGGGAGTGTCGTCTACCTGGATGAAGACCACCCAGTCCTCCGCCCCAGTGGGCCGGCCGAACGTCCGCGCTCCCCCTCCAGTGATTGGAGCCCTGGTTCCCCATGCTCCGGTCTTGGGGCAATAGTGCCGATACGTGGCCGCGCGAGTCAGTCCTGCAAGATCGAGCGTGACCGACGCATCATCGCGCACGTACACCACATATTGAGAGTTGGTCTCTGCGAGGACTGAATTCTCAACGATGCCACCACTCACCAGACTGTGCTGGGGCGTCATCTCCCAGAATCGCACCCCCGACTCCTCGATGAAATCCATCAAGTTCTTGTAATAGCCGGTTTGCGTCGTGTTAAAGACCCCCCTATTCAACTCGGTCGTGAAGCCGGCGTATCCAGCTCCGCCGCCTGCAAAGGAATACCAAGCAGCGCGCCGATTCTCGTCAGCGCCGGCGAACTTGAGATCGGGGCCGTCGGGATCTTCCCACGCTGGGTATCCGCGTCCGACGAGCGAGGGAAGTGAGCCCTTCAGGGCAAGCGATGTGTTACTCTCGTGAACGGAGTATCCGTCGACCTGGCTCGCGATTCCGCCGTGGTTCTGCGTTACCGCATGGTTGGTCCGGGCCTTGATGAAGTCATACACGGCACGATTCCATGTTGAGTCGGACCCGAACAGCTCGTTGCCTATCTCGAAGAAGGCGTTCGGATAGTTCCGCATCTCCAGGATGGCGCGTTCAACGATCTTCCGCTGGTACTTGCCGATACCCGCTGCCGCGGTGAAGTCAGCGGTCCGGTAAAAGTTGTCCGGCTCGTCGATATTGTTGTCGTGGTCGAGGTCCACGTCGGGATAGAAGGTCCTGGCCTGATTGACCGGATTCCAGAACGACCCCGGCCACTGATAGTCCAGGCTGCCCCGCAGAGTCACGCCCTCATACACTGCAACGTGCGCGAAGAAACCCTTGTCCCTGGCGAGGTCGAGGTGATAACGAAGTCCGGACCAGAATGTCGCATCGGTCTGGTCGAGATCGGCCTTGCCACCCGCGTACGAGAACGGGGTGGGATTGTTCACCCGCTTGTTGATACCCAGGCTGATGCGAATGTAGTTGAGCTTGTAGGCCGCCCCCTCGTTCATCATGTCCGCGTAGCGTGTCGGCCAGCCAACAGTGGTACTCGGGTCAACCGAGGCCCAGGTGTAATACCCGAGAAGGAAAACCGGCTTGCCGCTCGCGTCCTGAAAGTATCGGCGCGAAGGATGCACGGAAAAATGACTGGTTGGCGCGGGTGTCGTGGTGCCGACCGGGTCGCGGGAGCTCGCGACACTCGCCCCGCAGGCCGGCGTCTGCGCGCGGAGCGTGCCCCCGCCGCACACAATCGCGATGCCGGCCGGCAACCATGCCGCGAACCAGAGCACCGGGTACCGCTCGCAGGAATCCGTCAGTCGCTTCATGCCGCCTTCCGGGTTACACCCGCCCACTGGCCACGGGCGGCCCGCAGCCCGCAGAATGCCGGGTCGCGGGTTCGAGTCCCGCCCCTGCTATCATTATCAAGGCACTTGCGCTCTCCCGCTCGTGGCCCTCCCCTTTTGCGGGCACGGATCCGATGTCCGACGCCAAGGAAGCGAACGTCGAACGGCTGACAACGATCCGCTGCCCTGGCTGCGCCGCGGAGTCGGTAGAGATTCTGCCGACCGACGCGTGCGTCTATTTTTGGATCTGCCCGGAGTGTAGCGGGCTGGTGACGCCCAAGCCGGGGCACTGCTGCGTGGCGTGCTCCTACGGATCCGTTCGCTGTCCGCCGGCCGCCGCTCGCCTGGAGGGTCCTGATCGTGTGACTGTCCCTTCTGATCCAACACCCGGCCTGACGCTCGACCACCGCGCGGAAGCGAAAGACGCCGTGCTCGAGCTGCGCGAGTTCCTCATCTTCGGCGGCCATCTGAGCGGCCCGGAGCTGGCGGCGGGGGTCGGCCGGCGCGTCGATCGCATCGTCCAGCTCCCGGCGGCCGAGCACGACGCCATCATGGCGAAGCTCCTGGCCCTGCGTGAATGGGTACAGATCTTCGAATCTCCCGCGGAGCTCGCCCAACACGGCGGTACGCCAACCGTGCGCTCGCTGCTGCTCGCGGACTGCGGCGTGATGTACTGCTACCTCGCGGGCCCGCCCGACGCCGCCGCCCCGCCGGATCGGCTGGAAGAGGTCCGCTAGCCGCGCGGCACCCTTGCCGATGGCACAGCGGATCCTCGTACTCTGCACCGGGAACAGCGCGCGCAGCCAGATCGCGGAGGCGCTCCTCGCGACGCGGGGGCAGGGCCGCGTCGAGGCGGCGAGCGCCGGCTCGCGACCCGCGCCGAAGGTGAATCCATACGCGGTCGAGGTGCTCGCCGCGCACGGGATCCCCTGGGAGGGACGCACGCCGAAATCGATCGACGACCTCGCCGGCGAGCGCTACGACCTGGTCATCACCGTGTGCGACAACGCCCGCGATGCCTGCCCGTTCTTCCCGGGGGCGGCGGCGCAGGTGCATTGGGGGCTTCCCGATCCTTCCGACGAGCGCGAGCCGGCCGCGGCACGGCGTGCGTTCGCCGCGACGTACGACGTGCTGGAACGGCGGGTCACGCAGCTGCTCGGGCTGCCGCTGGAGTCGCTGGCTCCTGGAGAGCTCCAGGCCCGGGCGCAGGCGCTGCACCCGACGGCGCCTCGAGCTGGCGGGTCGCATTAGCTTGCAGCATGATCCCCGCCCGCCGGACCCACGGGTTCCGCGAATCAGTCATTCGCGGGATGACGCGGCTTGCCCGCGAGTACGGCTCGCTCAACCTCGCCCAGGGCTTCCCCAACTTTCCGGCGCCCGAGCTGCTCAAGGCCGCCGCGGCCGATGCGGTCCGCGCGGACGTGAATCAGTACGCGATCACCTGGGGAGCTCAGAAGCTGCGTGAGGCCTTGGCGGTCAAGTACAATGATTTCTATGGGTTGAGCGTTGACCCGGAACGCGAGATCACCGTCACCTGCGGCGCCACCGAGGCGATGATCGCCACCCTCCTCGCCGTGGTGAACCCGGGCGATGAGGTCATCGTGTTCGAGCCGTTTTACGAGAATTACGGTCCCGATACCATCCTCTCCGATGCGCGGCCGGTGTTCGTTCCCCTCGAGCCCGGGCGCCGGCTCGATCTCGACCGTCTCGCCGGCGCCTTCGGGCCCCGCACCCGCGGCATCATCGTCAACACCCCGAGCAATCCCGCGGGTCGCGTGCTCGGACCCACCGAGCTCGAGGCGATCCGCGACCTGTGCGTGCGCCACGACTGCCTCGCGGTCACTGACGAGATCTACGAGCACCTGGTGTACGAGGGATCGCACCGGCCCCTCGCCACCCTCGAAGGCATGCGCGAGCGCACCATCACGATCAGCGGTGCGTCCAAGACCTTCGGCGTCACCGGCTGGCGGGTCGGCTGGGCCATCGGGCCGGAGCGACTCAGCGACGCGATCCGGAAGGTGCACGACTTCCTCACTGTGGGCGCGCCCGCGCCGCTCCAGGAAGCGGTGGCGGTCGCGCTCGGCCGCTTCGACCGGGGCTTCTACGACGAGCTCGCGGCGGCGTATCGCGCCCGGCGGGAGATCCTGCACCCGGCGCTCGTCGCCGCCGGGTTCCGCTGCTCGGCGCCGGAGGGCGCCTACTACATCCTGGCCGACTTCTCCGGCCTGAGCGACCTCCCGGACACCGAGTTCTCGGTCTGGCTCTCCCGCGAGGCGGGCGTCACGCCCGTACCCGGCTCGAGCTTCTACCACGATCCGGCGGACGGCCGCTCGCTGGTGCGCTTCGTGTTCTGCAAGACCGACGACATTCTTCACGAGGCGGCGAGGCGGCTCGCCGCGATCGGGGCCACGGAAGCTCGGCCCGCGGCCGGGGCGGCCGCGTTCCGGGCGGCGCTGCGAAGCGGACTTCAGACCTGACGGGAGCGGGCATGACCGACGAGAACACCCGGTCGCACGTCCGGATCCACTACCCGCCCGACCGGCGGCCGGTGCTCACGCTTCCGGAAGGCGACCACGAGGTGCTCGACCTGTCGGCGGAAGGTCTGCTCTTCGCTCTCGCTCCCGGGGGCCGGCGTCCCGAGCTCGGCGCACGGCTCGAGGGAACGGTGCAGCTCCGCGCCTCGCCGCCGCTCGCGGTGCGCGCGCGGGTCGTCTGGATGGACGGCGACCGGGTGGGTCTCCATCTCTGGCCCGATGCGGTGCCGTATCCCGTCCTCATGGCCGAGGAGAGAAGCCTTTCGAAGTGAAGAGCAGAAGAGCCGAAGAGCCGAAGGTCGCAGGTGGGTAGTTCGTCTGCTCTTCCGCTCCTCTGTTCGTCAGCTCTTCTGGTTTCCGATTCGTGGCCGCACATGTCCAGAGCCTTCATCAACGAAGACGCGCCGGGCGGCGATCCCGCCCCGCGCTACGTCCTGCCCCCGCGCGACGATCCGGGCTATGCCGCCGCGGCGGCGCGGGCGCTGCTCGCCGGCGCGCACGTCGGCGACTCGGCGAGCGCCGAAGCAGCGACCGGCTACCTGTTCGGCGATCCCGCGCTCGTGCGCGAGGTGTCGGCGATTCTGGAGGACGCCCGCGCGTCGAGCGACGAGCGGCTGGAGCAGCTGGCGGAGCGGTTCCTGAGGCGGGCGGGTGTTTGACGATCTGCTCCGGGCGTTCAAGGATCGGCTGCTCGCGCCGCTGGCCCGGGCACTCGGGCCGTCATTCCCGCCTGCGGTCGTGACGCTGCTGGCGCTCGCGGCCGGCGGGGCCGCGGCCTGGCTCGCCGCCGAGCGGAGCTACGGGGGAGCGCTGGTCGCCTGGCTGGTCAATCGTGTGCTCGACGGGCTGGACGGCGCGCTCGCCCGCGTGCAGGGCAGTACCTCGGACCTCGGTGCGTATCTCGACATCCTGTGCGACTTCGCGGTGTATGCGCTCGTGCCCATCGGCCTGATAGTCGGGGCGCCGACTCCCGACGGCTGGCGCGCGTTGGCGATCCTGCTCGCCTCGTTCTACCTGAACGCGGCCTCGTGGCTCTATCTCGCCGCGCTGCTGGCGCGGCGGGGCCGGAGCGCGGGCCAGATCACGTCAGTGGTGATGCCGCCGGGCCTGATCGCGGGCACCGAGACCATCGTGTTCTACGCGCTCTTCCTGCTCCTTCCCGCGTACGTGGTTCCCCTGTTTCTGACGATGGCCGCACTGGTGCTCGTCGGCGTGACCCAGCGTGCCGTCTGGGCCGGGCGTCGACTCTGAGAGCATGAACCCCACGCCGCAGCCCGGCCGATTCTTCTACCGGCTGACCGACGGAATCCGCATCACCGTGCGCCCGCGGTACGTCGCAGAGGAGTCGCGGCCGGCGCGTCGCCGCTTCGTCTTCATCTACGCCGTGCGCATCGAGAATGTGGGCGCGGCGCCCGCCCGGCTGGTCTCCCGCCGTTGGCGAATCCACGACTCGATTGGACTCGACACCACAGTGGAGGGCGAGGGCGTGCTCGGCCAGCAACCGCTCATCCCGCCCGGCGGCGTCCACGAGTACGAGAGCTTCTGCGAGCTGCGCTCTCCCGCCGGGCACATGGAGGGCGAGTACCGGTTCCTGCATCCCGACGGCACCGGCTTCGACGCGGCGATCCCCCGGTTTGCGCTGGAGGCGGCCCACCCCTTACCCTGAAAGGGTCTCCCGAAGGAATTCCCGATGGACCGAGACGACGCCGGCCGGATCGCGCGCGAGATTCTCACCGATCTCTCAGCGCAGCCGCGCGCGACGGCGGGCGAGCCGCTCGCGCACCGCCTCCTGCTGCGGCTCGTGGCGGACGCGCGAGAGCTCGGGGTCGCGTTCGAGCGGTACGCGGTCGGACCGTGGCATGTGGGACAGGCCGCGCTCCGGGGCGTCGACCGTCTGCTCGCGCATGCGCAGCCCACCGTGGAGCGGGGCGGGTTCGCTTTCGCGGTACGGGACGCACGGGAGGCGCTCGAGCTCGTGGGGTTCCTCAACTGGTGCGAGGTGCCCGAGCCCTCGCCCGGCTGATGGATCTGCGCGAGATCTTCCGCGCGCACCTCGGCACCCTCGCGCTGCCGTCCCGCCGTCTGCTCGTGGCCGTGTCCGGCGGCTCCGACTCCGTCGCACTCCTCGATCTCCTGTCCGGCTGTCGCGCCGCGCTCGGTCTCGAGCTCACGGTCGCGCACGTCGACCATGGCATCCATCCCGACAGCGCCTGGGTCGCGGCCCGAGTCCGCGAGCTCGCCGCGGGGTCCGGCCTGCCGTGCCTGGTCCACGAGCTCGGCCTCGGACCCGGGGCGGCGGAGACGGTGGCGCGTGCCGCGCGCTATGCCGCCCTGGACACGCTTCGCGTCGAGGCCGATGCCGGTGCGGTCGTCACCGCGCACCACGCGGACGACCAGGCGGAGACGGTGCTGATGCGCGTGCTCGCCGGTTCGGGGCCCGCCGGGCTGGCCGGCATGGCCGCGGTGTCCGGCCGTGTGGTCCGACCATTGCTGCCGTTCCGGCGCGAGGATCTGGCCCGGCATGTGCTTACGCAGGGAATCTGGTGCTGGGACGACCCGGCGAACCGTGACCCGCGGCACGAGCGGTCATGGATTCGCCAGCAGGTGCTGCCGGTGCTCCGGGCGCGGCATCCCGACGTGGATCGCCGCCTGCTTCGGCTGGCCGCCCACGCCCGGGCCGACCGGAACGCCTGGGCCGCCGTGCTCGAGGCTCTGCCCGGGCTGGACCCGCGCGAGGAGCACGACGCGATTTCCGTCGCCGCCGAGCCGATCGGCCGGGTTGATTCCGACCTGGCGATCGGACTGATCCGCGCACTCGCCCGGCGATGGGGACGGCCGCTCGGGCCTGCCCGGGCGGCACGCGTGCTCGGCCTGGTGCACGGCGGAGGGAGCGGCGGCCGGGTTCCGCTCGGGCGTGGGGCTGTGGCCGAGCTCGCCTTCGGGCGGCTGCGGCTCGTGCCCCACCCGGAGCCCGCCGGTGACCGATGGGAGCTCGGCGGCGAGGAGGGCGAGCGCGTGAGCGGCGGGTGGCGCTTCGTCTGGCGCCGGGCTCCCGCGCCGGCGGTCCAGGCGCGGGACGCGCGCACGGCCTGGTTCGAGGCCTCGACGGCGGAGCTGACCGTGCGGCCCTGGCGGCCGGGTGATCGGCTTCGTCCGCTCGGGGGCCGGGGGCGCCGGCTGCTGGTGCGGTGCTTCCAGGATGCCCGGGTTCCGCGCAGCTCGCGCGCGGCCTGGCCGGTGATCGAGCATGCCGGAGCGGTGGCATGGGTCCCGGGTGTCTGCCGGTCCGACCTGCTGGTGCCCGCTGCGGGCGTGGAGGCGCTTCGTGTCGACGCTGAGCTCGCCTGAGGTGCTCCGCCGGACCGGCGGCAAGCGGATCCGCTCGATCGTCTACGACGAGGGCACTATCGCGCGCCGGGTGGCGGAGCTGGGCCGCGAAATCGGGGCGGCCTACCCCGACGGCGATCTGCTGGTGCTCGGGCTCCTCAAGGGAAGTTTCATCTTCCTGGGCGACCTGGTGCGGCAGATCGAGCGCCCCCTCCAGGTGGACTTCCTGGTGGCCAGCTCGTACGGGCCGGAGAAGGTCTCGAGCGGGGTGGTTCGGCTGCTGTACGACCCCGAGACCGACGTGGCGGGGAAACACATCCTGCTCGTCGAGGATATTATTGATAGTGGGAAGACCCTGCGGCGCCTGACGGCCCTGCTGGGCGAGCGCCAGCCGCGGAGCCTCGCGATCTGCGCGCTCC
>JBOHSY010000251.1:0-1433 GCA_050733355.1 Gemmatimonadales bacterium | reverse complement strand
AGCTTGGGACTGGAGTGCAGGACGTAGCCGCCGCCGGCGGCGATCTCGACCAGCTGAAGCTCGACTTCGCCGCGATCCTCGATGCGGTAGACGCCCACCCCGTGGAGCGGCTGCCCGTCGAGGTGCGACACCGAATCCAATTCCGGTGCCTCACGGACGCTGGCGCTGACCTCGCCGGTGACGATGTCGAAAACCGTGACTCGCATGACGTTCAGCTCCGTTCCTCGACCGATGCGCCCCGCGGCGCGTCTACCATCGCGCCGAAGACCGGCGTGAGCGCCTCGCCCAGTGCCCGGTAGGCGCCGCGTAGCCGGTCATAGATTGCGTGGCGTTCGGCGTCGGGCCGCACAGTCGTGCCGGCTCTCTGCCACGAGTCTGCCGCCGAAGCCACATCGCGCACATGCCCGGTGGCGGCGGCGGCGATGATCGCGTCGCCCAGGACGCCGCACTCCTGCGTCACGACCGGAATCCAGTCGATGCCCAGCACGTCCGCCTTGATCTGGTTCCATAACGTACTCGCCGCACCGCCACCGATCGCCCGCGTCTCGCGGAGGTCGTCGCTGCCCGCCTCAGCCGCCAGCCGTGCCCACTCGGCGTACTCGAAGGCGATTCCCTCGAGCAGTGACCGGAAGAGATGGCCCCGGGTGTGTCTCGACGTGAGGCCCACCCAGCTGCCCCGAGCATGAGGCTGCGGCGGCAGCACCCGCCCTTGAAAGTGCGGGAACCAGAGCAAGCCCTCGCTCCCCGGAGGCACGCTCGCGGCCAGCGCATCGAGGGTTGCGTACGCGTCCGGCTCCGAGGCAAGGTCCGACGCGATCTCGTCGCGAAACCAGCGCAGGGCGAGTCCGCCGCCGTTGACGAAAGCGAGGTTGACGAATGTGCCCGGCGCGACCCCCCCGCGTCGCCATCAGCGTCCGCGCCGCGGTATCGGGGCGGAAGCCGTCCACGCAAATGCCGAACACACTGGCCGTTCCGGCCGCGTCGAAGGCCTGTCCGGGACGGACGACCGCCGCCCCCAGCGCGGAGGCCGCGGTATCTCCGGCGCCGGCCGCGATCGGCGTGCCGCGCGGCAGGCCGCTCGCGGAGCTCGCCTCGGCGTTCACCTCACCGATGACGTCGACCGGTTCGACGAGACGGGGCAGCCGCGCCGGATCGACCTCGAAGAGCGCGATCAGCTCATCTGACCACTGACCGCTGGCGGTGTCGGCGAGGTTGGTGAAGTGGAGGTACGTCCGATCCATGAAGGCGTCGGCGACCTGGAGGCCGGCCAGACGCGCGGCCACGAACGAGCCGATCGGAACGAAGCGCTCGATCTGCGCATACGCGTCAGGACGCTCGTGCCGCCACCACAGCATCTTCGGACCGTGCGAGTAGGTCGGCGGGCAGCCGGACAGCTCCACAACTCGGCCTGCCCACTCCGCCATTCGGTCGAT
>JBOHSY010000250.1:0-17541 GCA_050733355.1 Gemmatimonadales bacterium | reverse complement strand
GGTCGAACCGCTCGCGGGGCGACATCCGGCTGATGTCGGGCGCCGGCCCAGCGGGCTGCGGGCCGGGCGCGCCCCCCGCGCCGGGATTGGCCATGTCGGGGATCACGGGCGGCGGCGTTCCCCGCTGCACCCGGGCGACGATGCCCCCGACCAGCAGCACGACCACCGCGCCGGCGATCAGCCAGGGCACCCTATCCGAGCGCCGCCGCGCCGCCGCGCCGATCGGGCGGCCGCATCGATGACAGTAGCGGGCGCCGGCGACGACCGCCGCGCCGCAATGGCCGCAGCGCCGCTCGGCAAGGCTCGCGCCACAGCCGCTGCAGAAGTTCCCGCTCCCCGACGCGCCGCAGGCGGGGCAAACCGTGTCGGAGGGTTGCGTCATGACGGGCTGAACGGTAAACGGGAATCCTGCAACGGGAAGCGGCCGCCCGCGCCGCAGTAGCGCCCCGTCCGGGGCGTCCCTAGCTTACCCCGTCGTCCTCTCCCAGAGCCGCCATGGCCCCCCCGTCGTCCCGCCCCGCGCGTGAAAGCTTCCCGACCGACCTGGGCGGCGCCGCCAAGGCCGACGTGCTCGCGCTGGCCGAGCGGTTCGGGGTCGAGTTCATCCGGCTCCAGTTCACCGACATCCTCGGCGTCAACAAGAACGTCGAGGTTCCGCGGAGCCAGTTCGAGAAGGCGCTCGACGGCCAGATCATGTTCGACGGCTCGTCGATCGAAGGCTTCGTGCGGATCGAAGAGTCGGACATGCTGCTCCGGCCCGAGCTCGCCACGTTCCGGATCCTGCCATACGATGACGAGGGCGGCCGGGTGGCCCGCCTCATCTGCGACATCCTCACGCCCGACGAGGAGCCGTTCGCCGGCTGCCCGCGCACCGCGCTCAAGCGTCAGGTCGATCGGGCACGCAAGCTCGGATACACGATGATGGCCGGGTGCGAGGCGGAGTTTTTCCTCTTCGAGATGGCGCCGGACGGCTCGCCCTCCACCAGCACGCACGACTCCGGGGCCTACTTCGACCTGAGCCCGGTGGACCGGGGCGAGGAGATCCGCCGCGTGATCGTGGAGCACCTCGAGCTGATGGGCTTCGAGGTGGAAGCGGCGCACCACGAGGTGGCGCCGGGCCAGCACGAGATCGATTTCCGCTACGCCGACGCGATCACCACGGCGGACAACCTCGCGACCTTCCGATTCGTGGTGCGCGACGTGGCCCGCCGGCACGGCTTTCTCGCCTCGTTCATGCCCAAGCCGATCCAGGGGCAGAACGGCAGCGGGATGCACACCCACCAATCGCTGTTCTGCGGCAAGGACAACGCCTTCTTTGACCCCAAGGCCGAGCATCAGCTGTCGAAGGTCGCGCTCAGCTACATCGAGGGGCTCCTCCAGCACGCGCGCGGCTTCTGTGCCATCACCAATCCGCTGATCAACAGCTACAAGCGCCTCGTCCCCGGCTACGAGGCGCCGGTCAACGTCGCGTGGTCCATGCGGAATCGGTCGCCGCTGGTGCGGATTCCGGACCGGCGCGGGCTGGGCACCCGTTGCGAGCTCCGCATGCCGGATCCGTCCGCCAACCCGTATCTCGCGCTCACGGTGCAGCTCGCCGCCGGGCTGCACGGGGTCGAGGAAAAGCTCCCCGCCCGCGAGCCGGTCAACCGCAACATCTTCCGGATGAGCTACCGCGACCGGCGCAAGTATCGGATCGACGAGCTGCCCCGCGACCTCCACGAGGCCCTGGAGTACTTCGAGAAGGACGACGTGATCAGGGCGGCGCTGGGCGAGCACCTCACCGAGCGGTTCCTCGAAGCCAAGCGCGAGGAGGTGGTGCAGTACAACCTGCAGGTCAGCAAATGGGAGATCGACAGCTATCTCGGGCGGTATTAGGCGGGAGCGGGCGGGAGCGGGCGGGAGGTGCGGAGCTTACCGCCTACTCCCGCCTACTCCCGCCTGGTCCCGCCTGCTCCCGTCACCGCCGTCAGGCGCAGCGTCACCTCCCCGAACGCGAGCCGGCCGCGCAGCTGCACCGGAAGCCGCCGCGCGTCGTCGCTGAGCCACACTTCCGAGCTCGCGTGGCGGGCCCTGAGACGCAGCGCGAGGCAGGGAACCTGTCGGCCATCCGGCAGGCTGAGCGTCTCCCGCCCGAGCACCTGCACCCGTACCGGGTTGTATCCGGTGTGGAAGTAGCGGGACCAGGCGTAGGACCGGCCGACCTCGAGCGGTACCGTGCGGAGGAAGTAGAGGAAGGCCAGCTCGTCGAGCGGTTCTGCGGTGGTTCCCCAGATCTCCGGCCGGCCTTCGATCCGGAAGCGTCCCGAATCGGGGTAGATGAGAAACCGTTGGTCCGAGACTCGCCCGGCCTGGGTTATGCGGCGGTGGAAGCGCCTCGAGGTAAACTTCTCGGTGCCCACCCAGGAGGTCAGTTGATAACTCACACCGAGGCCGGGCGGTCCCCCATCACCGGTCGCCGCAAGCACGAACGTCTCGGCACCGCGCTCCCGGGCGAGCCCCGCCACGGCGAATGAAGCCTCGCCGACGGGCAGATAGCCCAGGGTGGCGCTGTACCGAAGCGTCTCGCCGACCTTGAACGGGTAGGCGGGAGGACCGGACCGGTGGACCGGCGGGCGGGCGGGCGGAACCAGCCCCACCATGGCGAGCAGCAGCAGCGGCCTGAGCATCGGAAACCTCCACTGTAAAGAAAGCCCCAGCGCACGCCCCATGCCACCCGAGCCGAGCGCGTACCTCTTCGACCTGGACGGCACCCTCTACGTGGGTGCCGAGCCGGTGCCCGGTGCCGCCGACGCGATCGAGCGGCTCCGGCGGCGCGGCGTTCGGTTCCGGTTCGTCACCAACACCACCAGCCGCCCGCGCGTCGCGCTCGCGGAGCGGCTCCGTGGCTTCGGGATTCCGGCGGCGCCGGAGGAGATCCAGACGCCCCTGGTCACGGCGGCCTCGCTCCTGGCCGAACGGGGCTGCCGGGTGGTCGCGCCGTTCTCTCCCGCGGCCGCGCTCGCCGACCTCGGCGAGGTGACGCTCGCGGGTGGCGTCGCCGGCCGAGCCGCGGGCGTGCGTCCGGATGCGGTGCTGATCGGCGACCTGGGCAGGCGGTGGAGCTATGCGCTCATGCAGGAGGCTTTCGAGTACCTGCTCGACGGCGCCGACCTGGTGGCGTTGTCGCGCGACCGCTATTTCCGCCGGGAGGGCGGGCTGTCGCTCGACGCGGGCGCGTTCGTGGCAGGCCTCGAGTATGCTGCGGGGCGCGAGGCCGCGCTGGCCGGCAAGCCGAGCGCGGCGTTCTTCCGGTCGGCCGTGGCGAGCATGGGCCTCGCGCCGGGGGCACAGGGCGGCGCGGTGATGGTGGGTGACGATCTCTGGTCCGACATTCGAGGCGCTCAGGAAGCCGGACTCGCCGGCTGGCTGGTCCGCACCGGCAAGTATCGCGAGGAGACGCTGGCGGCGAGCGGCATCACGCCGGACCGCGTGCTGGACAGCGTGGCCGACATCGCCGTCGCCATCGAGTCCACCGCGTGAGCCGCCGCGTTCGCTCACTCGGCGCTGCGCTGCTGTTCGGCGCGCCGCTCTCGGCGCAGACCTCGGCGCAGGCACCGGCCGACAGCGCCATGATCGTACGGGGAGTCATCGTCGAGCGGCACGGCATCTTCGACCGCAGCGAGGAGGCGAGCTGGTGGGCCCGGCTCGGCAACGCGCTCCACGTCACGACGCGGCGACGGGTGGTGGAGCGCGAGATTCTCTTCCGGGCCGGTGAGCCGTTCGATTCGGCCCGCGTGGCCGAGACCGCGCGGAATCTCCGGGCGCTCGGTGTGTTCCGCCGCGTCCTGATCGACAGCACGCGAACCGATTCGGGCCTCGTGCTCCGGGTGACCACGAAGGACGGGTGGAGCACCCGGCCCACGATCGACTTCAGCAGCGCGGGATCGCAGACCGCCTGGGCGGTCGGCCTCGAAGAACTGAACCTGTTCGGAAACGCGGCATACGGCTCGCTCACCTACTCGCACCATCCCGACCGCACGTCGCTCACCGCCCTGTTCCGCCAGCCCCGGCTCTTCGCCGGCAAGGTGTACCTCCAGGTGGGCGTGCAGGACCGGTCCGACGGGCGGTCGCTGAGTTTCGGCATGGGGCAGCCGTTCCTGAGCCTGTCGTCGCGATCGGGCGTACAGGCGGCGGCGCTCGATTTCGACGGCGACGTGCTCCGGTTCTTCGAGGGCGAGCGCAGCGCGTCGGTCGTGCTCCGGCGGCGCTACGCGCTGCTCCGCGCCGACGGCGCGCGCGCCGTGGTCGCGTCGCCGCGGGGCTTCGTCCGGATCGGGCTGCTGGGGCAGCTGCGGCGGGACGATTTCCTGGACCGGGCCGCGGTGGGCACGGTCCCGTTTCCGCGCACGGTCACGGCGGCGGTGGGGCCGTATGTCTGGCTCAACCGTGCCTCGTATACCGTGGTGCGCAACTTCCGCAGCTTCCTGCGCGAGGAGGACATCGATCTGAGCGAGGGGCTGCTGCTCGGGGCCTACGCCGCGCCGAGCGCGTTCGGCTACACTCGGGACGGACTCGGGCTCCAGGGCAGTGCGCTCGCCGGCGCCCGGCTCCCGGGTGGCTTCGCGACGCTCCGGGCGCAGGCGACGGGCCTGGTCAGCGGCGGCGGCCTCGACTCGGGCACGGTACGGCTCAGCGGCACCTGGCTGATCCAGCCGGCACGACGACACTCGCTCACTCTCTTCGCGCAGGCGGGCTGGCAGGAGAACGCCGTGCCCGGCGAGGAGTTCGACCTCGGACTCGGCCGCGGGCCGCGCGCCTTCTATGCGCACGCGTTCACGGGAGACCGGCTGGTGAACCTCACCGCGGAGTACCGCTGGACGGCGGCGGAAGACCTGTGGGATGTGCTCGGGCTCGGGCTCGCCGGCTTCGTGGACCACGGCGGAGCCTGGTACAGCGGCTCCCGGCGGCGCACCGGCACCGATGCCGGCCTCGGCATCCGGCTGGGCCCGAGCCGGACCGCCGAGGGCGGCTCGGTGAGCATCGACCTCGCGCGGCGCTTCGGCACGGACGTGCAGCCCGGCGGGTGGGCCGTCGTGGTGAGCCGGGTGACGCGGTTCTAGTCGCGCCTATATTAGGCCCACACCCATGACGCCCGTTCCTGCCGCTCCTCGCCGGCGACGCCGGGGCAAGGCGATCGCCATCGTCGCCGCCCTGCTCTTGGTGCCCGTGATCGCGTTCGGCCTCTACACCTTCGTTGCTCTGAACTGGAGCTACGCCGACGGCGAGCGCGCGGGCGTGCTGCAGAAGTTCTCGCGCAAAGGCTGGGTGTGCAAAACGTGGGAAGGCGAGCTCGCCATGACCACGGTGCCCGGCGTGGCACCGGAGCTCTGGGCGTTCACCGTGCGCGACGACCGGGTCGCACGGCAGATCAACGCGTCGCTCGGCAAGCGGGTCTCGCTGCACTACCGGGAGCACCTCGGCGTTCCCACGACCTGCTTCGGCCAGACGCCGTACCACGTGGACGCGTTACGACCGCTGCCCTAGGTTACCGGCGCACCGGAAGAGGCGCGACCGTGGGCAGAATCCGCATGATCGGCGTCCCGCTCGACCTGGGCGCCAGCCGCCGAGGTGTGGACATGGGGCCGTCCACCCTGCGGATCGCCCAGCTCGCGAAGCGGCTCCGCGAACTGGGCCACGAAGTGGAAGACATCGGCAACCTGCGCATCCCGGATCGCGCTTCCATTCCGGGCATCTCGAGCCCGATCGGCTTTCTGCCCACCATCACCGACGTCTGCCGCGATCTCGCCGCTGCCACCGCGCAGGCGGTGCGGGACGGCTTCGCGCCCCTCGTGCTCGGCGGGGACCATTCGCTCGGTGCCGGGTCCGTGGCCGGCGTGGCCACCGCGATGGCGGAGCGCAAACGGCGGCTTGGCCTGCTGTGGCTGGACGCCCACGGCGACCTCAACACGCCGGACAGCACCCTGAGCGGCAACGTGCACGGCATGCCGGTTGCCCACCTCCTCGGCCACGGCGACGAGGGCATGGCCCGAATCGGCTGCCCGGCGCCGGCGATCCGGGCGGCGAACGTGGCGCTGGTCGGCATCCGGGACCTCGATCCGGCGGAACGCGAGCACGCCCGGCGCTTCGGCGTGCGGGTGTTCACCATGCGCGAGGTGGACGAGCGCGGGCTCAAGGCGGTGATGGAAGAGGCGCTCGCCCTGGCGGGCGACGGCACGGACGGCATTCACGTCTCACTGGACATGGACTGGATCGATCCGGGCGAAGCGCCCGGGGTCGGTACGCCGGTCCGGGGCGGGGCCACGTACCGCGAGGCGCATCTGGCCATGGAAATGCTGGCCGACACTGCGCGGGTCGTGGCGATGGACGTGGTGGAGGTCAATCCGGTGCTCGATCACTACAACCGGACCGCGGAGCTCGCCGTGGGGCTGGTCCGGAGCGCGTTCGGGCTTCGCATTCTCTAGGCCCAGCGTTTCACCCGGAGGCACGGAGAAACCGCTGTTAGTGTGCTGTCATCACGATCGAGATGCCCTCGCATCAGAACCACCAGAAGGGTAGTCCTCCGCGGCCTCCGCGCCTCCGTGTGAAAGCGGTTGCAGCGCCCCTAAGCGTTTCATCCTGCCACCATCCCGCCGGTGTCTTGCCGGTGCCGGGTTGCGCGTCATATATACGTGAGCAATTCCTTCGCCTTCCGGTCACCCGGGCACGCGAATGCACGTCACGCTCCTCGAATCGAGCCGCAGCTTCTTCCAGACCGCCGAATGCGCGATGCTGAGCATCGTGGTGCACGCGGCCGTGATCTGGGGGGGCGTGGTGGCGACGGAGGGCGGCCGCCAGCTCCCGGTAGATGCCCGCGAGGCCCGGGTGTTCTTCCTGCTGCCGCCGGACAGGGTGGACATCCGCTCCCGCCAGTTCGAGAAGATCCAGTGGGCCCGGGAAGGCGGCGACCCGCAGAACGGTCCGGTACTCACCAAGGCCGGTGAGGGCTGGCGCAGCCGCCCGCCGTCGCACGGCGCCCGGGCCAGCGGCAAGGAAGAGACTGGCGCGCGCGGCCAGCTCCCCCTAGGAATCACGATCGCCGACGTCCGTCCGGACACCGCGTTCAGCGTGCTCGAGGTGCACGAAGAGGTCGAACGGTACGAATGGAGCGCCGCGCCCCTGTATCCGCCCGAGCTGCTGGCGCAGGGCGCCGAGGGTGTGGTGTACGCGATCTTCGTGGTCGACACCACCGGTCTGGTCGACACGACGTCGGTCCGGTTCCTGAGCAGCCCGCATCCGATGTTCACGATGTCGGTGCGCCACGCGCTCGGGCAGATGCACTTCAGGCCGGCCGTCCGTTCGGGCGACAAGGTCCGCCAGCTCGTGGAGCAGCACTTCCGTTTCCGAATCGCACCCGCGCCGCAGATCGCAAGGCAGGTAAGCTGACCGGCCGTTTGCGTCCGCCGCATTCTCCCACACATCTTTAGGCCACTTCTCCGCCACACGAGCGCTGCCGAGTGTACCGCCGTCGCGTGGGTCCGAGTCTCGTCGCGCTCCTCCTTGCCGCCGTACCCGCCACGGCTGAGGCGCAGTACCCCCGCGCCGAGCCGGGCCGGTTCGAGGTGCGCGGCCTCGATTTTCGAAGCACCGGTGCCTGGCGCAAGCGGGCGTCCCCGGTGCGGGAGCAGCGCCGGGCGCTCCTGCGCATCGGCGCAGTCTCCCGGCTCAACGCGGCGGCGACGATCGCCGGCTCCGCGACCCGCGTCGAGGGCACGTTCAACGTGCCCGTCATCCTCGTCCGCCCGTCGAACGTGGCGGAACCCTTCGCCGCCTCGCGCTACCAGTCGCTCCTGTTCGACGACACACCGGTCGACCGGCCGTACAGCCTGCGCAGCTTCTATCTGCAGGTCTCGAACGGCAACGTCCGGCTGCAGGGCACGGTGCGCGGGTGGTGGCTCGCGCCGCAGCCGAACACCTACTACGAAGACGGCTGCAACGGCGTCGGGGTGCTCAACCCCTGTCCCCACTTCGGGCGCCTGGGCGAGCTGCTGGTGGGCGCGCTGGCGCACTTCGACGACGGGACGTTCGACTGGGGACGGTTCGACAACGACGGGGCCGACGGCGTACCCAACTCGGGCGACGACGACGGCTACGTGGACTTCGTCACGTTCATCCATCCCGACGTGGACGGTGCGTGTCGCACGAGCCACATCTGGGCGCACCGCTGGGTGGTCAGCGTCTGGAACGGGGGGCAGCCCTACGAGACCCGCACGGCGCGACGC
This sequence comes from Gemmatimonadales bacterium, assembly GCA_050733355.1. Lineage (GTDB taxonomy): Bacteria > Gemmatimonadota > Gemmatimonadetes > Gemmatimonadales > GWC2-71-9 > DASQPE01. The sequence continues at coordinate 9,283 of JBOHSY010000250.1, read as the reverse complement.
GGCGGCGGCCGCATACGGGTGGAGGACTACACGATGCAGAGTGGCGTCGGCGGCTCGTCGGCCTGCAGCGGCGGGCAGATCATGCCCATCGGCACGGTGGCGCACGAGACCGGCCACGCGTTCGGCCTGCCCGACCTGTACGACACGGACCCGTCATTCCGCGCCACCCAGGGGATCGGTGAATGGGGGTTGATGGGAAGCGGCAACTATCGCACGCCCGACAGCCCCGCCCGGTTCGAGGCGTGGTCGCTCGCCGAGATGGGCTGGGTCACGGTCGACACGCTCAACGGGTCGCGCAGCGTGACTGTGGGCCCGGTGAGCCGGAGCGACAGCGTGTTCGTGATTCCCGTGACCGGGCGCGAGGAATACTTCCTGGTCGAGAACCGGCAGCCGCTGGAGAGCGACAGTGCGCTCTTAAATCCGCTGCGGTTCGGCGGCCGGATGCCGGGCCTCCTGGTCTGGCACATCGACCAGGGCAAGGTGGAGGCCGAAGGATTCCGCACCACGAACACGGTGAACTCGGGCGCGATTCACGGCGTCGCGCTGGTGCAGGCGGACGGCTTCAACCAGCTCCGCACGCCGGGCACCGCCAACCGGGGCGACAGCGGGGACCCGTTTCCCGGCAACGGCGGCAAGCGGCAGCTCTCCTGGCGGACGAACCCGCGCGCCGAAGACAACGCCGGCGGATTCGCGGGATTCATGCTGGACCGCATCGAACAATTCACCCTTGGGGGGGAGATGCGGTTCCGATTCACCCGGCGGGGCCGGTCACGGATCGGGGCCGATCCCGTCACCGTGGAGGTGACGGTCGACGGCGTCGTGGCCGCGCCGTTCGAGGACGTACTGGTGCCGGGCACCGAGGTCCAGGTCTCGGCCCCGGAGATCTCCGCCGCCGCCGACGTGCGTTACCGCTTTCGCCAGTGGAGCAACGGCCAGCCCCGCAGCTTCACGCTGTCGCCCAGGCCCACGGCGCCGGACACGCTCACGGCACGGTACGACCGGGAGTTCCGGGTCCTCGCCGACTGGGTGGGCACCGGTGAGGTGAGCGGATCGGTGCCCGGCATATCGGCCGGTGCCTTCGTGCCGGCCGACACCCCGGTGACGCTCACCGCCACGCCCGCGCCGGGGGCGGAGTTCCTCGGCTGGACCGGCGACACGACCGGATCGGCGCCGAGGATGGAGCTGCCCATGCGGCGCCCGTATTCGCTCCAGGCGCGGTTCAGTGTGTCGCCGCAGATCGTCGCCGTCGTGGACGCGGTGCGCGCGATCTTCGGCTCGGGGCCGACGCTCTCGGCGCCGGTCACGCAGGGCCTGGATGAACAGGGCAACCGGAACGGGCGGCTCGATGTGGGAGACGTGCTGGCCTATCTCGATCGAAACCGGGCCACGCTGAGCCCTGACATGATCCAGAAGCTGCTCGCCGCCGCAGCCCTGAAGCAGGCCAACAGCGGAGTGACGCGATGAGCCGGCGGGGGTCGGCCCTGGTGCTCGCGCTCGCGTGCGCCGGGTTCGCATGCGGCGGGAACGACAACGTCGGGCCGCGGCCGGCGCCACCCCCGCCTCCGGCGGAGGCGGGCCCGATCGATTTCGCCGTCACGACTCCCGCCACCCACCAGCACGGCGCGCTCCTGGTCACGATCGGGGGCGGGACCGTGGACTCGGTGGCCGGGATGCAGGGATACGACGTGTTCCACAGCATCACGAGCACGGGCGCCAGGGCCATGGTCTTCGGCGCGATCGTGGATGGCCGGCTCATCCGGGTGTGGGTGCCGGACGCGAGCCAAGCCGTCCGCTACAGCGTGCAGGTGGACGAAGGCGCGGTGCGGGGCACCTACGAGGTGCTGCCCGGCAGCAGGTATCAGGTCACCCGGCAGCCCTAGGGAATCAAGGCCCTCAGCAGAGCCCGGACCTGCGCCGGGCTCTCCACGTAGAGCTGCGCTGCCGACGGTCGGGTACCGACCGCGACCGTGATGTCGTCGGGACCCAGCGCACGGAAGAGGTCGTCGTCGGTCACGTCGTCGCCGAATGCGGCGAGCGTGGCGCCGGGCGGCGCGGCGTTCCGCACCGCGACCGCGATACGGCCCTTGTGCGCATGACGGGGGCGCACTTCGACCACGTGGTCGCCGTCGAGGACGTCCACGGCGGCATCGGCGAGCGCGCCGCGCAGAGAGCGGAGGAACTCCTCGGCTCTCGCCCGCCCGGTGCCCGGATCGGCCCGGCGATAGTGCCAGGCGAGCGCCACCGTCTTTTCCTCCACGACGCTGCCCGGCGTGCACCCGGCGACGTGCCGGAACATGTCCCGGACCCTCGGACGCCATGCCACATCGCCCGGCTCCATGCAGCGCCAGGGGGCCGACCGGGCGGGCCTGCTCCACAGGCCGTGCTCCGCATGCAACCCGATCGGCAGGTCGCCGAACCACAACCCGAGGTCGTCATGCCGGCGCCCGCTGACCAGGTGCACCTCGGCGCCGGCCTGGCAACCGAGCTTGCCGAGCAGCGCGAGCAACTCGGCGTCCGGCTCCGCGGCATCGGGACGGTCGGCGAACGGGACCAGCGTCCCATCGTAATCGAGCAGGAGGCGCAGGTGCTCGGCGCCGCGAAGCCGCTCGACCGCCGCCTCCAGCACCCGGCCCCGCAGCGGCACCATGCGCCGGTCACTCTGGAACACTGCCCGCCGTTCCGGCCAGCATGCGCCGGACTTCCTCTACCTGGTTCCGAAGCCCCGCATCGGGGTTCGTCCGCAGCGCCAGGTAACGCGTAAGCGAGGGCCGCGCCTCGTTCGCGACGCCGGCCAGCGCGGCGTAGCGGCCTTCGTCGCGCCAGGCGGCGGCGAGGTAACGAGGCCATCCCACCAGCTCGTCCCGCCGACGCACGGCGGCGAGCGCCGCGCGGGGGTTGCCGAGGCGGTCGTGAAGCCGAGCCACGAGGAGATGGGCGTAGGCGATGGCGTCGCCGCTCACGCCCGGTGTGAACGCGAGCGAGTCGAGCCGGGCGACCACGCCGGCTGCATCGGCCCGGTTGAGGGCGACCGCCAGGCCGGCCTCGAGCAACTCCGCGCACGCCATCGGCGCGGCCGAGGCCGCCGGCGCTGCCGCGGCCATTCGAAGCGGCTCCGCGCGAAGCTCGTCGATGGTGCGGCGGACGCCCGTCGTGTCGGCGCGGCGCAGCCGCCACTGGGCGAGCACGCAGGCGTCGGCGACCTGCACCGCGCGCGCGATGGGGTCGGTGGCGGCTCGCAACGCGACGAAGCGCTCCAATGCCTGGGCCGCGGTGCCCGCCGCACGGGCGTCGCCGTCGGCGTAGAGCCCGTCCAGCACCCGAAGGCGCAGGTGCGCATGCGAGCCCGGCTGGATTTCGGCCAGCCGGTTGGTTGCGGCGAGGGCGTCCCGGAGGCGGCCCTCGTTGAGCGCCAGCGCGTGTTCGGCCAGGGCCGCGTCGGTCCGTTCCGCCGGGCGTGCAGCGCGCACGCGAAGCTGCTGCACCGCCCGCCGCGCATCGCCCAGGCCCGCGGCGTCGATCTGCGCGGAGATGATGATCGCCCGAAGGTTCCTCGGCCCCAGCCGCGGCAGCGTGTCTCTGAAGCTGCGGACCGCCGCCGAATCGCCACCCAGGAGGGCCGCCCGCCAGCGCAGGAACGGCGCCAGCGGGAGCGATGAATCTGCAGCGGCAACGCGTTGGAGGGACGCGCGGTCGGCGATCTGCGCCAGGAGCTCGCGGGTCGGGGTGTGGGTCGGGTCGAGCTGCAGGGCCCGCTGAAGGGCAAGCCCGGCGCGGGAGCCGCCGTCGGCCGCGCCCGCGAGTGCCCCCTCCTGGATGAGCCGGGCGCCGAACTCGTACCACGACTCGGCCCGGTCGGGCGTGAGATCGATCAGCCGCTCCCAGGCCGCGACCTGTTCCTCCACCTCGGATGGCGCCGGGTAGCGTGGCCCGGCCAGCGCGACCAGCACGGCGCGCGCCCGCGCGTCGAGCGCGTCGCGCTCACGCCAGGCGATCGCGAGGGCTCGCGTGCGGGGCTCGACGAGCTGCAAACGATCGGCGGTGCGCGCGAGCTGGAGCGCGGCGAGGGCGAAGGTCGAATCGAGGCGAAGCGTCTCCTCGTAGCGCCGGAGGGCGAGCTGGTAGCTCGCGCGGCGGAAGGCCGCCTGTCCGTCGAGGAACGCGCGGAGCGCCCGCAACGAGCCCGTCGTCTGACTCGAGAGCGAGGCGTCTTCGCCGGCGCCGAGCAGCAACAGCCTCACCGCCAGGCGATCCACGAGCGCGGTGATACTGTCGGCCGGGCCCTCGACGGTCGCCTCGCCCCGGGGGAGCCCGGAGGCCACGTCCACTGCGGCGGCGGTGAGCACCGCGCGGCTCGGAGTGCCCACGACGCTCCCGATCACGACCCGCTCCGCACCGAGATCCGCGGCGAGGCGGACCATGGTCTCCCGGGGGACGTCCGCCGAGCCCGCCAGGCCGGCCGCACGCCATGCCGCGAGCACCGCCCCCGCATCCACCGAACGGGCGCTGCTGTCGTCCGCGAGCCGAGTGGAGAGTAGCTCGACCAGGCCGTCGCGGAGGTAGGCGAGGGACGCGCTCGCGCCGGCAACCCGGAACGGGGCGACGACGACGTTCTGCTCGAGCGGCGGTGGAGCTGGCGGGGCGGGGGCTGGGGCCGGGGCCGGGCGCAGCAACGCCACGATCGCGGCAACCAGTCCGGCCGCGACCACCACCCACACCCCGCGGAGCCCCGGCGACCGCTGCCGCGCACGCCTCGACGGGAGGGAGCCCTCGCTCTGGACGGACCTACTCCCATCCGTCCAGCCGGCCACCGCGTCCTCGTCGAGCCCCGGGGCACCATCCGCCGGACCGGTAAGACCGCCCGTCACAGCCTGGGGCGGATCGGTACGCCAGTCGATCGGCCCGCGGAGGCGTTCCGCCAGCGAGGCCACCACGGGGTCCGGCTCCAGTCCCAGCTGTTCTCGCAGCAGCGTCTCGTGCAGCCGCGCATGTTGGAGCGCTCCGGCCCGGTCGCCGGTATGGGCGAGCGTCGTCATCAGGGCGACGGCGGTGGACGCATCGAGCGGACGGATGGCCGCCAGCCGCTTGCGGCACTCGAGCGCCTCGCGCGCCTGGCCGGCCGCCTCCGCGCGCTGGGCCAGCCGATCGAGCGCCGTGGCGATCCGGTCCTCCAGGCGGAACCGGTGCGTCGAGACCCATTGCTCGAACTCGGTTGAGCCGGGGAAAAAGAATCCGTCGGCGAACGGGCCCTGATACAGCACCGCCGCGCGATCGAGATCGCCGGTATCGAGCGCTTCCTCGAGCTCCTGCACATCGCTCTGCAGGCGCTCCGGGTTCACGCGTACGTCCCCGCCAGCGAGGAACAGGTCGTCCACCCCCAGGGCGCGCCGCGCGGAATAGAGCGCCTGCGTCAGGGAGTGGCGGGCGCGCTCCTCGTCGGCCTCCGGCCACAACAGGGCCAGGAGCTTCTCCCGGCTGAACCCCCGATCGCCGGCTACGGCGAGCGCGGCGAGTAGCCCGAGCACCCGGCGCTGAGACGCAGCGCCGGTGAGGGGCTCGCCATGCTCGTCGGCGACGTAGACGCCGCCAAGTGTCCGCAACCTCAGCACTGGCAATCCTTTGAGATCCGTTTGAGGTCCTGCTGAGCGTTCGGTGAGGGTCGACGTCTACCATGCACTTCGGACTTGTCGACCCGGCGTCTCGATGCCAGGTGCGTCGGCTACGGCCGGCCGGACTCAACGCGGCCGAGCCTTCACCCAAGATAGTGCCGTGACACATGACTCCGTCCATTGCGCAAGACACGGCGTTGCTGCGCTACGGGGTGGCGCCGCGCTCGTCCCGGTCGCATCGAATCACGATCGTCTCCAACCGGCTGTCCTCCACGGTCCGCGTGGAGGGAGGTGCCGTCCGGCTGTCGCCGAGCAGCGGGGGGCTGGCCAGCGGACTGCGGCGCGTCCATGCGCGTTCGTCGGCCACGTGGATCGGGTGGCCGGGGATCGCCGCCGAGACTGCACGCGCGGCCCAGCGCGAGATCGATGCGCGACTCCTCGAGGCGGGCGCACGGGGGATTCCGCTCAGCGATGGGGAAGTCGGCGGTTTCTACCGCCGCGTCGCGAACGGGGTCCTCTGGCCCGTGCTCCACGACACCGTGCCGGACACGCCCGCCGCCCCGGCCGACTGGAACATCTATCGCGCCGTCAACGCGCGATTCGCCGACGTGATCCTGCGCGAGGCCCGCCCCGGGGATCGCATCTGGGTGCACGACTATCACCTGATGCTCCTGCCGCGGATGCTCCGTGAGCGACGGTCCGACCTCCGCGTGGCCTTCTTCCTTCACACGCCGTTTCCGGGCGAGGCCCCACTGGCGGCGCTGCCGCAGGCCGGAGCGCTGATCGACGGGATCCTCGGCGCCGACGTGGTCGCATTCCACACCCAGGAGTATGTCGAGCGCTTCTCCTCCGCGGTGCGCGCCCTGCTGGGTCGGCGCGTCGAGCTGACGTCGGGCAGCGGCGTGGCGGACGACGCGGGCCGCCCGGTGTGCGTGCATGCCTGCCCCATGAGCGTCGACGTCGCCGGCTTCGCCGCGCGTGCGGCCGATCGGCGCGTCGCACCGCGAGTTGCGGCGCTGCGCGCCGCCGGCCGGCCGCTCTTCGTCGGCGTCGACCGGCTGGATCCCACCAAGGGGATTCCGCGGCGACTGGAGGCGTTCGGGCGGCTGCTCGATGCGCGACCCGACCTCCGCGGGCGGGCGCGGCTGCTCCAGCTTTCAGTGCCGTCGCGGGAGGACATGCCCGCCTATCGCGCGCTTCGCACGCGGGTCGACGCCATCGCGGCGGATCTGAACGCGCGACTCGGCACGCGGAGCTGGCAGCCCGTCGAGCACCGGTACGGCAGCGTGGACGAGATCGAGCTTGCCGCGCTGTACCGCGCCGCGGACGTCATGCTGGTGACCCCGTTCTGCGACGGTATGAATCTCGTGGCGAAGGAGTTCGTGGCGAGTCGCACCGATCACGACGGCGTACTGGTACTCAGCGAGCGCGCGGGCGCGGCGGCCGAGCTGAGCGCGGCGCTACTGGTCGACCCGCGCGACCTGGACGGGCTGGCGTGCGCCTACGGTTCGGCGCTCGATATGTCCCCGGCCGAGCGGCGGGTGCGCATGCGGCGTCTGGCGGCCCGGGTGCACGGGCACGATGTCCGGCGCTGGGCGGAGGAGTGTCTGCACCAGCTCGATGCCGCGGTTCGCATGGCCCGGGATTCCGCCTCGTGACGCCGTTCGCGGACGGCCGCGCGCTGCTGCTGAGCGACGTGGACGACACGCTCCTCGACCCCGCCACCCCCAAGCGAGCCGTCTCCGAAGGGTGGGGGGCGGTCGCCCGCAGGGTCGAGGTGGTCCTCGCGTCCAGCCGGACGCTCGAGGAACTCATCTATCTCCTCGGCGAGCTGGGGGCGGACACGGACCTGATCGCCGAGAACGGCGCCTGCACGGCCGTCCGCTCCAGCGCAGTGGCGCGCGTGCTGGGCGCGACCGAGACGCTCACCCGACGGGGGCGCCGGTGGTTCGTCGCCTGCCCGGGCGCGCCGGCCGAGGAGGTGCTCGCCACGCTGCGTCGCGTGCGGACCGACCATCACGCCGACCTGAGGCTCGCACAGGAGCTGTCCCGCGAGCGGCGAACCGAGCTCTTCGGCGAGGCGTACCCCGCCCGGCTCGCGTTGGCGCGACGGTGCAGCGTGCTGGCGGAGCCTCCCGCGCGCAACGCCGCCAACGACGCCTGCCTCGCCGCGCTCCGGTGCGCGGGCTACCAGGCCGCCGCAGGCGGTCGTTGGCTGGCCGTCTGGCGCGGACCGGACAAGGGGGAGGCGGCGCACGCCTATCTCGCCGCGCGCCGGCAGGTGGGGCTTCGGCCGGCCAGCGTAGCGGCGGTGGGCGATGCCGGGAACGACGCATCGCTCCTGCGGGCCGCCTCGCTGCGGTTCGCCGTCCGCCGTCCGGACGGCCACCACGATCGCGCGCTTCTCGCCGTGCCGGGCGCGGTGCCGCTCGCCGCGGGGCACGCGGGGTGGCGCGAGGCCGCCCAGCTGCTGGCCGAAGCCCCTGCCTCGATCTCGGAGGCCTCGTGATCGCCCGGCCCACGCGCCCTCGCTGGTCGGTGACGATGCTGACGCTGCCTGAGCGCGAGCCCTACCTGCTCCGGCTGCTCCAGTCGCTTTCGGATGCCGGCGCCGACACGAATACGGAAGTGGTGGTGGTGTACAACGCGCCGCCGCGCGAGTCCCGGGACGCGATCACCCGCCGTCTGGCGGCCGCCTGCCCGTCGCTCAGCCTGCGCGTCCGGTTCAATGACGGCAGGCAGACCATCGCGGAGGGCCGCAACCTGCAGCTGGCGGTGTGCCGCGCGCCGCTGATCTGCTTCGTGGACGATGACGTCACGCTGCATGGGCAGGTCTTCGCGCCCGTCGAGCGCGCCCTTCGCGAGCAGCCGGTGGCGCTGGTCGGCCTTCCGTCGCTGCGGGAGGATTCCGCCGAGCCGTTCAAGCCCCGTGCGGACACCCCGTACGTCGATGCCGGCGGGCTCCGCTACATGCACGTGCAGGGGATGCTGTGCGCCGGGTATCGTCAGGTGCTCATCGACGTCGGCGGTTTCAGCCGGCTGCGCGCGTTCTGGGGCGAGTGGACCGAACTGAACACGCGGCTGTGGCGGCGGGGGTTTCCGACCGCCTATCGCATGGACGCCGGCTATCTCCGCCACTGGTCCGGGGCTCCACACTCACCGACGCGGCATCGCGCCGACCGCGCCTTGCACATCCTCTGGGGACTCGCGTGCACCGCGATCGAGTACGACGCCGTGGCCGCCTCACCGGCATCGCGACCGTTCTGGACCGTTATTGAAGAGCGGTACCTTCGCTACGCGTTTGCGGCGGGTGCGACGCCGCCCGAGGTGTTCCGCACGATGCTGGAGCTCGCTCCCCGCTTGGTCGAGGCGTGGCCGGCCATTCGAACGGCTCGCGCTCGCGCCGCCAGCGATCCGTTTCCCTTCAGCCCGTTCCACCCGCTCAGCCCGGCGGAGGTCGGCGGCCTGCGCCGCCACGCGGCGAGGGCGCTGGCTCCTATGAAGCGGATGGCTTTTTCGGGAACCCGACTCACCGATCCCGACTTCGCGGCGTCGAGTCGGCCCCTGTTCCCGGCCTGGAGGCTCTCGGTTGGCTTCCCGCGCGTCGACCGGGCGGCGCGCTGAGGCGGTTCTTTCCGCCCACCCTCCCTCCTCTTCGATCACCCTGCTCGCCGCGC
>JBOHSY010000249.1:0-5826 GCA_050733355.1 Gemmatimonadales bacterium | reverse complement strand
CGGGGCGAAGGCTCCGCCGCGGCGCTGCAGAGCTCGACGCTCGGAGCCCCGGTCAAACCGCGCCCGGGTCTCCTCGCCTCGCTCTGAACGCGCCCCTCTGGAGCCTCCGCCCCGATCGCGCGCGCTGCCCCGCGCGAAGTGAGACCTCGTTTCGCCGAGCGTATCGTTAGGGTGGCTCCTGTCCCGTGGCGACCGTGAACAATTCCGCCACCTCGCCGACTCAAGCCGATGGAGTCCGGCGGGTCACCGCCGCCGAGGCCTATGAGCTGCTGGGTGCCGGCCGCGCGGTGCTCGCGGACTACTGTGCGTGAAGCGACGATGGCCTGAGCGCCCGGGTGGCGCGATACTGCTGGTGGATGCGGGATACGCGGAAGACTAGGTGGCGGTGCTCGCCGGCGGCGTGGCTCGAGGATCTGTTTCGGCTACCTCCCCGGCGCCGTAAGCGTCGAGCGATGGGTGTAGCCGAGGACCTCACCCTCCAGCGCCACGCGGTACCAGCCCCGCTCGAGCGAGTCCGCCAGGACCGTGTCACCCGGCAGGAGCACGGCCTCGAGGTCGGCGATCCCGCTCCGCGACTTGCGCACGTTGGTCCAGGTCCGCGTGACGAGGAGCTCGCCCGCGCTCTCCGCCGGCAAGGCGGCGACGCTGGCGGTGTCCAGCCAGGTCGTGGCCGCCATGGCGGTTGCCCGCTCGGAGGACGCGACCGAATCAACCGCGACGATCGAGAGTCGCTCGTTCGACGTACCACTTGTCTGGTCGAGCTTGACCAGCACGAGGACCGCCGCGGCGGCAAGCACCGCTGCCGCCATTCCTGGCGACTGGAACCTGCCCAGCCCCCGGCCCGGTTCCGGCGCTGCCGGCGTCAGGAGCTCTCGGCCGCAGCCGGGGCAGCGGGTAGCGATGCTCAAGGCCCGTTTGCCGCACTCGAGGCACTGCTTGCAGGACCGACCCATCAGCTCTGCTCTGATTCCTGTTGCATATTCGACGCTATCGCCCGGTGTGGGCCCCATACGGCCTGGGGTAAGTGCCTGGCCGTTCGCTCGCTGGATTATGAAGGCGGCGCGATGCAGACTGTGAGCGGCAAGTCGGGTGCCATTGGATGTCGCCTCGCCATCACTACTCCCGGCCTCGCCTTCGCGCAAAGCATGGGGCCAGGTGTTGCTCGAACGAGGACGCTACGCCGTGTTTAACAGGCTTCGGAGGGCACTCCCGGCAGGGTCGGGACTCCGCCCCTCTGGAGTCCCGGCCCTGCCGACTCGTGCGGCAGGCTGGTCAAACACGGCCTAGCGCCCGCCCCGCCTGTTGCGGTGGCTGATCGCTGCTGGGGGCGTCAACGACGAGCTCCCAGTGGTCGCCCGCCTTCTTCCAGACCGACACGTACTTCCCGGTTTCGTCAACGCGGCCTTCGGGCGGCTCCATCGTCAGCCGGTAGGTGCCGAGCTCGTAGGCCAGGTCGCCGGTCTACCTCCGGCTGAACGGCGTGCTGCCGCCGACAGCGCGGAGCCAGTCCTAGCGAGATCTTGCGCCGTTACCGACTGGGCGCGCTGAACGCGAAGTCGGGGAACCAGCTCGAGACCACCGCGTAGCGGCTCTCGCCGGGACAGGGGGCTCCGCCGGGGCGCTTACGAACGCGTACGTCGGAACCCGGCGCCGACCGTGGCGAGCTTCGACGCTCCCCTACTCGAGCACGGGCCGAGCGGCCGTTACCGATTGGCGGCGGCGAACGCTCTCGCTGCTGCGACCTCCGGGCGCCCGGGTGCAGCGTTCGCCATCTGCTGCGGGAACCGCCGATAGTCCACCGCCGCGCCGGATCGGTCACCCGCCAGCTCCGCTGCTCGCGCCGCGCCGAAGAGGCTCCGGGCTCGGCCGGGCTCCCGTGCCAACGTCGCGCCATACGCGTCGCACGCTTCCCTGTGACGGCCGAGTGCCAGCAGCATGTCGGCCTCGAGCTCGCGGGCGGGCAGCAGCTCGCCCGGCGTGGCGGGATGCTTGTCGGTGACCTCCTCGGTTTCCGCCGCCGCGTGCGCCAGAGCCACTGCGCCCGCGCTGTCTCCCTCCGCGAGCTTGGCCCACGCGGCCGCCGCATCGCGCTTGATGCGGGCGACCCGGCTCCAGTACGCATCCGGTCCGGATTGGAGCGCATCCGCCAGGCTGTCGAGCGCCGCGAGCTCGACCTTGGCTGCTTCTGCCCGTCCGCTCCTGGCACTTCCGATCGCCCGGGTGAAACGGCGGAGCACCGCCGCGATGGGGGCCGAGGTATCCGCTGGCGCAGCAAGCTCGGCCACGGCGGCCCAGTCGCCGCGCTCTAGCGGAATGCGCGCTTCCAGCGGGATCGCGATCGCCCGGCGCTGCTGCGCGAACATCGTGTCGGTTCTCGGCGCCGTCGCCACGAGTGCGAGCCCGTGGTAGATCGCGACCTCCACGTCGCGCGGGTAACTGCGATAGAGCCGCGCCATCGTGTCGGCATACGCCTGCAGCCGCGCCGCATTCGGGGTCGACTCGGCGTCGCGATACAGTGCGGCGGTCGCGGCGATGAACCCGCGCCCGCGTGGGGTCCGCGCCGGCATCGCGGATGCTTGGCGCGCCGCCTGGGCGCCCTTCGCCAGCGCTGGCCCAGTCGGGCCGCCGGCGAACGGGTTTCCCCACGCGTTGAGCGCGATCCCCCAGTGGGCCATCGCGCAGGTGGAATCGGCGGCCAGCACCGCGTTGAAGGCGGTGTCACCCTCTTCCCACCAGAATGAGTGGAGCACCGCCATGGCGTGGTCGAACCTGCGCTGGGCCTCCTTGCTGCAGGAGACCGGGAAGGAGACCCGTCCCAGGCGGTCGAACCCGTGGCGGTGCGGCCCTTCCTCCTGTGCGTTCAAGGGAAAGGCGAGCGTCAGAGAGACCAGAGCTGCTCCATACAGGGAGCATGTGTGACGGTGAGACATATGCACCCGCGGGGCTTGTGGGGCGGCTGGAAGCTACGTCCCCGGGCGGCCGTTACGCACGGGCCGTCCCTTAGGTCTCTCGAGAGAGCAGTCCTCGCCCACGGGGAGCCAACGTGCGTCGTTCCATTCCGGTACTCGGGTCCGCGCTGGTGCTGGCGTCGGGATGTGGCGACGGCGGGACCGGTCCGGATCCCAACCGCGACGGGTCGCGTTTCGCTCTGCAGTTCGAGCGCCTGGCCGACTCGGTGGCCGACGCCGGGTACTCCCCGACCGCGGAGGCTCTCCGCCACGCAGCGGAGGTCGTGCGCCTCGCGGGGGGTGCCACGTCGGTCACGCTCACCATCGACGGTACCCCCTATTCCTTCCTCGCGGTGGCCGAGCAGATCGACTACCCAAATCTCGTGTGCAGCTGGCCGGCCGACAGCGGGATCGTCGTTCCGGGTGACAGCGTCGTGCCCATGCCAGGTTCCGCTCCATCAACGTCGGAGCCATGGCCTGGGGAGTGCACCGCGATGGACACGACCTCCATGCGCACGCTCATCGCGTGGGAGCCCGAGCGCATGGCCGAGGTGGTGCGCATCGTCGCGGATGTGGGTGCGGGAACCGTGCAGCCGACGGTGCCGGACGTGATGGCGGATCTGCCGGTGACCTCGGTCGCGAGCGGGACCGCTGCACCGGCCGAGCCGCCCGACTCTGCAGTGAGCGGCGGGGGCGGCGGCTACCCGGGGTTCATGGGCGAGTACCTGGTCCGGGACGTGGGCAGCTGGTATGCAGTCGAAGGTCAGCAGAGCAACGCGCTCGCGGAGCTTAGCGGTGCGTGCACCGACGACCGGACCACGTTCGACTGGGCGGAGTTCACCTGCAGTGCGGCTCGCTTCCGCTTCGATTTCAGCATGCGGGTGGAACCGCTGCGCTACGAGCCGCTGGTGCAGTGGGCGCCGGGCGGCGAGCCGGCTTGGGACGGCGCCGAGGGGAGCCACCGTATCGAGCTGGCGCCAACCACGGTGAATGGCGTTCGGCTCACCGTGGTGGCCTGGCTGCCGCCGCCGCTTCCTCCCCCGCCGCTTCCGCCCCAGCCGCCGGTGGACTCGAGCACGGTGTCATCTCCCTGAGCTTGCCGACCTCCGTTCCGAACCGTAACCTATCCCCCCACGGGCTCTCATCGACCGGGGACCCCGCCCTTAAGGCCCGCCGTTCGGGCGTGAGAGGCCAATATCCGCAAGTCCAAGCCGACCCGCGGTCCCATCGCCCGGAGCGCTCCGTCGCACCCTCCCGGGGCGGTGCCGGCGGGCAAGCCGTCTCCCGACCATCGTCAGACCGTCACCCTGGTGCTCAAAGCCGCGCCGCCTGAGGCGGGCGACACAGGTCTGGGCCGTCGCATCCACGACCTCGAGAACCAGATGCCACGCGACCGGCCCCCGCACCTCACACCGAAGGACCTGGCCGCCGCGTACGGCGTCTCGGACACACAGTTCGACACCGTAGAGCGGTTCGCCCGGAGCAAGGGACTCGAAGTCGTGCGGCGGTCGGCGGCGCAGCAGCACGTGGAGGTCCGTGGGACCGTCGCCCAGCTCGAGGATGCGTTCGGGGTCGAGCTAGAGCACTTCCAGCACGGCGGGCGAACCTACCAGGCCCATCGCGGCCCGGTCCACCTGCCTCCGGAGCTCGAAGGAGCGGTCGAGGCCGTGATCGGCCTGGACACCGTGCCGCATGGAAAACCGCTGCTCGCCACGATCGCAGCCGAGCCGGCGGCCCGGCAGTACACGCCAGTCGAGCTCGCCACGCGGTACAACTTCCCGACCGGCCTCACCGGGGCGGGGCAGCGCATCGCGATCATCTCGTTCGGCGGCGGGTTCCACCAGGAGGACCTCGACGCGTGGTTCGCGCGCCTGAAACTCCCGGCCCCGAAGGTGTCGGTGATTTCGGTAACCGATCAGCACGCAGAGGGCCCCGGCAACAATCCGCTTCCGCTCAGACGACTGGGCGCGTTCATCGCCGACATGTGCGATCCCGCGATGAGCATGGCCCAGGTCGCGAAGGAGATGGGCTGCGACATCTGCCTGCGTCGAGCGCTGGCGACGTTCGAGGTCACGATGGACATCGAGATCGCCGGCGCGATCGCTCCCGGCGCCGCGATCGATGTGTATTTCGCCAATCCGGGGCTGGCCGGCTGGCGTGCCGCCATCCACGCGGCATGCGGCATCCGGGATCGCACCGATCCGCCCGTCACCCGCGAGGGCGGCACCCCCGCGGTCCCGGCGACGGTGATCTCGCTCAGCTGGGGCGACGCGGAAGTGCAGTACACCACCCCGTACAAGCAGCAGATCGACTTGGCACTCCGGAAGGCGGGGCTGCTCGGTATCACCACCTGCTGCGCCACCGGCGATCTCGGCTCGCTCGCAGTCGAGGCGGGCACCGGTTACGAGAAGGTCGCCAACGTCATCTTCCCGTCCTCGTCTCCCTACGCGCTGGCGTGCGGCGGCACGGCGATCACGCCGGATGGCAACGAGGTGGCGTGGAACAACCCGACCTGGAAATCGAGCCCGATGGCGACCGGCGGCGGGGTGAGCGGCTTCTTCGCCCGCCCGCGCTGGCAGGCGGGAGTCAACGTGCCGATGCATCGAACGCTGCGGTCAGCCTGGCTGGAGGAAGATCGCAACCCGAAGACCTGGCACGGCCGCGGAGTGCCTGACGTGGCGGCCAATGCCGACGCGGACTCGGGGTACGAGTTGTTCGTCGGCGGCCGCACCGCGCTCGGCGGAGGGACCAGCGCCGCCGCGCCGCTCTGGGCGGGGCTCGTCGCACTGCTCAACGAGGGACTCTCCAAGGCGCTGGGCCGTCCGACCACGCTCGGCCTGTTGAACTCGCTGCTCTACCGCCCGGCGGTGGCGGCGGC
>JBOHSY010000248.1:0-2097 GCA_050733355.1 Gemmatimonadales bacterium | reverse complement strand
GCCTCATGGCCCGGCTCCGCCGGGCGGTCGAGGCGGCGGGCCGCCGCGCGCCGGCGTTCGTGCAGCTCGCGGCGGAGCAGGGGAGCGTGCTCGCGGCGCCGTGCGGCGAGGAGCTGGTGCTCGTCGCGGTGGCGGGGCCCGATGCGAACGTGGGGCTCGCGAGGCTGGAGCTCCTGGCCGCCGCGCGGGGGTTCGCGTGAGGCGGAGCCTCTGATGCGGAGTGTCGAGCCGTGGGTGGCCGATCCGCTCGACCGGTTCCTGGTCGAGTGCTCCGCGCGGGTCGCGCTGCTGATGACGTCGGCGGGACAGGTGGTCGCGCAGCACGGCTTCACCCGGTCGATCGACGTGATGACCGCGGCCGCGCTCGGCGCCGGCATCGTGGCGTCCACCGATGAGCTGGCGCGGCAGCTCGGCACCGGGCGCTTCGGGTCGCTGGTGCATCAGGGCGCGCGCCAACAGGTGTTCCTGTCGGGATTCGACACGCCGCGGGGACGCTGGATCGGGCTGGTGGTGTTCGACGGCGACAGCACGGTCGGGCTGGTGCAACTCTTCTTCGACCGGCTGGTCGCCGAGCTCGCGGCCGCGGCGCCGCGCGAGGCGCCCGAGGCGCCGCGGCCGCTGCCGGAAAACTTCGAGCGCGACCTCAACGCGAGCCTCCGCGCGCTCTTCGGACGGTGAGCCGATGTCTCTCGTGAACTTTGCGGCCCGCGAGATCACCTGCAAGATCGTGTACTACGGTCCGGGTCGGTCGGGCAAGACCACCAACCTGCAGTACATCTTCGGGCGGGTGCCCGAGGGACGCCGCGGGCAGATGGTGTCGCTGGCCACCCAGACCGACCGGACCCTCTTCTTCGATTTCCTCCCGCTCGACCTCGGGACCATCTCGGGGTTCGCCACCCGCTTTCAGCTCTATACGGTGCCGGGGCAGAGCTACTACGCGTCCACCCGCAAGCTCGTGCTCCAGGGCGCGGACGGGCTCGTGTTCGTCGCCGACAGCCAGGCCCGGCGGGTGGAGGACAACCTCGAGAGCCTCCAGGACCTCCAGCACAACCTGCTGGAGCAGGGCGTCGACGCACGCGAGCTTCCGGTGGTGTTCCAGTACAACAAACAGGACCTCCCCCGCGATCTCATCCTGAGCCCGGGCGAGCTCGATGACGCGCTCAACTTCCGCTCGGCGGTGAGCTTCTCCGCCGACGCGCTCCACGGAGCGGGGGTCTTCGAGACGCTCAAGGGAGTCTCCGAGCTGGTGCTCCGCCGGCTCGCCGCGGGAGCCGCGCCGGCGTGACCCGTCTGCATCCGCACTACCGCCTCGACACGCTCGTGGTGGGCACCTCGAACCGGCTCGCGGTCACCGCGGCGCGCGCCGTGGCCGAGGCGCCGGGCGGCGTCTACAACCCGCTGTTCGTTTACGCCCGGCCCGGTCTCGGCAAGACGCACCTGCTGATGGGCATCGGACACGCCGCCGTGGCGATCGACCCGGCGCTCGGCGTCGAGTATCTCACGCTCGACGGCTTCGTCGAAGCGTACCGCACGGCGATCGGCGCCGGCCAGGGCGATGCCTATCGCCGCCGCTACGCCGAGATCGGCGTCCTGCTGGTGGACGACGTGCAGTTCCTCGCCGGGCAGCGGGAGGCGCAGGCCGAACTGCTCCGTCTGGTGGACGCCATGCAGACGGCGGGCCGGCAGATCGTTCTCACCAGCGACCGTCCGCCGGCCGAGATCGAGTCGCTCGACGAGCGGCTCATCCGCCGGTTCGCCGGCGGACTCGTGATCGACATCGCCGCGCCGGACTACGAGACCCGCGTGGCGATCCTGCGCCGCAAGGCGACCGAGCGGGGGGTGGATCTCGCTCCAGGCGTCCTGGAGGCGGTGGCCGCGCTCGACATCGACAACGTCCGTGAGCTGATCGGCACGCTCAACCGGCTGGCGGCGCAGCAGGCGGCGGGCGAGGCGCTCGATGCGGCCCGCGCTGTTGCGCTGTTGGGGCGGGAGCGGGCGGGAGCAGGCGGGAGCAGACGGGAGCGGGTCGAGCACGAGGACGGCCGGAATGCTGCGCGTGCTCCCGACCTCGCCCGCCCGCTCCCGCCCGCTCCCGCC
>JBOHSY010000247.1:0-1841 GCA_050733355.1 Gemmatimonadales bacterium | reverse complement strand
CGGATCACCACCGCCGGGCGGATCTCCTGCTCGGCCAAGTTGTTGGTCGGCGCCAGCAGGGGCACGTCCAGGAAGGTGAACAGCTCGTCGTGGTGGTTGCGCAGGTGCCGGGCCAGACGCCGGTTGGTCGGCTCGCGGATGTCACCGCCGAGCAGCGCCTGCATCTGGGCGCGCACTTGGTCGGTGCACGCCGCATAGTCCTCGGCCGCCAGATCTGCCGCCAGGTGCTTGAGGCCGATGCCGTCGCGCAGCAGGCGTTGCACCGCGAGGGGAAACCGTGCGGCGCCGCGCTTCTGGACCTCCAGCATCTCGTCGCAGCGACGCAGCAGGTGGCCGGCGCACTGCCCCTTGCGACACGCCAACCGCAGGTAGCCGGCCCAGCCGTCCACGCCGAGCGTGCCGGCAAAGTCGGCCCCCAGGATCTCCTCGGCCACGTCGCCGCCGCGGCTGGTGCGGATGGCGAACAACGTGATGCGCGGCTCGGGCACGGCGAACACCCACAGCCAGGCGCGCTTGGGCGCCGACGCGAGGTACCAGCCGGTCTCGTCGGCATGGACCACCTCGGACCGGCGCGCCTCCTCGATCAGCCCGCGGTAGGTCGGCTCGCAGCGCGCGGTGATGCGCCGCTCGGCGCGCACCAGCGTCGCGGCACACAGGCGCAGGCCGAAGAACAGGTCGAAGATGCCGGTCACCTTGCGGAAGGTCACTCCGACCCGATGCTTGAGGTCGACCGCGAGCGCCAGCGTGCGCGGTCCGACCTGCACGCCCGCCGCACCCACGGCGGTGGAGGTCTGCTCTGCGTGACGACTGCGGACGCGCCGGCGACAGCGCCGGCACCACCCGCTCTGCGTGTGGAAACGGTGGACGTGCAGCCGGATCTCGGACGGCGGATCGACGACCGTTTGCGGCGCCAGGTCGATCACGTCCTCGACCGGGCCGCCGCATCCGGGGCACGCCGTCAGTGGGACCTCGACCTCCTTGTCCACATGATCGGGCTCGGGTCGGTTCGCCGGAGGATGGCCCCGCTTGCGGCCGGGCTTGCGCGGCCGCTCGGCGCGCCGTCGCCGCGCGAAGGGCGCCGCCTGCCGCTTGGCAGCCCGTCGCGCCTCCTCCAGTTCGACCTTGAGCCGGTCGATCTCGGCGGTCAGAGCCTCGACGCGCCGCTCCAGCCGTGCCCGCGTGGCCTCCGCGCCCTGCGCCCTCGCGGCCCACTCGTCGCGCTCGGCCCGCAGCAGGCCCACCGCCTGCCCCACCAGACGCGCCACGTCCGGCACGTGCGAGCCGACCAGACGCAGCGCCTCGTCGAGAATCTCGTCGAGTCCGCGCGTCCCGTCGACGGGCACACGCGCATGATGCCCCCGTCGCCCGTGCGGGCAACTTTTCCGCTTGCCCGCCTCACGCTACGCGCAGCACCCTCGGACGGTAAACATGTACGATTTCCGGTGCTCTCGGGCGGGATCCTGCCCGCGGCGCCATTGGGAGGTTCTCATGATAAAGTGGTGTGCCTTGCATGCCTTGCTCGTGCTGGTGCCCGTCGTCGGGTGTGGGGGAGGGGGCTCGGGCGGGCATGCTGACGGGGCGTCGGACAGCGGCGGAGACGACCGGACGGCGTCCGCCTGCGAGACCTTCGCGCAGACGTTTACCCCGTCGGCCGACATCGACCTGCTGGTCGTTGTGGATAACTCGGCCTCGATGGAATCCGAGCAGGCGCGGTTGAACGCCGCGATCGATGTCCTCATCGGATCGTTCGCCGACACGGAGAATGGGTTTCGTGGCGCGCATCTCGGGGTCGTCTCCACCGACATGGGCACGGGACCCTACCTCGGCGTTGGCTGCATGCC
>JBOHSY010000246.1:0-4608 GCA_050733355.1 Gemmatimonadales bacterium | reverse complement strand
GGTGAGAGGTGAGAGGTGAGGCGTGAGACGCCGGACCATGCCGACGCGGGCACCCCGCGGCCGGCCGGGGAGGCCTTCTCACCTCTCACCTCTCACCTCTCACGACTCAGGGATTCAGAGTTTCCCTGGACCGCGGAGGCCGTCTATCTCAACGCCGCCAGCATCGGCCCCCTGCCCGCGCGCACCCGCCGGGCGGTCGAGGAGTTCGCCGCCCTGCGCGCCGCACCCCATCGCATGCAGGCGCGGCACTTCTTCCCGCTGCTGGCCGACGCTCGTCGTCTCGCCGCCCGGCTCATCAACGCCGATCCCGACGAGATCGCGCTCGCGCCCAATACCAGCTACGGGATCAACCTCGCGGCGCGGTCGCTCCCGCTTGCGCCGGGGGACGTGGTGCTGGTCCCGGACCGGGAGTTCCCGGCCAACGTCTATCCCTGGCTCGCACTGCGGGACCGCGGCGTGACGGTGGAGATCGCACCGGTCACCGCGCAAGGCTGGCCGGACGAAGCCTTGCTGCTCGAACGCGTCGCCGATCCGCGGGTGCGGGTGCTGGCGGTGTCGCTGGTGCAGTTCGGCTCGGGATACGCCGTGGATCTCGGCCGCCTCTCGCGCGCGTGTCGCGACACGGGCACCTGGCTCGTGGTGGACGCCATTCAAGGCCTCGGCCAGCTGCCGGTCGACGTGCGGGAAACCCCGGTGGACGTGCTCGCGTGCGGCGGGCAGAAGTGGCTGCTTTCGCCCTGGGGCAGCGGCTTCGTGTACGTCCGCCGGGCGCTGTTCGACCGGCTGCCGCCGGCCGACGTGGGCTGGATGGCGTACGACGGCACCGACGACCTCAACCGATTGACCGATTACGGCGAGACCCTCCGGCCCAACGCGCGGCGCTACGAGCTGGTGACGTTGCCCTATCAGGATTTCGCGGGGTTCGTCGCGTCGGTCGGCATGCTGGTCGATATCGGCGTGCCGGCGGTTCGGGACCATCTGGCGGAGATCCGGACACCGCTGCTCGATTGGGCGGCGAGCCGCGGCGTGCCGGTGAGCTCGCCGGTGGATCCCGTGCACGCAAGCGCAATCGTCTGTCTCGAGCTGCCCGATGCCCCGCGCGCCTACGCCGCGCTCCGGCGGGCCGGGATCGTGACGGCCCTCCGGGAGGGCTCGATCCGGGTGAGCCCGCATCTGTACAACACCGAGGACGACCTCCGCCGCGTGGGCGAAGTGCTGGACGAGGTGAGAGGTGAGAGGTGAGAGGTGAGAGCTGAGAGGTGAGAGGTGAGAGGACTATCCTGTACCTACGTGCCTGATAAGCTCGAGCACCAGAGCCTGTGTGCGCCGAGACTGGCTCAGGGCCTTTTCAGCCGGCTCTGCGGGCAACAGTTTCTCTTCGAGGCACAGCCGAAGCAGATCGGTCGTCTCCACCGCCGAGCCGTAGGCCACCTCGAGCAGGCAGCGACCCGCCTTACCTCGCTGGGCGTAGCCTTCGGCAATGTTGAGCTGTACGGATAGGGACGCCCGCTGGAGCTGGCCGAAGATGCTCCCGGCCCACGGCTGCCAGTGCCTCCGGCTGGCCTGGATGACGAAGCGAACGACCGCGTGCGCCTCCTGCCACGCGAGAAGTGATGTGTGATCGCGCATTCCGCCAATATTGCCCGGGAAAGCGAGTACACAGTAAGCAGAGGTACGCGGGAGGGAGCGTTTCCCTCTCACCTCTCACCTCTCACCTCTCACCTCTTACGTCGCATGACTTCCTTCACCGATACCCTGAAAAGCGGCTACGCCTTCGAGGAGCCCTCCCTCACGCTCGGCGCCGCCCTCGAAGGCGCGACGGTCCATCCCAATCCCAAGGTGCGCATCCCGCTGGCCATGATGAACCGGCACGGACTGATCGCGGGCGCCACCGGCACCGGCAAGACCAAAACCCTGCAGCTTCTGGCCGAGCAGCTCTCCGCGGCCGGGGTTCCGGTGTTCGCGGCCGACGTGAAGGGCGACCTGTCGGGCCTCGCGGCCGCCGGCGCACGCAACGAGAAGGTGGAGCAGCGGGCGCGTGACATCGGCTACGACTGGCAGCCGCGCCCGATTCCCACCGAGTTCGTGAGCCTCAGCGGCAAGCTCGGTGTGCAGCTCCGGGCCACGGTGAGCTCGTTCGGTCCGCTGCTGCTCGCGAAGGTGCTGTCCCTCAACGAGACCCAGTCGGGCGTGCTCGCGATGGTGTTCCGCTACGCGGACGACAAGGGCCTTCCGCTGCTCGACTTCGAGGACCTGCGCGCGGTGCTCCAGTTCCTGGTCTCGGACGAAGGCAAGCCCGAGCTCAAGGAGTACGGCGGGATGTCGTCGGCCACGGTGGGCGTCCTCCTCCGCAAGATGATCGAGCTGGAAGAGCAGGGCGCCGGCCGATTCTTCGGCGAGCCCGAGTTCGACGTCACCGACGTGCTGCAGACGACGTCCGACGGCCGCGGCGTCGTCACGTGTCTGGAGCTCAGCGACGTACAGGACAAGCCGCGGCTCTGGTCCACGTTCATGATGTGGCTGCTGGCCGAGCTCTACCAGCACCTGCCCGAGGCGGGCGACCTGCCCCAGCCGAAGCTGGTGTTCTTCGTCGACGAGGCACACCTGCTCTTCGACGACGCGCCCGAGGCGTTCATGGATCAGATCGAGCGCGTGGTCCGGCTGATCCGGTCGAAAGGCGTGGGCGTGTTTTTCGTGACCCAGACGCCCAAGGACGTGCCCGAGACGGTGCTCGCGCAACTCGGCAACCGGGTGCAGCACGCCCTCAGGGCTCATACGCCCAACGACGAGGCGGCGCTCCGGGCGACGGTGCGCACCTTTCCCAAGACGGAGTTCTACGACCTCGAGGAGACGCTCACCTCGCTCGGCATCGGGGAGGCGGTCGTGACGGGGCTGGACCGGCGCGGCGTGCCGACGCCGGTGGTCGCCGCGCGTCTGGTGCCGCCGAGCTCGCGGATGGGGCCGCTCACGCCGGAGGAGCTGGCCGCCGACATCCGGGAGTCGCCGCTGCTCGAGGAGTACGGTCAGACGGTGGACCGGGAGAGCGCGCGGGAGCTGCTGGCGAAACGGATCGAACGGGCGGCGACAGTCGGGAACGGGCGGGAACAGGCGGGGGCGGGCGGGAGCGGCACGGGGCGCAAGGTCGCGAAGGCCGCCGGCGCCGCGATTGTCGGAGCGCTGTCCACCACTATCGGCCGGACGGTCGGGCGGGAGATCGTGCGCGGGATCTTCGGCCTGCTCGGCGCCAAGCCGCCGCGCACCACGCGGAGGCGGAGCCGGTGGTAGCCTAACCCTCCGCGATCAGCATCGCGTAATTCTTCTTGCCCTTGCGGAGGACCAGATACCGCGATGCCAGGAACTGCGGCTCTCTGATCGTAAGATCGCTGTCAGCGATGCGCTCGCCATTCAGCGAGAAGCCACCCTGTTGGAGCCCGCGACGGGCATCGCTCTTGGAGCTCGCGAGTTTCGCGGCTACGAGGGCGTCGGTTACATGCAGGCCACCTCGTAACGATGTCGCAGGAATGAGGTAGCTCGGGATCTCCTCACGGAGGTACTCCAAGACTTCCGGGTCTACAGCCGTCCACTTCTCCTCTCGGAAGAGCAGAGCGCTCGCCGCCTCGACGTTGTCTGCGGCCGTCTGTCCATGCACCAGCGCGGTCACCTCACGGGCCAGCCACCTCTGCCCCGGTCTTGCCCCGGGGCTGTGCGCGTACCGGGCTAACCGGCTGTCGATCTCATCGAGCGCCAAGAACGTGAAGAGCCTGAGGTAGCGCTCCACGTCGCGGTCGTCCCCGTTCAGCCAGAACTGGTAGAACTGGTACGGGCTCGTCCGGGCGGGGTCGAGCCAGACGTTGCCCGCCTCGCTCTTCCCGAACTTGGCGCCGGCGGCCGTCGTGATGAGCGGCGTCACGAGCCCGTGCGCCGCCCGGCGCTCGCGGGTTCCGATCAGGTCGATCCCCGCGGTGATGTTGCCCCACTGGTCGCTCCCGCCCATCTGGAGCTCGCAGCCCTCGGTGCGGAACAGGTGCCAGAAGTCGTACGCCTGGATGAGCATGTAGCTGAACTCGGCGTAGGATATCCCGTCCTCGCTGCCGACCCGGCTCCGGATCGATTCCTTCTGGAGCATCGCGCCCACGCCGAAGTGCCTGCCCACGTCGCGCAGGAACTCCATCAGGCCGAGGGTCCGGAGCCAGTCGGCGTTGTTGCGCATCCGGGCGGCGTTGGCCCCGTCGAACGCGAGGAATCGCGCGAGCTGGGTCCGGATCGCGGCGGCGTTGGCGTCGATCTGTTCCACCGCCAGGACCGGCCGCTCCTGCCGCTTACCGCTCGGGTCGCCCACCATGCCGGTGCCCGCGCCCACGAGGGCGATGGGCGTGCCCCCGGTCCGCTGGAGCCAGGCGAGCGCCATCACCGGCACGAGATTGCCGACATGGAGCGAGTCGGCCGTCGGGTCGAAGCCGACGTAGCCGGTGATCGGCCCGCGGTGGAGGCGATCGGCGAGGCCGGGCGTGGCCTGCTGGACGAAGCCGCGCTCCCGGAGGACCGTGAACAGGTGGAGCATGCTGCCAATGGTAGAAGCGGGCGGGAGCGGGCGGGAGAGGGCGGGAG
>JBOHSY010000245.1:0-2635 GCA_050733355.1 Gemmatimonadales bacterium | reverse complement strand
CGGTAGGTGCCCCAGGCCGGCGGCTGCGTCTGGCGGATGTCGAGGTCGATCCGGTTGCCCCGATGACGCCACTGCACGTCGAGGATCGGGTATCCGGGCTGCGTGAGCGCCTGCCGGAAGTACCAGTCGAGATCCCGGCCGGCGACCCTGGCGGCGGTCTCCGCGAAGTTGGACGAGACGGCCGTGCCGTGCCGGTGCGCGCGATAGTACTCGCGCAGCGCGCCGCCAAACGCCGAGTCGCCGATGATGCCGCGCAGCTGGTGCAGGATCCAGGCACCCTTCTCATAGGCGTTGTCGTTGAGCAGCGAATCCGGGTCCGCCACGGCGGTGTCGATCACCGGCCGCTCCACGTCCGGGGAGGCGAGGTACCGGTCCGCCTCGCCGCGCATCGCCGCCGCGAGCGCCGGTCGACCGCCGGTCTGCTCGGCCCACATCGCCGCGAGGTAGGTGGCGAAGCCCTCGGACAGCCAGAGGTGGTGCCAGTCGTCGGGGGTCACCGCGTCGCCGAACCACTGGTGCGCCGTCTCGTGCGCGACGGTGCGCTCCTCCAGCCGGCCGGCGTGGAGCACGCTGTCGTTGTAGAAGATCGCCGTGGCGTTCTCCATGCCGCCGAACCGCGTCGCGGCCTGGACGTGGGCCAACGAGCCATACGGAAACGGGCCGACCAGCCGCGTGAAGTAGTCCACCATGGCGGCGGCGCGCCGGAACGGCCCCGCGGCCGCCCTCGCGGAATCGGCCGGGGCGGTCCAGAGCGAGACCGGCACGCAGCGGGCGGGACAGCCGGCCTGGCCCAGCCGGGTGACGGCGAACCGGCCGGTGCCGATCACCATCGAGTAGGTGGGAATCGGCTCGCTCAGGCGATAGTGCCAGAGCCGGTGGTCGTACGGCAGCGTGTCGATCTTTTCGAGCATGCCGTTGGCGATCACCTGCACGCCCGCGGGCACCTGCACGTGGAAGGCGACGGTCGCCTTGTCGGAGGGATGGTCCTGCACCGGCAGCCAACCGTGCGCGTGGTCGGGCCAGTTGTCCGCGAACACGCGGCGCCCTGCCGGGCCCGGCCGGAACACCAGCCCGTCGCGCACCTCACCGCGATAGCGGACGCGGGTGGAGAGGGTGTCGCCCGCGCGTCCCTCGTGCGGCACCGCGAGCCGCTTGCCGCTGCGAAACCACATCGTGCGAGCCAGGCGGGTGTTCTCCCGGCCGTTCACCAGCACCCGGATGACGCGGAGCGCGGAATCGAGCTCCAGCTCCACCGGCTCCGCCGACGCGAGCCGCCAGCTCACGTCGGTCTGGCCCAGCACGTGGCGACCGGTGTCGCCCAGCACGAGGCTCACGTCGTAATGCACGACATCGTGGGGAAGCCGCGTCGTATCGGGCCGGACCGCGAGCGGTGAGACCGCCGCGGCGGCCTGGAGCAGAAGCGCGGGGATGGTGAGCATTAGCTCAAAGTAAGAGGTGAGAGGTGAGACGTGAGAGGGCGGCGCCCCCAGCAGGCAGCCTTCTCACCTCTCACCTCTCACCTCTCACCCTCCAAGCTGCTTGCGGTAGAACGAAATGATGTTCCCCCACGCCCGCTCGGGCTCGGGGCCGTCGTTGCCCTTGCGCCCCGGCTTGAGGAACCCGTGGCCGGTACCGGGATAGAGCTTGTAATCGAGCCGCTTGCCCAGCTCCTTCATCCGCGCGGACGTCTCCGGAAGCGATTGGTTGATCCGCGCGTCGTCCTCGCCGTAGACGCCGAGGATCGGGGACTTGATCCGATCGAGTCCTTCCCCGGGTGTCGGGCCGTAGCAGACCACGGCCGCGCGCAGCTTCGGGTTGTTCGTGGCATAGCGGAAGCTCTGTCCCCCGCCCCAGCAGAAGCCGATCACGCCGATGCGATCGGAGGCCACGGCCGGCTGCGCGCCGACCCAGGCGTAGGTGGCGTCGAGATCGGCGGTCACCCGCGCCGGCTCCAGCTCGCCGATCAGCTTCCGGCCGCTGTCGGCATTTGCCGGCGAGCGGCCGTGCTTCGACGACAACAGATCGGGCACGATCGCGACGAAGCCGCTCTTCGCCAGCCGGTCCACGACGGTCGGCTCCCAGTCGGTCAGACCGTAGACCTCGTGGATCACGATGACCGCGGGCGCCTTGTCCTTCCGCTCGGGATACGCGACGTACGCCCGGATGGTGTCCCGGGTGCCCGGCTTGGCGTACTTCACCCACTCGCCGTGCGTCGTGACGGCGGCGCCGTCCTGCCTGAGCGCGGACGCCGCGGCCGCGGCGCCGACACCGAGCGCCACCATGCCGATCAGCAGCGGCCCCGCGATTCCCTTCTCACCTCTCACGTCTCACCTCTCAATTGGGGAGTTGCCAGATCTCGACCCGGCCTTCCATCAGGAGCGGCACGGCGGCGTGCCGCCGCGTCGGGTCCCAGCCGATGTCTGCGGCCGAAGGTACGCCGCCGACCACCCGGGTGGCCCGATTGCCTTCCACGACGATGAGGCTCGAATCGATCCACGCCGACACGAGGAAGCGTCCGCCGCCGATCGGCTCGATCCCGTCCTGCTGGCCCGGCCCGGTCGCCACCGGCTGGACGCCGCTGTCGCCGGGCGCCCACCGCACCATCTGCGTCCCGAAGAACGGCACCACGATGAAC
>JBOHSY010000244.1:0-2920 GCA_050733355.1 Gemmatimonadales bacterium | reverse complement strand
CCGTCGTACACCAGATCCTCGAACCGGGTTCGCTCGAGCACGCCCGCGCCCGCGGCGCTCGCCGCACGCACCAGCGCCGCATCGAGCACCCGCCGAGCGACCGAGAGGCCGGTGGGGCGAAACGGCGCCGGCCGCGCCTCGCCGAAGATGCCGTGGAGCCGGGCGCCCGCGGGCCCGTGGACGATGGTCCCTTCGAGCGGCTGGGCGCCGGCCGTTTCCAGCGCCGCCACCACCCCCAGGCGATCGAGCACCCGCACCGCTTCGGGGCTGAGATACTCCGAGCACGCCTTGTCGCGCGGGAATTCGGCCCGATCGGCGACGAGCACCTCGAAGCCCGCCCGCGCCAGGAGCGCGGCGCTCGCCGCCCCGGCGGGCCCCGCGCCGATCACGAGCGCGTCAACCGACGCGCGAGAACTCGTCACCATCGAGCCGCAGTACGTCGGCGGAGGGAAAGCTGTAGCGGAGCGTGAAGGTGACAGGGGTGGTCGCACCCATGCGGGTCACCGTCACCGTCGCCGCGCGGGCATCGGTCGTCCAGGTGCAGGCCCGGGTCTCGGTGAGCTCGATCCCGTCGGCGATGGTGAGAAAGGTCTGCGAGCAGGAGCCGTCGGGGCTGAAGCGCCAGGTCACGGTCTGGACGTGCGACGGAAGGAACGCGGTGACGACGCCGCGCCACGAACCGATGAGTGGCGAGGCGGATGGCTGGTCCGGGAGCGTGGGATCCGGGTCGGACGCCGGCGGCAGCGGGAGGCCCGGCGTGAGGTACGGCTCGGTGGGTTCGGGGCCACAGGCGATCAGGCTGCCGGCGAGGAGCAGAGCACCCACGCCGCCCACCCGCCGACGGCGGCGGCGGCGGTGGCGAGCGCGTTCACTCCGTCGTTGTCCAGCCAAGGCCAGCCTCCCTGCCCGATCGTTGCGGCGCCACAGCGATGCACGCGCCATTCGGACGGCTCGTCGCAGCGGGGGCACCGGAACCGCCCCTGGACCGTCGCCCCGAGCAGCGAGTCCGCCAGCATCCCGCTGAAACCTACCAGCGCCGCGGCGAAGACGAGCAACGGATCGCTCCCGGGCAGACCGCCGGCGAGGGCCACGAGCAGCGCCCCAACCAGCCCGCCCGCCGTGCCGAGCGGCGTCACGCCGCCATTGGCGCCGTGCGGAACCGTGCGCCCGCTGAGAAGGTGACGCGGCGGCCGACGACTCCACGCACCTATCGACGTGGCCCAGGTGTCGGCCGCCCCCGCGGCAAGGCTGGCCGTAACCATCCAGACCCCGAGACCGGGCTCCGCCAGGCCGGCCAGGCCACCGAGCGCGGCCGGGCCTCCGTTGGCGAGGACCTGGCGATGGTCGCGACACGCCCCCTTGGCCTCGCCGCTCCACACCGGCGCGCGGCGGGACACCAGGCTGCCGGAAACGAAAAATGCGGCGAGGGCGGCGGCGCCGCGCCAGCCGGCGCCGGCGAGCACGGCCGTCCCGACAGCGGTTGCGGCAAGAGCGCCGCCCCGCGTGAGTGCGCCGGCAAAACGGCCCGCGAGCGCGGCGGCGGCGGAGACGAGCACCGCGAGCCACGGCGACACGGCCGGCGGCTAGTGCTCTTGGGGGGTGCGGAGCGCTTCGAGGACCCGCCGACGCAACCCATCGGGGCAGCACTGCCCCTTCGCCTTGGCCTCGATCATCAGGTGGTAGCTGCGCTGGAACTGGGCTTGCGAGAAGCAGGGACGGCACTTCTCGAGATGGTCGGTGATCCGCGCCATGTGCTCGGGCGTGAGCTCCTGCCGAAGGTATTCGTCGAGCAGGTCGAGCGCTTCCTGGCATCGGGGCTTGGTCATCCGTTCGCCCTCGCCGGCTTCAGGTATCCCATCTCGACCGCGTGGTCGTACAGCGCCGCCTGGAGCTGGCGGCGGGCGCGGAACAGGCGGGACTTCACCGTGCCCACCGGCACCTTCAGCATCTGGGCAATCTCGGCATAGCTCAGATTCTCGACGTCGCTCAGGACCAGCACCTCGCGGAACGCTTCGGGCAGACGATCGATCGCCTCCAGCACCTTCTCGTCGACGATCTGCGAGAAGAAGGTCCCTTCGGGATCCTCGTCCGATGCGGCGCGAAGCGCGAGGCCGGATTCGGAATTGTCGAGGTCCATGGGGATCGGTTCGCGCTGCCGTCTCCGATAGTCGTTGATGAACGTGTTGCGCAGAATGGTGAACAGCCAGCTCCGGATGTTGGTTCCGGGCTGAAACCGCTCCCAGGAGCGAAAGGCCTTGAGGACCGTGTCCTGCACCAGATCCTCGGCGCGGCTGGGCTCGGTGGTGAGCCGGAGGCCGAGCCGGTACAGCGCGTCGAGCTGGGGAAGGACTTCCGCTTCGAAGGCGGCGCGGCGCGCGTCGGCATCGGACATTCCGTAATGTACATCCGGGCATTATGTTCCGCGCCGTCCCGCCGCCCGGCGCGGCATCGCCCAGCCCCGAGCCGTCCGTGCCCGACGCGCCCACCACTCCCGCCGTCCTTCCGCTCAGCCTGCTCGAGGCGGTCCGCAACCTGGACACACCGGTCGAGGATGGGCTCGAGCTGCTCGCCGAAGAGATCGCGGCGCGCCGGCTTGGCCTCAGCAGCACCGTCGCCGCCCAGATCGCCCGCTACCGGTCTGCGGCGGCTCGCGCGGGGAGTGTGAGCGACGACGAGATGGTGTCCGTGCTGCGACTCGTAGGCCGGCGACCGGATGCGGCGCTCGTGTTCGCGGATGCCGGGCGGCGCGCGGCCCGGTACGCGGTGCAGGCGAGCGGTCGCTCGACCCGCGCGCTGGTGCGGGTCTCGCCCCGGCTCCTCGGCCGGAGCCTGGCGTCCCGCGCGGTGCGCCGAACAGAATCATGGAATGATCCAGCAGCGACCCCTCGCCTTCCTTCAGGCTGTGCAGTCTGTTCAGAAA
>JBOHSY010000243.1:0-7960 GCA_050733355.1 Gemmatimonadales bacterium | reverse complement strand
GTGCTCGCGCCGGTGGTGGAGCGCGCGGTGGCCGACGATCGCACCACCCTCAAGCCGGGCGACCGGGTGCTCCTGATCGCCGAGGACGACGCGAGCTTCGCGCAGATCCTGCTCGACCTCGCGCGGGACCTGGGATTCAAGGGCCTGGTGGCGCAGCGGGCCGACCGGGCGCTCGCCCTCGTGCGCGAGTATCAGCCCACCGCGGTTACGCTCGACCTCCGGCTGCCGGACGCCGACGGCTGGACCATCCTCGACCGGCTGAAGCACGATCCGGCCACGCGCCACATTCCGGTCCACATCATCTCGGTGGACGAGAGCTGGCAGCGCGGGCTCCGGCTCGGCGCGCGTGACTTCCTGGTGAAGCCGGCCACCCGCGAATCGCTCTCGGAGGCGCTCGACGGGCTCAACAAGTTCGTGGACCGACCGGTGAAGCGGCTGCTGGTGGTGGAGGACGACGAGGCGCAGTGCCGGAGCATCCGTGAGCTGATCGGCGGCGGGGATGTCGAGACCGTCACGGTCGGCAACGGCGAGGCCGCGCTGCAGGCGCTCCAGCGCGAGGCCTACGACTGCATGGTGCTGGACCTCGGGCTGCCGGACATGTCCGGGTTTCAGCTCGTCTCGCGGGTCAGGAGCGAGGTAGGCCTCCGGAAGCTCCCGACGATCGTGTACACCGGCAAGCAGCTTACCCAGAAGGAGGAAGCCGAGCTCGACCGGCTGGCGGAATCGGTCGTGATCAAGGACGTCGGCTCGCCGGAGCGGCTCTACGACGAGACCGCGCTGTTCCTGCATCGGGTGATTGCCGAGCTGCCGGAGTCGCGCCGCAAGATGCTCGAGCAGCTCCACCGGAGCGATCCGGTGCTCGCCGGGCGCACGGTGCTGGTGGTGGACGACGACGTGCGCAACATCTTCGCGCTCACCACCTTCCTCGAGCGGAGCGACATGAAGGTCGTGTACGCCGAGAGCGGACGGGACGGCATCGCCCGGCTGCAGGACACGCCGGAGATCGACGCGGTGCTCATGGACGTGATGATGCCGCAGATGGACGGCTACGAGGCGATGCGGGCGATCCGGGGGCTGCCGCGCTTCGCGTCGCTGCCCATCATCGCGGTGACGGCGAAGGCGATGAAGGGTGATCGCGAGAAGTGCATCGCGGCGGGCGCCACCGACTACATCGCGAAGCCGGTGGACATGGACCAGCTGTTGTCGCTGCTGCGAGTGTGCCTGTATCGATGACGGCGCGAACCGAAGAGCAGCCGAGCCGAAGAGCAGAGGAGCAGGTGGCCATCGTCACGCCGGTGCCTAATGGAAGCGCGCAGCCGAAGGGCGACGCATCGGCTCTTCCGCTCTTCGGCTCGTCTGCTCTTTCCGAGCCGGAAGGCGAGCGGGTCAATATCCTGCTCGTGGACGACCAGCCCGCCAACCTCCTCGCGCTGGAGGCGATGCTGCAGGACCTCGGCCAGACGATCGTGAAGGCGGGGTCTGGCCGGGAGGCGCTCAAGTGGCTGCTCGGCAACGACTGCGCCGTCATCCTGCTTGACGTGAAGATGCCGGAGATGGACGGGTTCGAGACCGCCGAGCTCATCCGGCAGCGGGACAAGTCCCGGCATACCCCGATCATCTTCCTTACCGCGGCCGACCGGAGTCACACCCAGGCCGTGCGCGGCTACGCCGTCGGGGCGGTGGACTACCTCGTCAAACCGGTGGTGCCGGAGTTCGTCCGGTCCAAGGTGGCCGTGTTCGTCGAGCTGGCGAAGACCACCGAGCTGCTGCGCCGCCAGACCGAGCGCCTGCGGGCGAGCGAGCAGGCCGCGCGCGAGCTGGCCGAGGCGCGCGCGGCGCTGGTCGACGACCTCGAGCAGAAGAACCGGGAGCTCGAGACCTTCAGCTACACCGTCTCGCACGACCTCCGGGCGCCGCTCCGCCGGATCGAGAGCTTCGGGCGCGCCCTGGCCGACACGCAGGCGGAGCGGCTCGACGATGAAGGGCAGCGCTACCTGTCCCGCATCCGCTCGTCGAGCAAGGAGATGGCGCAGCTCATCGACGACGTACTCTATCTCTCCCGGGTGACGCGCGCGGAGGTCAGGAGCCACGAGGTGGACCTGAGCGCGCTCGCGCAGGCCATCATCGGGCGGCTCCGCGAAGGGGAGCCCGGGCGGATAGTGGACGTGCGCATCCGCCCCGGTCTCACGGCAGTCGGGGACGGGCAACTCCTCCGGATCGCACTGGAGAATCTGCTCGAGAACGCGTGGAAGTTCAGCGTGCGGGAGCCGGAGGCGCGGATCGAGCTCGGCGTCACCCACCTCCCCGGCGAGACCGCATACTTCGTCCGCGACAATGGAGCGGGGTTCGACATGAGCTACGGTGACCGCCTGTTCGCGCCGTTTCAGCGGCTCCACCTGTCGAGCGAGTTTCCCGGCACGGGCATCGGGCTGGCCACGGTGCAACGGATCATCTACCGCCACGGCGGCCGGATCTGGGCGGAGGGGAGCGTGGGGCAGGGCGCGACGTTCCACTTCACGCTCGGCCGGCCACGCCGGTAGCCCGCGAACACGCGTGGCCGGCAAAGCGCTTCCCGACGCCGTCGTCCGGTTCCTCAACGGGCATATCGACTCGGTCGAGCAGCTGGAGGTGCTGCTGCTCCTGCACCGGGCGGCCGAATCGGCGTGGACGGCCGAGATGGTGGCGGCCGCGCTCTACACCCAGCCGGCCTCGGCGGCCCGCCGCCTCGCGGCGCTCCACGCCGATGGACTCATCGAGCAGGGGGCGGGGCAGACCGGCGCCTATCGGTACGTGCCGAACCCCTCGGACGCCGGTGAGATGATCTCCACCCTGGCCGACACCTACCGGGAGCGGCGCGTGGCAGTCGTCACCGCGATCGCCTCCAAGCCTATGGAGAACGTGCGCGCATTTTCCGACGCGTTCCGGCTGCGCCGGAAGGAGGAGTAGAGATGGCCGACGTGGTCTACGTGCTCTGCGCGCTGACCAGCCTCATGTGCGCGGTGCTCCTGCTGCGGGGCTGGACGCAGCGGCGGGTCGAGCTACTGCTGTGGAGCGGCCTCTGCTTCGTCGGCTTCGCGCTGGGCAACGCCATGCTGGTGGTGGACAAGGTGGTGACTGGCCCCGCCACCGATCTCACTCTCTTCCGCACCCTGCCGATTCTGCTCGGCCTGTGCGTCCTGCTCTATGGTATGATCTGGGGAACCCGATGAACGGTCGCAGCGTCGAGGTGACCCAGCTCGTCCATCTTGCCTCCGGCGCGATCGTGATGGGCTACTTCGTGGCCGGGCTCTTCTTCCTCAAGTACTGGCGGGACACACGCGATCGGCTGTTCCTCGTGTTCGCGGTGGCTTTCTGGATGCTCGGCGTGCAGCGGGCGCTGATCAACCTGATCGACATCGCGGCCGAGCACCAGGCGCTCTTCTACCTGCTCCGGCTCGCGGCGTTCCTGCTGATCATGTGGGCAGTGGTGGACAAGAACCTCGTGCGGCGACGCGTCCGTCCGCCGGCCGCGACCGAACCGCGACGGGAAGCGGGAGCCCCCGGCTAGACCAACTGGACGGGGGCCCGGCGCACCGGGGCGGCTCTCAGGCGAGCAGCCCCGGGTGCGTTCCGGCTTTACGGGTTCAGACCGATGTTCTGCGGGATCGCGAAGAACCAGACTTGTGCATTCCGGAGGCCGTTGTTGTCGTAATACCAGAGATACTCGAGCGCGTCGTCGTCGAACAGGAAGATGCGCTTGTCGCAGGTGCCGTCCAGGTCGGTGTCGGCGCAGATGGTCAGAAGCTCGCGTGACACGTTGTACACGCGTGGCTTGCCCGCCCGGCGTTCGACCGTGACCGACTCGAGCGAGCAGTACTCGCCCTCCGTCGCGGCACCGTCACCGTCAGGATCGCCGGTCACGCAGCTCGTGAAGCGGGCATCCCGGCGGGGCGTGCCGAGGGTGCGCACCCACACCCCGTAGGCGGTCACCCCGTCGTCCTCTGGATCGGGATCGGGGAGCTGGAACAGGCCGCCGTCGTTGTCGGTGGCGTTGGCGTCGAGGATGTCGAACGCCCCCTCCTGAAGCTTGATCGTGGAACGGCCGTACAAGTTCACGAACATCCGCTTGCCGTTGTCGCCGGTCAGGTCCGGCACCTTCTCGTTCGAGACCCCGATCAGGTTGAACTTGTATTCCCTGGTCGAGGGGTTCGCCGGCAGGCCGGTGCCGAAGACGGGATCGGCATCGCCGGTCGGGCCGGTAGCCTTGTGGTCGGCGCACGCGGCGAGGGCGAAGGCCGCGGCGACGCCGAGACTGAGGGATGTCCGTGTCAGCATGGAGGACTCCTGGCGGACGGGTGCGCCTGAGATACGCTCCGCTCCCGATAGCCCGACGCACGCGCGGCGCACGGTGTGTTCACCTGGCTGTGTCGTAGTGGTTGGAGCGGCGGGTCAGAGTGCAGCAGTAAACGAGCCAGCAGGGTGGAGTGCGACACCCAGCGGATCGAATCGCG
This sequence comes from Gemmatimonadales bacterium, assembly GCA_050733355.1. Lineage (GTDB taxonomy): Bacteria > Gemmatimonadota > Gemmatimonadetes > Gemmatimonadales > GWC2-71-9 > DASQPE01. The sequence continues at coordinate 3,470 of JBOHSY010000243.1, read as the reverse complement.
GAACGTCAGCAGCGATCACACGTTTCGCGCTCGCGCAGTGTGTTGCACGAAACGCAGTGCCGTTCGCTGCATCGCAAGCTCTCCTTCTCGTCGCAGCTTGCCGCTACCCGCGTCGGCGCCCCGACGCGGCCGGACGCTCGCCACGCGAGCGCCCGCCAGCTGCACGGGCCGTGTTCGGCCGCGTGCAGTCAACCTGCCGATCGGCGTGCATGCTGCTTCGCCCTCTCGGCCTCGCTCCAACGAAGAAATCGGGCCGCGTTGTGGTACCGGAGGTCTCGCTTTTGAGTGTCGCTCAGGAAGGGAGCTGACTCGATCGCCCGGAGGGCCCGCTCGATCACCCCTGGCCACCCCATCTGGTCCGATCCGACCATCACCCGCTTGCCGAAGCCCGCCTCGACGATGCGCTGGAGGTACCGGTAAAACTCGGCCCGCGGAAGGCCGAACACGATCCCGCCAACATCGACATACACCTGGGGGATGCGCCCACAGAACCGCCAGCAGATCATCGAGCATGGGCCAGCCGGCGTGCATGATAGCGACCCGCGGGGTGGGATGTCGCACGAAGCACCTCCTCCAGCGTCAGGGCGCTGTGGAGGGCCGCCCGATCCCGGGTGCATCCGAGATAGGGCGCCCCGGGCGGGCCGGTCCCGATGTGAACGCCTCCCGGAATGTCGAGCTCTTCGGCGACGGCCCAATACGGGTCCAAGAGCGCATCGCCGGCGGCGAAACGCCCGTTCTGGTACAGGCGGCGTAGCGAGTCCGGCGACAGCGTTTCGCGGCCGAACTGGAACTGAAGGCCGGGGATGAATCGGTCGGGCGCCGCCTGCCTCCACTGCTGCACTCGGTCGGCAGTCCCACTCAGAACGCCAATGATATCTCGACGCTTGAGCACTGCGATCGTCTGTTCCATCAGCCCCTGGTCGGTCGGGGGCGACCATACCGGGTCAGGGCACGGTGGATGCTTCCGCCACGCGATAAAGATCTCTTCCCACCGTCGGCCCGGATCGCGGACCGGATACTACCCTCATCGCTGCTACCCTCGAATGCAGCGATCGTCGACCGCGCGCAGCTAGCTCAGCCACCGGCGCTTCCTCCGCTTGCGCCTGCGGGCTACGGTTATGCCCGCAGCCGCTGCGACGGCAGCAGCACCCAACGCGGCGGCCGCGACCTTCGTCTTCCCTCGCTTGGTGCGGCCGGTGACCTTCTCGGCGACCTTCGTCGCCAGTGCCTTCGCTTTGGTACGCGCTCGGTTGGCGGTCTTCTTCGCCTGCTTGACAGCTTTCTTCTCGGCCACCGCTGCTGCCAGGGTCTTCGCTTGGCTACGTGCTCGCGTGGCTGCTGTCTTCACGCGCTGAGCAGCCCGCGTGGCAGTCTTCTCGATCCTCGCCATCGCATCCTCCCCCGTGGGTACGACGAAATCGGCACCTCGGTTTCCGGTCCTCGAGCCGCGATCAGCTTGGGGGTGATCTCCGGCGTGCCGGAGCGCCCGTAGCTTGCGGTGATCGAAGCCGCCTAACCGATCCAGGTGAGCGGCCGCCGAGGCGCCAGGCGCCGAGGGCAGCCAACAGCGCAACTGTGGGCCAGTCCGCTCCACCTGATGGGTTAGGCGCGTTGAAGGACGTAGAACACATACCCATAGCTGTCCGCGGAACACTGAAATACCTCAATCTCCCTGACGGTTTCGGCCGCAAAATCTCGGACCGAGGGGTCCGGGTGATCAAGCAGGGCTTTCGCGCGGGGTGCAAGGGTGTCGTAGTAGCCGTCAACCCAGGCTTGTCGCGGCAAGGTGTGGGTGGTGAGCAGCTTGTACCCCGCACTTTCCGCGACCGCTATGTTGTCCTGCACCGTCTGCATGTCGGGATAGCTGGACCGGAAGAACTCCCTTACGGCATCAGGCGCCGGCTCCTTCAGCCACGACAGTTCGCTGATAACCGCGAATCCGCCAGGGGTCAGGGCGGGTGCCCAGGTCGCAAGCGCGTTGGAAAAGCCGATGTTGTAGGCTGCGCCCTCTGACCAAAGCAGATCGACGTCTTGAAAGACCTGTGGAATGTCCTTCATGTCCATGCAATGTACCTGCACAAGTTGGTCGACTTTTGCTTCTTTGGCGCGCCGCACCAAGTCATTCAAGAACGGCTGATAGGAATCAACGGCATGGACCAGAGTGCTGAGTACCCTCGCAAGCGTCATCGTTTGACGACCCGTACCGCAGCCGGCATCGACGACGACACGAGACTCCTGTTTCGGAAGAAGGCACAGCACATGAGCGGTATGGGCGTTGTCGCCTGGGCCGAGTTTCGCCATACCGCCGAAGAGCATGCCGACTGGATCGTAGGTGTTCATATCCTGCTCAATTTGTTGGCGCCTAACGCATCGCGCATCAGCTGCGGGCGACTCGCCCGCGGTGCACAAACCTACGTTCCTCTGTTGGTGCGACGCCGCCAGGCGTCGCACGGGGGCCGGCGCAGCCAGCGCCCGTCAGATTGAGATAAGAAGGCCGACCCCTGGAGATTCGGAGTACCGGCGAAGGTCTCCCGGTGAACCGGGCTGAACGCCCAAGACCAGAGGGTGGCCCAGGTCGACCATAACGATCGGACTCGATGTTGGCGGCCGGTGGCGCGAGGGGTGTGTGCTGGACGCCGGGGCCACGGGGCGGACGACGCGGCGGTGCGGACGACCGCGCCGGCGCTGGAGCAGTGGTGTGGCGCGCAGCCTGCGAGCCGGGTGGGGCTCGAGGTCGGGACCCACTCGCCGTGGATCAGTCGGCTGCTCGCGGAGTGGGGGCACGAGGTGCTGGTCGCCCATGCGCATCAGCTCCGGCTCATCTCCGCGAGCCCCCGGAAGAGCGATCGGGTCGATGCCGAGAGGCTCACCCGCCTGGGCCGGCGCGATCCGGCGCTCTTGAAGCCGATTCACCCCCGCGGCGCCCCGCGGCGCCCCGTGGCCCAGGCAGACCTGGCACAGCGCCGGGGCCGCGACGGTCTCGTGCGGGCGCGTACGCCGCTCATCCATCACGTGCGTGGCGCCGTGAAGCGTGTGGGCCAGCGGCTCCCGGCGAGCTCCGCCCGGCGTTTGCCCGCGCCGCGCGCGACCAGCTCCCGGCGACCCTGCGGCCGGCGCTCGAGCCCCTGCTCCCGCTGATTGCCGGGCTCACCCAGCCGATCGCGGCGCTGGAGCGACCCTCGAGCAGCGCGCCACCGCTCGCTATCCCGAGACCCGGCAGCTGCGCCAGCCTGCCGGGGTCGGGCCGCTCACCGCGCTCGGCTACGTGCTCACCCGGGAGGATCCGCGCCGCTTCACCCGGAGCCGCGCGACGAGCCCCGGCGGCAGGCGGTCGCGGCCTAGCCGGTCTGACCTCCCCGGGAGCGGCGGGCGGGCGCTCAACCGCCCGGGCGAGGGACTGCGATGGCAGCTGTGATCCGGCCCCTGCCGAGATCGTCCGTCAGATCGCCGCCCTCCGGGCGCACCTCACC
>JBOHSY010000242.1:0-3340 GCA_050733355.1 Gemmatimonadales bacterium | reverse complement strand
GCGGCGGTCAGAGGCGGCGCGGGCGCGATGCGTGCCGCCCGCTCGAGCAGCCGGCTCGCAGCGGCCGTGTCACCGCGGTCCGCCTCGGCCGCCGCCAGCCGACTCATGGGAAACGCGAGTGTCCCTGCGATGCCCGCGGCGGTCGGATCGACACTGCCCCGGCGCCGTGCCGTCGCCGCGGTCTCGAGATCCGCATAGCGGTATACGCTGTCCACCAGGATGCGTGTAAGCGGCACGTCCAGCGGCGGCCAGCCCGGCCTGGCGTGGAGCGAAGGCGACGCCGTGTCCGGCGACGCGGTCTGTACCCGGAGGCCGAGGCCCTGCTGGACCACGTACCGCGCGAGGCCAGCGTACTCCCGGCCGGCGGTGACCGACCACACAATCGGCCGGCGGTCGAGGTTGTGCTGGATGATTCGGATCGCAACGATGTCGCTCGGGTAGAACACGGTCCCGGCTGGGTAGGTATGGCGGAACGCACCGAAGTCCACGGTCAGCGGGCGCTCGATGCGCTGGGCCACGATACCTGAGATCTCCTCGTCGGACATCGTGTGCAGGGGTCCCGGCGGCGGGGCAGCGGGACCGGTCCGCCAGACCTCGGGCGCCTCGGCGGCGGCGAACGATCGGACCGGGTGCTCGCGCAGCTGGCGGGGATACCACGGCGTGTTCGCGAGCGCGATGCAGACCACGGCCACGTCCTGCCGAATGCCTTCCACCTCCTGGGCCCACCAGAGCGGGAACGTGTCGTTGTCGCCGTAGGTGAAGAGAATGCCGTAGGGTGGGACGGTGTTCAGCAGGTCGTACGCGAAGTCGGCGGCGAGATGGGCATCCGGCGTGCCTCGGCGGGTCGCTGCGGGTGCGTTGAGCGCCGCCGGGAGCAGTGCGATACCGAGCGTGAGTCCTGCGAGGAGCGGACGGCCCGGCACTGGACCGGCGGCGCGCCGGCCGATTCCGCGGGCGAGGTCGGCGAGCCCGATGCCGACCCAGAGCCCCCAGATGACGAAGCTCGCCACGAAGAAATAGTCCCGCTCGCGGACCTCATGATCCTCGCCGGCGGGCCAGAGCTCGAGCCCGAGACTGAACCCCGGCTTGAAGTTCATGTAGGCCACCAGGCCGAGCCCGGTCGCGAGAAAGAGCACGAACAGAAAGCGGAATCCCGCCGGATCCGCGCGGCGCTGTGCGTAGAGTCCGCGCAGCCCCAGCCACACCGCGACCATGGTCATGACCACGCGGGCGAATCCCTCGAGCGACCGGGCCCATTGCCAGTCGAAGTACTGCACGTAGTTGAGCAGCTGGAACCCGATGAGGCGGAGACTGCGGCCCGGATTGTCCGGCCCGTGCGCGACCGTCGGGTCGTCCAGCGGAGTACGCACTGGATACTGCGCCCGCCGGATCACGTCGAGCAGCGCGTCCCAGGTTGCCGGCGCGGCCTCGTTGATGATCGGGTGCTGTCCCGAGCGGATATAGAGGAATGCGTACGTGCTCACACCGGCCGCGGCGAGCAGCAGTACCAGCATGCCGAATCCAAGCTCGCCCCGCCAGCTTGCGAGCCCGAGCGCCACGGTGAACGCCGCGACCCCGAGCACGAACAGCGTCCGGCTGCCGAGCCCGGTGCCGAGCAGAAGCGCCCACGCGCCGGCCACCACGACGGCCTGCGCCCACTCCGCCCTCCGGCGGGCCGGATCCCCGCTCGGTTCGGTCCGGAGCACCGTCGCCAGAAAGACGATGAGCGCCGGGCCTGCGAGCAGCGCAAGCAGGTGGTTGCCCACCGACAGCGCGAGCAGGTACACCGCGAGGAGCAGCAGCCGTGGTGATCGGCTTTCCCGCCAGCGGAGCGCGAGCCAGACCACGGCCGCGATGGTTAGCATCGCGACCGAGTATACCTCGGTCTCGTTCGAGTTCTGCCAGTTGGTGAAGGTGAACGCGCCCGCGAGCGCGGCCGCCGCGGCGCCGCCCAACCGCACCACGCGCCCGGTGGACTGGTGGAGGCCGTGCGCGAATCGCCGGGTGACGTCGTGCGCCACGAGGAACCAGATCGCCGCGGCAGCTGCGCTGGCGGTGGCGCTCAGCAGGTTGGTCCTGACGGCGTACTCGCCCACGGGCACCAGCAGCGCCCACGCGTGGGCCAGCAGCACGAAGAGCGGGGTACCGGGTGGATGCGGGATCCCGAGCGTCCGCGCGGCGGCGACGAGCTCGCCGGCGTCCCAGAAGGTGACGGTAGGCGCGAGCGTGAGCGCGTAGCCCGCGAGCACCACCGCGCCGACGGCGAGCGCGGGGAGCCGGGGGGTGGCGCTACCCACGCCGGTGTCCCGAGGGGGGAGCTCCGGAGCGGCGCGTCAGCATTGCGGCAGCGAGCCGGCGGCGTCGAAGGGTACGGGCCCTTTCGGGCGCTGCGGTCCGGCCAACGTCGGGCTGCAACGCGCAGTGGAGATGGGCCGGCCCAACCCGCCCTCCAGGGCCCATACCCTTCGACCCGCCGGCATACCATAGCCGAGCCGCAAGCTCGTGCCGCCGCGGAGGAGCCCCCGTCTCAGGGCACCGGCGTGTCCGCGCATCACCCCGCGATCCCCCGCGCCACCGCGAGCGCTTCGCGCGTCGTGGCCACATCGTGCACCCGAAACAGGCGAGCGCCCCGCTCCCACGCGAGCGCGCATGCGATCGCCGTCGCGCGGTCGCGCTCCACCGGCGCCTCGATCCCGGTGACCGCGCCCACGAACCGCTTTCGGCTCGGCCCGACCAGAATCGGCCGCCCGAGGGCGCGGAAGGCGGCCAGACGGTCGCAGAGGAGCGCGCTCTGCTCAGGAGTCTTGGAGAAGCCGAGACCGGGATCCACCACGATGGCCTCGGGCGCGACGCCCTGCGCGACGGCTGCCGCTACCGCCTCCGCCAGCTCGAAGAGAACCGCCCCGGTCACGTCGGTGCCGTACTCGGCGTGGGTGTAGGACGCGATCTCGGTGATAGTGCCACGCGAGTGCATCAGCACCACGCCCGCCGCTCCAGCCGCGGCCACCTCCGCCATCGCGGGATCGAGCCGGAACGCGGTCACGTCGTTCACCACCGCGGCGCCCTCGCCCAACGCCGCGCGTGCCACGCCCGACTTTACCGTGTCGATCGAGATCACCAGGTCCGGATGATCCGCCGCGAGCGCGCGGATCACCGGCAGCACGCGCGACAGCTCTTCGGCTTCCGACACCGGTTCGTCGCGTCCCGGGCGGGTGGATTCGCCGCCCACATCCACCACCCGCGCGCCATCCGCCACGAGGCGGTCGGCGTGCGCGCGCGCCGCGTCCACACCGCCGTAGCGGCCGCCGTCGCTGAAGCTGTCGGGGGTGACGTTGAGGAT
>JBOHSY010000241.1:0-7461 GCA_050733355.1 Gemmatimonadales bacterium | reverse complement strand
CTGCGAGCGCCGCACAGGCTTCCGCGGTGCCGATGGCCGCCAACGCGCCAGCCATCGCCCGCCAGGCCGCTTCGTCCCGTTCCGTCTCCAGCGCCGCCACGAGCGGCATCGCGAAGGCGGCGAGCCGCCGCCCCCCGACTGCGTCGGCGGCGGCCGCGCGCGTGGCTGGCACCGGGTGGTTGAGACCGGCACGCAGGGCGTCCGCCGACTCGGCCGCGGGATACTCCGCGATCGCGTGCACGGCGGCGGATCGAACCCGTGGATCGACGTGATCAAGGAGCGGCTGGAGGCGGGGCAGCGCCTCCGGACGCCCCATGCGTCCGAGGATGCCAGCGGCATGATGCACCTCGTGCCAACGGGGGCTGGCGAGCAGCGGCGCGACCGCCCCGTAGGCCTCCGGGAGCCCGCCGAGGGCATCGTGCAGGAAGCGGCGCGCGCCCGCCACCTCGCTCCGGCACACCGCGTCGAGCATCACGTCGATGCCCTCGGATCCCGTCCAGCGAAGCACCTCCACCGTACGGGCCCGGTCGGCCGGGTCGCGCAGGGCGTGCTCGACGAACGCCGCGAGCACGGCGCGCGGGAGCTGCCGGCGGGCGACGATGCCGAAGGTTCGCCGCTCCTGCGCCGGCACCCGTGGCGAGACGTCGATCAGCGCGATTGCGTGCTCGATCGCCTCGCTCCAGGCGCCCGCCGCCACCGCCCGGCCCAGGCGCGCGCCAAGCTCCCCGATGTCCGCCTCTTGCTGCTTGACCAGTCGTAGCCGCCGCTCGCCGGTCTGTCGCCGGTCGGACCCGCGACGGCGCTCGGCGCCCGCGAAGTGAGCGCCGGTCCATTCGCGTCGCTCGGCACGGCGGCGGCGGTCGCCGTCCGCGCGCGCCGGGGAAACCGTCGGGGGCTCGTGCGCAGCGGGGGCGCTGTGCGAGGCAACAGGAAACCGCTCGACCTCGATGCCCGGTGCGCCTGCCACCGGCGTGCTGTCGTGGGAGAGCGCGCGCGCCAGCGTGAGCAGCTCGGCCGGATCCGTGCCGGGGCTTACCCGCAGCACGTCCACGTACCGGGCCCGCAACCGCCCCTGGAGCGTCAAGTCTTCCCCCACCTCGCCCCGGTCGAAGCCAGCCTCCACCGTGACCGGCTCACCCTGGACTGCCCGCAGCGCCGCCGACAACGCGAGGTCCTGGGCGGCGTCGTTGCCCGGGTCCACACGGAGAAGGGCGACCAGGTCGCCGAATCGTGCGATGAATGTGTCGGTGGCGTTCACTCGATGGCGGGTGGAAAGACAGACCCGATCGTGCACCGTCTGTACCAAACTGGCCACATCCATGCGCCGGCGCAAATGCCCGCGTGCGTCCGTCCAGTCCTCGCTGCTCGCGCTCGGGTTATAGTAGTTGTGTTCCATACCTCGTTGCGCTTGCGCCCCAGGTGGGTATCCTACGCCCATGAGCGCCGAGGTCGCCGCTTCCGCCAACTCCGAGCTTGCGGCTGCGCTGCTCCAGGCGGTCATTACTGCCGCTCTCGCGGCGCTGTGCTGGTTCCTCTACCGGCGGTATCGCAAGCCGTACCTCGCCTGGTGGAGCGCTGCCTGGACGCTCTACCTCCTCCGCCTGGCTGCGATCGCGAGCTTCCTGCTCACCGAGGATCGGGGCTGGCTTTACTGGCACCAGGTGGTCACCGGGTGGACTGCGCTTGCGTTGTTGGGGGCGGCGCTCGTCTTTTCGCGTGGGTTCCGCTGGCGCTGGCGCTACCTCCCCATCGCACTCTTCCCCCCGCTGTGGTCGTACGTCGCGATCTATCGGATCGACGACTTCGGCTGGGCGGCCGGTCCGGCCGTGGGGTTCCTCAGCCTCGCCACGCTCTGGACCGGCTGGGTTTTCCTCTCCTACCATCGGCGAGTCGGATCGAGCGGAGCGGCGCTGCTCGCTGGCGCGTTCGGCCTCTGGGGACTGCACCATCTCGATTATCCGTTTCTCCGGGCGCGGGGCGCGTGGACGCCGTGGGGGTACTACCTCGACGTGCTCTTCGCGCTGGCGGTCGGCGCCGGCATTCTGCTGCTCGTACTCGACGACCTCCGACGTGGACTCGGCGCGCTCGCGGCGCTCTCCGCGGACCTGCAGCGCCGAGGGCGCGACGGGGCGGTGCTCGACGCGCTGCTGGAGCGGCCGCTCACGCTTCCCGCCGTCACCGGGAGCGCGCTGTACCTGCTCGAGGAGCGGGGCGGCCGATTCGTGCGTGGCGCCGGCGTCTGTGCCAGCTGGCCGGCCTCGGAGCCCTCCGGCCCGGCCGCTCGGGTGGTGGCGGAGGCGCTGGCCATGGGTCGGCCGCGACTCGCCGCGGACTGGCCCGGGCCCAATCCGGATGCTTCCGCGCCCCATCCGTACGCGGCGGTACTGCCGGTACTGAGCGGCGCGGCCGTGACGGGGGCGCTGGTGATCGTCGGTGAAGCGCGCGACCCGTTCGCGGCGCTGGACGAGGACTTCCTGGTGGCGCTCGGACGGCAGGTTGGCGCGGCGCTCGAGAATGCCGGCCTGTACGAGCGGCTCGAGGCCCGAACCCGCGACCTCGAGCGACTCTCGACCCGCATGGTCGAGCAGCACGAGGACGAGCGCCGACGACTCTCGCGCGAGCTGCACGACGAGACCGCGCAGCTCTTCTCCGCGGTGAAGATGGAGCTCGCGCTGCTGCGCGACGCGGCCGCGCCGGACGCGGCGGCGCGCCTGGACCGGTCGCTCGCGCTGGTCGACGCCGGCATCCGGAGCATCCGCCGGGTCACCCGCGACCTTCGGCCCACGCTGCTCGACGACCTCGGCCTGCTGCCGGCCCTCCGCTCGCTCGTCGCCGAATTCGCCGACCGGAGCGGCACCCCGGTGGAGCTGCTGGCGCCCCCAACGCTGCCCCCGCTCGCCAACGATGCCGAGCTCGCCGTCTTTCGCGCGCTGCAGGAGGCGCTCGCCAACGTGGCGCGGCACGCGGGAGCCAGCGCGGTACGCGTGACGATCCGTGCGGACGAGCACGGTGCGATCACGCTCGAGGTGCGGGACGACGGGCGCGGGCTTGCCGCGGGCAGCGAGCCCCGCGGGTTCGAGCCCGCGGGGCACATGGGGCTCGCGGGCATGCGGGAGCGCATCGCCGCGCTCGGCGGCCGGGTGGACATCCAGAGCCGGCCGGGGGACGGTCTCACGCTGTACGTGCATCTTCCGGCGGCTGCGGGGAGCCACGGGTGAGTGCCGCAGCGATCCGGGTGCTCGTCGCCGACGACCACGGCGTCGTCCGCGAAGGAATCCGCCACGTGCTCGACGGCGAGGCCGGCTTCGAGGTGGTGGCCGAGGCGGCCAACGGTGCCGACGCGATGGCGCTCGCCGAGGCGCTCCGGCCGGACGTCGTGGTACTGGACATCTCGATGCCCGGCGAGTCCGGGCTCAAGCTGGCGGCGCGGATCCGCGAGCGGCTGCCCGAGATCCGCGTGCTGATGCTCAGCATGCACGACCATCCCGAGTACGTGCTCGAGAGCGTGCGGGCCGGCGCGCACGGCTATCTGCTCAAGGAGACGGCCGCCACCGAGCTCCGCCGCGCCATCCGCGCCGTGGACGACGGTGAGGCGTTTTACAGTCCGCCGGTGGCGCGCCAGTTGAGCGACGCCGTGCGCGGCGAGCTCGCCCGCGAGCGGCGCACCAGCGACCTGGGCACCTTGACGGGGCGCGAGCGCGAAGTGCTGCGGGGCATCGCCCGCGGGCAGACGAACAAGCAGATCGCGACCGAGCTCGGCATCGGCCACCGCACCGTCGAGACCCATCGTGTGAGCCTCATGCGCAAGCTCCGGATCCGCACCGTGGCGGGGCTCACCCGGTTCGCGCTGGAGACGGGACTGGGATAGGAGAGCAGAAGAGCAGAAGAGCGGAAGAGCAGATGGACTGCCCCGCAGGAGCGTTTCATCCGCTCTTCCGCTCTTCCGCTCTTCTGCTCTTCTGCTCTTCTGCTCTGCTGCTCTTCTGCTCTGCTGCTCTTCTGCTCTGCTGCTCTGCTGCTCTTCTGCTCTTCTATATTGCCCCATGCCTCGCAGCAAGACCGGCATCGTCATGATGAACCTCGGCGGGCCGGCCACGCTCGACGACGTCGAGCCGTTTCTGCTCGACCTCTTCGCTGACCGCGAGATCATCCAGCTTCCGTTCCAGAACTGGCTGGGGCCGTTCATCGCGAGGCGGCGGGCACCGAAGGTGCGCAAGCTGTACGCCCGGATCGGGGGTGGATCGCCCATCCTGCGCCACACCGAGGCGCAGGGCCGCGGCATGATCGAGCGGCTCGACCGGCTCTCCCCGGAGACCGCGCCACACTCGTTCTACGTGGCATTCCGCTACATCCAGCCGCGAAGCGAGGATGCCCTCCGCGCCATGCAGGCCGACGGCGTCGAGCGGGCGGTCGCGTTCACGCAGTACCCCCAGTTCTCCTGCAGCACCACGGGCTCGAGCCTCAACGAGCTCTGGCGGGCCGCCCGCCGCCTCCAGCTCGCCGACGGGTTCGCGTGGAGCGTGATCGACCGCTGGCCGGTGCACGAGGGGTTCGTCGCCGCGATGACCGACGCCGTGCGCGACGGCCTGGCCGAGTTCCCGGCGGTGGAACGGGACGGGGTGGTCCTGCTCTTCAGCGCGCACTCGCTGCCGCTCAACGTGATCGACCGGGGGGACCCCTACCCGCAGGAAGTCGGCGCCACGGTTCACCACGTCATGGAGCGGCTCGGTTTTTCGCATCCGTATGTGCTGGCCTACCAGTCCGAAGTCGGCCCGCTCCGGTGGCTCGGCCCGAGCACCGAGCGTGTCATCCGCCGCCTGGGTGCGCGGGGGCACCGCCAGGTGCTCGTCGTCCCCGTCGCCTTCACCACGGATCACATCGAGACCCTTTCGGAGCTGGACCTGGAGTACGGGCATGTGGCGAAGGAGGCGGGAATCAGGTCGTACCGGCGTGCGCCGGCGCTCAATGGGCGGGCGCCGTTCCTCGATGCTTTGGCGGACATCGTCCGGGAACATCTGGCCGCCGGCGCGATCCACAGCTCGCAGTATCCGCTGCGATGCGCGGGGTGCGTGAACCCCGAATGTCGAAAGGTGCTGAATCCGGTGAGCGCGGCCGGGCGGGCCGCTCGCTAACTCTCGGGCAGCGTCCGGCTGGCGGGATACAGGAGCCGCCGGGCCAGCCGTTCCGCCATCCGCCGTACCACCGCCCTCTCCTCCTCCGAGATCGCGCCCAGCTCGGCGAGCGCGCGATCGGCCTCTTCGCGCGCGAGCGCGGCGCCGAGACGGTGCAGCTCCGCCAGCTCGGGCGCCGCCGCCCGTCGCTGGAGCGTGCGGTCGAACCGCGCCAGCTCCTGGTCGAGAATGCGGCCCACGTCGTCGAGCGCGGGCGCGGCGGGCCCCACGGCCGGGCAATGCTGGAGCCGCAGGTCGTCGAGGTCGAACAGTCGGACGCCGGGGAGGTCGCGCGCGGCGGGATCCACGTTGCGCGGCACGCCGAGGTCGAGCACGAGGAGACCGCGGTCGGGGCGATCGGCGACCGCCGCGGCGAGCACGGCCGCATCCAGCAAGTGGCGGCGGGACGCCGTCGCGGTCACCACGACGTCGGCGCCGGCCAGCTGGTCGGCCAGGCGTTCCCAGCCATGGCTGAACGCCTGCGCGCCGGGCACGGCGGCGGCGAGCGCGGCGGAGCGCTCCCTGCGGCGGCTCAGCAGCGCGATCCGCGCGGCGCCGTGCGCCTCGAGCGCTCGAAGCACGCCACCCGCCACTTCGCCCGCCCCGAGTACGACCACATACGCGCCGGCCAGGGAGCCGCCCATGCAGCGCGCGGCGTGCTGGAGCGCCGCGCCGCTCACCGAGCCAGGATGACGGCCCAGCATCGTGTCACGCCGCGCTCGGCGACCGGCGGCCAGCGCCGCCGCGAACGCGAGATCGAGCTCCCACGTCGTGGCGCCCGCCACCGCCGCGAGCTGATGGGCCCGGCGCACCTGCCCAAGAATCTCGAGCTCGCCCATCACCTGGGAATCGAGACCCGCGGCGACGGTAAACAGGTGACGAAGCGCCGCTTCCGCGTCGCGGCGGTAGAGCAGCGAGGCACTGAGATCCACGGCGCGTTCGGCGGCTAGCCGTCGCAGATGCGGCTCCTGGTCCGCCTCGCCCCACCAGTAGAGCTCGAGCCGGTTGCAGGTGGAGAGCACGACGAGCGAGCGTCCGACAGCGGCCTCGGCCTCGAGTCGGCGCGCGACCTCTTCGGCCGACAGCGCCAGCCGCTCGCGGATGCCCACATCAGCTGTATGGTGACTGATGCCAACGACATGAAGGAGCGGCGGCCAAGACATGGCTTGAACGGTACGGCCCAGCGGGCCACGGGGCAATCCGCGCGCGACCGGACCACCGCTCCGTAGTTCTACGGACCCCGCGTTGCCTATGGCTGTGAACGCAGCAGCGTGGCGATCACCGTGGCAGCGGCCGCGACCAGGACCGCCATGACTCATCTCCGCGAGCGACCCATGCCGGCCCCGGACGCAAAACGCCCCCGAAGAATTCTCCGGGGGCGCTATGCTGCAGGCTGTGGTTCGGCTCACCTTGACCTGGATCTCGCGCGGACGAGCGCGCTCCACCTTCGGCAGCAGGATCGTGAGCAGGCCGGCGTCGTACCGCGCTTCGGCACGCTCGGCGTCCACCGTGTTCGGCAGGGCGAACGACCGCTCGAACATGCCGTACGCTCGCTCGTAGCGGTGCACCCGCTCGGTCTTTTCCTCCGCCACCTGCTTCTTCTCGCCCCGCAGGGTCAGCACGGTGTTCTCGATCGAAAGCTTTACGTCCTCGGGCTTCACCCCTGGCAGCTCGGCGACGATCTTCACGGAGTCCTTGTCCTCGAATACATCCACCGCCGGGGTCCACGCAGCCGTGAGCGTCCCGTTCTCCTCCCGCTGGAACGGCCAAGTGGTGAACGCATCATCGAGCATGTTGTTCAGGCGTCGCAGGCCCTTGAACGGGTCCACGGCGCGCCGATTGGTCAGATAAACCGACATGGTGCCTCCTGATTTCTGTTGGGCTTTCATTGACGCAGGCGATCGGACATCCGATCAGCCGACGCCATTGTTGTATGCAGCGCCCATGCCGGCTTGCAGGCGCCTGATTCGGTCATTCTGGCGGATGGCGTGCGCCGGGCGTGCAGTCCCGGCTGCACTTTTGGCCTCGGCGCCGTCGTGACCCGGCGGCTGGTGCTCGTGGGCGGCGGGCACGCACACCTCTTCGTGCTGGAAGGACTGGCGCGGCGACCGCTGCCCGGGGTCGAAGCGACGCTCGTGTCCGCGGACTCTCGGCAGGCGTATTCTGGAATGGTCCCCGGAATGATCGGCGGGCGATACCAGCTTCCCGAGCTGAGCTTCGATCTCCCGGCAATCTGCCGGCGCGTTGGAGTGGCGTTCCGCGAGTCGACGGCGATCCGGATCGCCGCGGC
>JBOHSY010000240.1:0-3454 GCA_050733355.1 Gemmatimonadales bacterium | reverse complement strand
CGATGAACGTGGCGGCACCGTTCCGCCCGCCGTTCAGCACCTCGTCCTCGCGCGCGATCACCTCCAGCTCCTGCAGCTCGACCGCCTGCCGGCTCAGCCGGAAGTCCAGCCGCCGGTTCTCGGCGAGGTTCAGGGTGAGGTTCGGCTCGGCCCGCGGCTCGAACCCGATCGCCGTCGCGGTCACCCGATAGGGGCCACCCACGCGGAGATTGGGGAGGTTGTATGCGCCGCCGGAGCGGCTCACCGCGGAGTAGCGGGTGCCGCTGGGCTCGTGCAGCGCGACGATGTTGGCATCTGCCACCGGCACCCCGTCGAGATCGGTCACGATGCCGTTGACCGCCGAGGTAGTCACGCCCTGAGCAGTCAGCGTGTTGGGGAGGAGAACGAGGACAAGCGGGAACACGAGGCGGAGCAGGGCAGTGCGGACGTCGGGTAGGGTCACGCGGGCCTCCTTCATGAGGCGAAAGGTGGAGGCAGGCACTGTGGCGCTGGAGCGGAGCAGCGTTGAGGGTCCCCCTATGCTATCCCGGACGCGCCGCGCGTCAAGCCAGCCTCCCCTGGCCGATCTCTCCCACCAGCTCTCGTCCAACCCACGCAGCTCGACAGAACAACAGCGTGAGCCGCGAAGGGACGCGAATGGACGCGAATTACTTCGCGGTCGCGAGCGCAGTCTTCGCTACCGCGGCGCCCGCGAGCGCGATGCCCTCGTCCTCCTGCGGCGTGTTGCCGCTCACGCCGATCGCCCCGATCACCTTGCCGTCGAGCTCGATCGGGATCCCGCCCTGGAGCGGCGTGGCGCCCGGCAGCGCAAGCGCGGCCACCCGCCCGCTTCTCACTTGATCCTCGAATACCTTGCTCGGCCGGCGGAAGATGGCAGCCGTCCGCGCCTTTCCGATGCCGACCTCGACGCTCGCGACCTGGGTGTCGTCGAGCCGCCGGAGGACGATCGGATAACCGCCGTCGTCCACCACGACGATGACGACAGTCGAGCCACGGCGCGTGGCCTCGGCCTGCGCGGCGTCGGCGATGCGTTCGGCGGCCGCGAGTGAGATGACGTGCTTGGTGGTGGTCTGCGCCGGCAGGACGGGCGCGAGCCCGGCGGCGATCAGACCGAGAACGGCGAAGCGGACGGCATGCATGGGACTCTCCCGGTGGCGGTCAGGCTATTCAATGCCGGCCAGCCCGGAAGAGTTCGCGCGGCCTACTGATACTGGATGTAGAGCGGGTTGGGGGAGAGCGTGAGCACGTCCTCCGGCGTCATCATCGGCTGGTCGTTCTTGTAGAAGAGCTTGAACCCGGTGAACTGGACCGGCTCCTTGACGATGAAATCGCGATAGACGCTGCGTTTGAGCGGCCGGTCGCCGAAGCCGTCCATGTCGATGACGACCTGGACCCTCGGGTCGAGCCCGATGCGGTCGTAGCCGGTGAGCATCCGCTGGGTGAAGCGGTGGACGACGAGCACCTTGGGCGGAAGCCCAAGGCTGTCCACGATCCCGCCGAGCAGGTCGATGGCATAGTTCACCTCCCTCGCGTCGATGGTGCCGATCTTCCGGCCCGGTACCGAGCCGTCCTTCATCGCGAACTCGGGGTCGAGGCCCAGGTGCACGTACGGCCGCGCGAGCCACGGCGTGAGCCGCGGCAGCTCGGCCTCCATGCTGCTGTGCCCCACCTGCACATCCAGGAACAGGAGCCATCCATTCGACTCGGCCCAGCCGGCCACGCGCTCGATGAGCGTGTCGGCCATGCGGAGCCGGTACCTCCGATCGCGCCCCGGCTGCCCCTGCGCCACGGTCACGATGAGATGGAGCGCCGGTTGCACCCCACGCGCGCTGTCGGCCGCCTGCCACTCGGCGGCCCGCTGGCGGAGGCTCGCCATCATCGAGTCGGGCGCAACTTCGCCCAGGATGCCCATGCGCTTCGAGAGCGGATTCCCGTAGTAGGCGACGATGCGCTTCCCGGGCAGAATCGCGCCCTCGCGGGGCTCGGGCCCGACGGGCCAGGCGGCCGGGGTGGTACCTCGCCGGCGGGCAGGCGGGCGGGCGGTCAGGTGGGCAGACGAGGCGTCGGCGACTCTCCCCGCGCCCCGCAGGATCTCCGGCACGGCAAGCGGTGCATCGGACCGCCCGTCCGCCGGACCGCCTGCCCGCTCGTCGGGATACGTCGCGGCGAACGTGACACTCCCGGTCGCGAACGTGAGTGCGGCGCGGGAGAGGCGGCTACGAAAGAGTGTGCGCATGAATTACCGGTGAGAGTTCTTGCACTCTCGCGCACTGCGACCGCGGCTGGCGGATTTCGCTGCCGAAGTTTGCAATGCGGCGTGGCGTCGTCGGCTCTGTGGGTTGAAAGGCAAGAAGGTGGCCAGTCGAGGGCGGTCAGGCGGGCGCGCATGGTCCGCCCGCCCGCCCCCCTGGAACCCGCCCCTCTTGCCCGGCATTAAGGCCGCATCGACTGCATCACAGGACGGACGACGCAGCACGGGGAGAGCCGCGGTGACGAGGGTGCTCATGTTCGGCTGGGAGTTTCCGCCGTTCCAGGCGGGCGGGCTCGCCACGGCGACGCTCGGGCTCGTGAAGGGCCTGCTGAATCAGGGGCTCGATGTGACGCTCGTCGTGCCGTTCCCGACCCAGGGCGCCGAGGCGCCGCTGCCGAGCCTCCGCGTGGTCAGCGCCGCCGACGTGCCGGTCACCCTGCGCACCCACCGCATCGCGAGCCCGCTCGCCCCGTACGCCGCCGCCGAGGAGTATCAGGTGCTGAGCGAGCGCGCGAGGGCCACCGCACCGGGCTTGCCGTACGGGCGGAACCTGTTCGAGGAAGTCGAGCGCTACGCCGCCGCCGCCGCAGAGATCGCCCGCACCGAGCCCCACGACCTCATAGACACCCACGACTGGATCACCTTCGCCGCCGGCATCCGCGCGCGCGCCATCTCCGGCAAGCCGCTCGTCGCGCACATCCACGCCACCGAGTTCGATCGCGTCGGTGAGCAGGGCAACCCGGAGATCGAGCGCCGCGAGGTCGAAGGACTGCACGCCGCAGACCGGATCATCGCCAACAGCCACGCGCTCCGCCGCCAGGTGATCGAGGGCCTCGGCGTGCCGGCGGGCAAGGTGGATGTCGTGCACTGGGGCGTGGACGCGCCACCTCCCGCCGAACATCTGCCGGAGGTCGAAGTCGCGCGCGATCGGCCCACCGTGCTCTTCCTCGGCCGGGTCACCCGCCAGAAGGGCCCGGACTACTTCGTCGAGGTCGCGGCGCGCGTGATCCGGTTCGTTCCCGACGCGCAGTTCATCGTGGCCGGCACGGGCGACCTCCTCCCCCGCATGATCGAGCGGAGCGTCGAGCTGGGCCTTGCCGGGGCGATGCACTTCGCGGGACCGCTTTCCGGACTGGACGTGGATCGCGCGTTCCGCGCCGCGGACGTCTGCGTGATGCCGTCGGTGAGCGAGCCGTTCGGGCT
>JBOHSY010000239.1:0-9760 GCA_050733355.1 Gemmatimonadales bacterium | reverse complement strand
ATGCAGCACGGCGTGCTCCGGCCGAAGCGCCGCGCGCTCGGCCAGGGCATGTGCCGCGGCGTCGATCGCGTCGTCCGGAACCGCTACGACGATGACCCGGGCATCCCGCGTCGCGGCATCCCACGGGCCGGTGTGCAGCAGCAGCGGCGGCCGCACGGGCTGGGGGGTCCGGGCCAGCAGCAACACCCGATGTCCGGCAGCCCCCAACGCAATCGCGATCCCCTGCCCCATCCGACCGGGGCCGAGGATCGCGATTGGCGGCGCGGCGCTCAGTTGCTGCGGCTGGGTCCGGCGCTGCTCATCGCCACGCCCATCAGCTCGCGCGGCGTCTGTGCCTTGCGGAGCAGCCCGAAGGCGGTCTGGAGCTGGTCGTCGTCGAGCGAGCGGCGGCGGAACTCCGCCTGACGTCCGAAGACGTAGCGAGCCACTTCGTAGCCGAGCTGCTCGTCGATCAGCGTGCGCGCCCCGTCGAACACGCCGGGCGAGAGGTCCACACCGTTCGCGCGGAGCCGCTGATAGATCTCCTGGCGCATGGCCGGCGTGACCCGGAAGCTCTCGCCCGTCACGCTCCTGGTGCGCTTGAGCTCGAGCGCGTATGAGGTGATCGCATCCCGGTATGCCGGCACGTTCGACCCGAGCGCGCGGCCGAACTGCCGCTCGGCCGTGGTCAAGGTATCGGGGCGGACGACGAGATCCGGCACGATGCCGCCGCCACCCCGCACGACCCGGCCGCCGTCGGTGCGGAACATGGGGCGCTCGCGGAGCGCCGAGTCGGAGAGCGCCGGATCCGGCGCGCTGTCGATGGACGCCTGAGCGATCTCGAACTGCTCCTCCTCGGTCTTCGCCTCGCGCTGAATCGTCCGGCCGCTCGGCGTGAACCACCGGGCGGTGGTGAGCTTGAGCGCCACGCCCTCGCCCAGCGGGAACAGCGTCTGCACCAGCCCCTTGCCGAACGTGGGCGAACCCACCACGACCGCGCGGTCGTGGTCCTGGAGCGCCCCGGCGATGATCTCCGCGGCGCTCGCGGTGCCCTCGTTCACCAGCACCACGATCGGGAGATCGGGCCAGAGCTGCTTGTGCTCGTCGAGAAAGTTCTTGCTGGCGCCGCGCGCCCGGCCGCGGGTGGCGACGATCTCCTGGCCGCGATCGAGAAAGAGCTCGGTGACCTTCACGCCCTGGTCGAGCAGCCCGCCCGGATTGAGACGCAGATCGAGCACCAGCGACTTCAGGCCCCTGGCGCGGAGCGCCGTGATCTCGTCGCGCAGCTCGCTCGCCGAGGTCTCGCTCACCGGATTGAGGGAGATGTACCCCACGCCGCTCTCGAACAGCGTGCCGGGAGGCACCGAGCGGATGTGGATGCTGGCGCGGGTCAGCTCGTAGCGGATCGGCTCGGCGATGCCGGCGCGGCGGACGCGGATCACGATCTTGGAGCCCGCGTCGCCGCGCAGCGCCTTCACCGCCTGATCGTTCTTCCAGCCCTCGGTCGGCTTGCCGTCGACCTCGATGATCTGGTCGCCGGTCTGCACGCCCGCACGCTCCGCGGGGGTCTCCGGGAGCGGCGCGACCACGGTGATCCAGCCGTCGCGCACGTCGATCTGGATGCCGAGGCCGGCGTAGTTGCCCGAGGTCTGCTCGGTGAGCTGCCGGTAGTCGTCGCCGGTCAGCAGCACCGAATACGGATCCTTGAGCTGCTCCAGCATCCCGTTGGTGGCCTTGTGGTAGAGCTCGGTTTCGGCCAGGGAGTCGACGTAATAGGTGTGCACGTGCGAGAGCACGTCGTCGAAGAGCCGCGCCTGCTGGTACACGTTGCCACCCACGGCCACACCGCGCTGGAGCAGCCACCCGCCGCTGAAGAACGAGATGACCGCCACCATCGCGATCAGACTCCATCGCTGCTTCATACCGCCTCCGGATTCCCTGCCGTAGCCCCGAATCGTTCCGGCGCCGCCGCTGCGACGGCGGCCCACGCCGCGTCGAGCAGTTGGTCGGGCGGCGCCCGTCCATCCAAATGTCGCACTCCCTCGCCCGACGCCGCCAGATACTCGGCGGCCACCCGCCGGTGGAACGCCGCGTCGGCCCGCTCCAGCCGGTCACCCACCTTGCCGGAGTCCTGCTGCCGCGCGAGTCCGACCTCCGGCGGGATGTCGAGCACCAGCGTCAGGTGTGGCCTGAGTCCGCCAGTCGCGACCGCGTTCACCAGTGCAACGGTTTGCCGATCCAGCCCCCGCCCCGCCCCCTGGTACGCCTGAGTGGACAGATCGTACCGGTCGGAGATCACCACGCGCCCGGCGGCGAGCGCCGGCCGAATGACCTCCTGCACAAGGTGGGCCCGCGCGGCGCAGATGTACAGCAGCTCGGTGTGGGGCTCGAAGCGGACGCCGGGGTCGAGGAACGCCTCCCGGATCCGCTCCGCCGCCGGGGTGCCGCCCGGCTGCCGCACCAGCACCGGGTCGACGCCGGCCTCACGCATCCGCTCCGCCAGCGCGGCCGCGAGCGTGCTCTTGCCGCCCCCATCCGGTCCTTCGACGACGATGAACAGCCCCGCGGTCACGAGAGCGTGATGATGCTGCTGGTGGCGCCGCGCTCCATGCCCTCGCCGATCTGCTGGTTCACCTTGTTCATCAACTTCTCGAAGTTCGCGCGGGCGACCACGTACGCCTGCCCCGACCCGCTGGTCTCGAGCTCGCGGACGGCGGTCTCATAGGCCTCGGCCGTAGGCTGGTCGGGCATCTGCCCCTGCGCGATGAGGTGATCGACCTGCCGCGCGAGGCGTTGAATCTGGTCGAGCTTGGCCACGGTATCGCGATCCTCACGCAGGTTCGACTCCGCCCGCCGCAGCGCCTGATACTCCGGCGTCTGTCCGATCATCCGGCCGAGCTCCTGCGCCTTGTCCCAGATCACGGCTCGTCGCTCCTTCGCGCCAGCAGGAAACGCTCGCGCCCGAAAAGGTCCATGGTCACCTGTACTCCGCTCCAGCCCAGCGCGGTCGCCAGCTCCGCGACCTGCGCGGCTCGGCGGCAATCGAGCTCCAACGCGAGCCACCCGCCGGGGCGTACGACACGGCGGCCATCCTCGAGCAGCCGCCGGGTGTCCCTGAGGCCGTCCGGGCCCGATGCCAGCGCCTCCGACGGCTCCCACTTCGCCACTGAAGCATCGAGCCTCCGCCACTCGCCGTCAGTGAGATAGGGCGGATTCGCGACCAGCAGGTCCAGCGATCCCCGCGCCAGGGGCGCAGTGAGATCGCCCCGGACGAGATGAACCCTCCGCGCGCCGACGCGCGCTCGATTGTCCCGCGCGACCGATAGCGCCGCCGCCGACCGGTCGACTGCGATCACCTCGTGGTAGCGGCCTTCCGTCGCGAGGCTCAGCGCAATACAACCCGTCCCCGTCCCGATGTCGGCCGCCCGGCCCTCGGGCGCCACCCTGAGCGCCAGCTCGGCGAGCTGCTCCGTCTCCGGGCGGGGGATCAAGGCGCGACGGTCTGCGCGCAGCACCAGATGCCGGAACCCCGCCTGCCCCGTAACATACGCGAGCGGCTCGCCGTCCGCGCGCCGTTCGACCGCAGCGACGAAGTCCGACTCGGGCCGGTCCGCGAGATCGCGCCAGATGCGGAGGGCTTCGCGGCGTGGCTCCGGAATGCCGGATGAACGAAGCGCCGCAGCGGCCTCCGCGAGGCATAGTGGGCCGGGCAGCACCGTTCCCGCCCGTGCCGGCCCGCTCCCCCCCGTTCCCGCCGGTTCAGTCACCCTCGCGCTCCTGCCGGCTCGCCATGCGGGCCGCCTCCACCAGCGGGTCGATCTCGCCGTCGAGCACATCGGCCAGGTTGTACACCGAAAGCTGGAGCCGATGATCCGTCACCCGGCTCTGGGGAAAGTTGTAGGTCCGGATCTTGGCGGAGCGGTCGCCGGTGCCGACCATGGTGCGCCGCTCCCGCGCCCGCGCCGCCTCCTGTTCCGAGATCATCCGGTCGAGCAGCCGCGCGCGCAGCACTTCCATCGCTTTGAGCTTGTTCTGAAGCTGGGATTTCTGGTCCTGCTGCTGGACCACGATGCCGCTCGGCAGGTGCGTGATGCGCACGGCGCTGTCGGTGGTGTTCACGCTCTGCCCGCCCGGCCCGCTCGAGCGAAACACGTCGATCTTGAGCTCGTGGGGCTCCAGCTTCACGTCGATCTCTTCGGCTTCCGGAAGCACCGCGACGGTGGCGGCCGACGTGTGGATGCGTCCCTGCGTCTCGGTGGCCGGCACGCGCTGCACGCGGTGCACCCCGGACTCCCAGCGCAGCAGCCCGAACGCGTCGGAGCCGCGGACGGCGAAAATCGCCTCGCGCACGCCGCCGAGGTTCCCCTCGCTCACGCTGATCGGCTCCACGCCGAGCCGGTGGCGCTCGGCGAAGCGGGTGTACATCCGGTACAGATCGGCGGCGAAGAGTCCCGCCTCGTCACCGCCGGTGCCGGCGCGGATCTCGACGATGGCGTCGCGGTCGTCGTGGGGGTCGCGGGGAACGAGCAGGTCGTGCAACTCGGTGCTGAGCCCCTCGACCTCGGGCGTGAGCCGCGTCACGTCGGCGCGCGCCAACGCAACCAGCTCGGGGTCGGCGTCCTTCGCCAGCTCCCGAGCCTGCTCGAGCTCGTCCTGGAGCCGGGCGAGCCGCTCCGCCGCCTTCACCACCGGTACGAGGCGGGTGTGCTCCCGGCCGAGCGCCTTCAGCTGGGCCGGGTCCCGGGCGACGGCGGGGTCGGCGAGCGCGCGAGCGACCTCCTCCGCCCGGGCGAGCGCCTGGCGGAGTCGGGCCTCCATGGGTCAGCTCTGGGGGGCGGCGGCGGTGTCGCTCTGGTACTTGCGGCGGAACCGGTCGACCCGGCCGGCCGTGTCCACGAGGCGCTGCTTGCCGGTGAAGTACGGATGGCACTGGCTGCACACTTCGACGTGGATGGACGTCGACGTGGAGCGGGTCTCGAACTGGTTCCCGCAGGCGCAGACCACGGTGATCTTACGGTAGGGCGGGTGCAGGTTGGCCTTCACGGCAGAGCTCCTTGGGAAGACGCCGCCGGCGGCTGACCGGGCGGCTAAAGCCTTGCACTATACTACCATCGGCAGTGCGATTTCAAGCGCCCGCGCCCTCGACCGGCGAACACAACGTGATCCACGCCCTTGTCCCCCCGCCCCATCTCTCACTATTCGTAGGGGCGTTTCCGACCGGGCCCGGACTTCCCGAGGCCCCCGATCCCTGACCCGTGAGGGCCCCGTGCCTGCAGCCGCCATAGACGTGTTGCGCAAGGTCCCGCTGTTCCAGGGCTTGTCCGAAGGCGACCTGCAGTCGTTCGCCGACCTCGCCCGGGAGCGGAGCTACCCGAAAGGCAGCGTGATCGTCTTCGAGGACGATCCCGGCGATGCGCTGTACCTCGTTGCCGCCGGCCAGGTGAAAGTCGTGCTGATCGCCGAGGATGGGCGCGAGGTGATTCTGTCGGTGCTGGGCGAGGGCAGCTTCTTCGGGGAGATGGCGGTGATCGACGAGGAGCCGCGGTCCGCGCACGTGATCGCCATGGAAGACTCGAATCTGCTGGTCGTCCGGCGCGAGGATTTCCATGCCCGGCTGCGCCAGATGCCGGAGGTCGCGATCTCGCTGCTCAAGGAAATCTCCCGCCGGCTGCGCCGGGCGGACGAGAAGATCGGCAGCCTCGTGCTGCTCGACGTCAACGGCCGGGTGGCTCACCTGCTGCTCCGCATGGCCGACGAGGAGCGCAGCGACCGGATCACCCGCAAGCTCACGCACCACACGATCGCGCAGATGATCGGCTCCAGCCGCGAGACGGTCTCCCGCACGATGCGGAACCTCGTCGAGCGGAGCGTCATTCATGTCACCCGCAAGGACATCACGCTGAGGGACCGGCACGCGCTCATGCTCGCCGCACGTCGAGCTTGAGCGCCGGAGAGCAGCGCACTTCGCCGGCCGGAGGGTCGTGAGCTACTCGGTGACCTTCTGGGGCACTCGCGGCTCGATACCGACGCCGGGGCCCCGCACCGCGCGCTACGGCGGAAACACGCCGTGCCTGAGCGTCAGTCGCGGCAACCGCCATCTGGTCGTGCTCGACGCCGGGACCGGCTTGCACGCGCTCGGCACGGAACTGATGCGGTCCGGCTCGGCGGTCCGCGCCGACCTGCTCCTCTCCCATACCCACTGGGACCACATCCAGGGGCTGCCCTTCTTCAAGCCGCTCAGCATGCGAGGCAGCCGGGTACGCGTCTGGGGCGCGGCGCAACACGGGGTCCCGCTCTCGGAGATCCTGCACCGGCAGATGGACCCGATGTTCTTCCCGGTGCCGTTGGCGGCGTTCACCGCCGCCCTCAACATCACCGAAATCGGCGATGGCGGCCCCGACATCGACGGGCTCACCGTCCGCGGGTTCGGCCTCAGACATCCGGGCACGACGCTGGGCTATCGGCTGGCGCCGGGGGATGGCGGCCCCGAGTTTGCGTATCTCACCGACAACGAGCTGGGCCCGGGCGGCGATTACTCCGTGCCGCCGGACTGGCGCCGGCGGCTGGTGGAGTTTCTGGGAGGCGTGGACACGCTGGTGCACGACGCGATGTACTCGGAATCGATCATACGGGCGCGCGCGGGATGGGGACACTCGACCCCCCGGCAGGCGGTCGACCTGGCGGCGGAGGCCGGCTGCCGCCGGCTGGTGCTGTTCCATCACGACCCGGAGCACGATGATGCCGCGGTGGACGCCCTGCTGCGGGACGCGCGTGACCACGCGCGGGAATCGGCGCCGGCGCTGGAGATCATCGCGGCCTACGATGGATTGGGTCTGACGCTGTGAGGGAATCGCGGATGCGCCGCATGGTCGTCCCGCTCCTGCTCGCCGCCGCCCTGCTGGCGGGCACCGGCGCCCGCGCGTCGGCCCAGGCGGGCGGCGTGACGGTCGCGGTGTTCCGCTTCGGCAACGCCGGGGCGTACGGCGAGAGCCGCGACAGGACCGAAGCGCGCCGGCTCCGGATCGGGACGATGCTCGCGAGCGAGCTGGAGCTGCAGCCCGGCATCCGGACCATCCATCCGCGGGAGACGTGGGCCGCGACCGGCCAGGAGCGCGTGGGCCGGGGGGGCCGGGTCGATGCCGCCACGGCGTCGCGCGTCGCGCGGGAGCTCGGCGCCCGGTACGCCGTCACCGGCAGCTTCGTGGATCACTTCGGCCGCCTGCGGGTGAACGCCCAGCTCGTGGACGCGCGGAGCGGCGCGATCGTGAAGGTCTTCACCAACGAGGACCCGGCCCTGCAGCGGCGGGAGGACCTGCCCCGCATCGTGCAGGCGCAGGCGGTGCGGATCGCGAAGGCAGTGACGAGTGACGAGTGACGAGTGACGAGTTACGAGTTACGAGTTACGAGTCTGCTGATCCCCCACGCGAGCCCGAGATTCGCCGGCACCGCCAGCCCGAGCACCTCTCCGTTCTGCTGATCGAATCCCGGTAGCCCCTGCAGCAGCACTCCCGCAAGTGATGAGATCGCCACGAGCGCTCCCAGCATGAGCGCGGGCCGGCGTGCCCAGGGTCGCCCCGCGGCGGCCGCCGGGAGCAGGATCACCAGCGGCACGAGGAAGAGACTGGTCTGGAGCAGGTTCTCGTTCCGGTGGGCCACGGTGTGGTCGGTGAAGGCCCACAGCAACGTCAGCACCAGGCCGGCCCCGCCCGCCGCGAACGCCCAGATCGTCCCCAGCCATCCGAACGCCTTCGGAGCCGATCCCGTGAGGCCGAGGAGCAAACCACCCAGCAGCACGCCGGCCGCGAGATAGTCCGGGATCCGGGCCGGCGGGCGCTCACGCGGCTCCGCCACGGAGCTGGTGAACACTGTCCGCTCCGCCCGCACCAGCGGGCGCTCCCGGCCGGCCGAGTCCGCGATCGTCATGCGCCGGGCCCACTCCCGGACGGACAACGGGAGGAACATCTCCTCCCACGCGGTGATCGGATGATCCACGGACTCGCCCAGCGCGACGGCGAGCCCGGTGTACAGCGGGACGTCATCCGCGGTCAGGCGCGCGGTGTGGAAGCGATAGGTGGTGCCGGTGGGGACCGTGTCGGTGCGGGCGCGGAGTCGGCCGCCCAGCGCGCGGTCGAGCGCGTCGCGAACGCGCGTCGAGCAGTTGTCGCGGTAGTAGTCGTAGCGGTAGTAGCGGTTCTCCGGACGCGCGTTCCAGACCAGGAAATCCCTGAGCGCGACCCGCGCGTCGGGCGGGAGGTCGAGCTCCTGGATCCACACCGAGCGATTGTCGCGCACGTAGCTCCCGATCATTGCGTCGGCCTCGAGCCCCTGCATCCAGTACCACATGCGCCCCTGGATGAACCGGAGGAGGAAGTTTTCCTGCCGGAAATCGAACAGGCCGTAGTTGTAGGCCGTGCGGGTGCCTCGCTGGCGGTCCTCCACGAGGATGGCGTTATGGCCGAAGCGCTCCCACACCCGGACGCCGACGCCCATGGTGACGAGCGAAACCGCGAGGGGGTCTCCCGGATGAGCCGAAGAGCGGAAGAGCAGAGGAGCGGCTGACTGCCTGGCGGCCGGCATTGGCCCCGCAAGCGCGGCCATCAGCAGCGTCAGGCCGACCATCTGCGCTTCCGATCTTCGGCTCCTCTGCTCTTCACAGCTGGACGTCCCGCCCGTCCTGCGCCGACCGGTAGATGGCGTCCAGCACGCGGTGCAGCGTCACGTGCTCCTGCAGCCCGGGCGGCTTGGCCTCCCCCGCGATTGCCGCCTGGAAGTGGGCCCACTCCGCGCGAAATGACGCGACGAAGGGGTTCTCGCGGCTCCCCGAGGCCGTCGGCACGACATCCGTGGGTGTGCCGTGGAGTTCCTTCCACACCTTGAGCGGGTTCACCGCGGCAGTGCCCTTGCTACCGCGCAGCCCCACACCGAACCGCTCTCCCTCGCCGATGTGGCGCCAGGTGACATCGAGGAACACGCTCATCCCGTCCGCGCAGACCACGAACGCGCTGCCCGACTCCTCGACCGTGCGCTCCTTCACGGCGCGATCGACCGTGGCGCTCACCCGCACCGGCGTCGGGTTACCCGACAGCCAGAGACCGAGATCGAGGATCGTGAGGCCCAGGTCCATCATCGCGCCGCCGCCGGCCTGCTCGCGGCGCTGTTTCCAGGACGCCTGGGTGCGGGCGGGGCGGTACACGTGCCAGCTCCCCCGCGCGCTCTCGATCGTGCCCAGCTCGCCACTCTGCACGAACCCGCGTACGAGCTGCACGTCGGGCCGGTAGCGGTGGTTCATCCCCGCGAGCACCACCCGGTCGTGTTTCTCGACTGCGCGGACGATCCGCTGCGCGCTCGCCGTGGAGATGGTGAGCGGCTTCTCGACCAGCACGTGCAGGTTGGCGGTGAGCGCGGCCAGGATGTGCGACTCGTGGAGGTGCGTGGGCGAGCCGATCACGATCGCGTCGAGCTCCTCGTAGCGGAGCAGCTCCTCGATGTCGTCGAAGGCATCCTTCACGCCGAAGCGGTCGCCCAGCGCGCGGGCCTTGGGAAGATCGTTGTCGCACAGCGCGCGCACGTCCACGCTCTTCATCCGCCGCAGCACGGGCAGGTGCGCGATCTGGGCCACGGCGCCGGCGCCGACGAGACCGACTCTGAGGGGTTCGGGCATGGTGAACCGGGGTTGGTGTGGTATCGACTTATCCGCTATCCGCTATCCGCTATCCGCTATCCGCTCCGCCTGCGGTCATCCCATTGCGGCCGCGGCCACCGAGCCACCGCGGTGCTAGCG
>JBOHSY010000238.1:0-10458 GCA_050733355.1 Gemmatimonadales bacterium | reverse complement strand
GGCGAGCAGGTGCTCTGCGTCGCCAACCTCTCCCGCTTCGCCCAGCCGGTCGAGCTCGACCTCACCGCCTATCAGGGGATGCTGCCGGTCGAGATGCTGGGCTACGTGGAGTTCCCCGTCATCCGCCGGGGGACCTACCCCCTCACTCTGGGCCCGTACGCCTTCATGTGGTTCGAGCTCCACGGCGATCCCCAGGCGGTCGCCGCCCGCACCTCGCAGACGTTGGAGACCGAGGTGCCGCTCGACGCCTCGGAAGGCTGGGACGCACTCCTCGAGGGGTATCAGCGAGGCCGGCTGGAGGCGCTGATCCTGCCGCGCTTTCTGGCGACGCAGCGGTGGTTTGGCGGCAAGACCCGTCAGATCACCGGCACGTCCATCGTGGATTGGGGTCCGCTGAGCGCGTCCGAAGCGGTGGTGGCGCTCGTCCAGGTGGCTTACGAGGGGGGCGAGGCCGACCAGTACGTGCTGCCGCTGGCGATGGCCTTCGGCGAGGCGGCGGACCGGGTCGTTGCGGCCACGCCCGGGTCGGTGCTCTGCGCGGTGACGGTGCGAGAACGCGTGGGTGTCTGCCACGATGCGCTGGTGAACGAAACGGCGTCCGCTGCGCTGCTGGCCTGCATCGACGGGGACGCGACGCTTCCCACGCGCCACGGGCTCCTCCGAGGGGTGGCCGGGCGCACCTTCACAGCCGTGCGGGGATCGGGGGACGCGACACTCCAACCGCGCCAGGCCGCGGGCGAGCAGAGCAACACGTCCGTGATCTATGGCGACCGCTTCATCCTCAAGCTCTTTCGCCGCCATCAGACCGGCATCAACCCCGACTGCGAGGTCGATCGGTTTCTCACCGAACAGGCGCGATTCGATCACGTTCCTCCCTTTGCCGGGTCGATCGAGTACCACGCCCGGGACCGCGAAACGGCCACGATCGCAATGCTCCAGGGACTGGTGGCGAGCGAGGGCGACGGCTGGACCGGTGCGCTGGAAGAGCTGCAACGCTACTACGAGGCCTGCGCGCCCAAGCCGATTCCCGACAAGCCCCCCGACGCGCGGGAGTACGTAGGCATTTACCTCGACGCTGCCGCGGTCCTGGGTCGGCGGACGGCGGAGCTGCACCTTGCGCTGGCCTCCGGCACCAGGGATCCCGCGTTCGCGCCGGAGCCTCTCACGCCGGACGACCTCGCGCACCTGGCCACCGGTCTGCACGACCGCGCGGCCCGGGCTTTCGACCTCATGAAGGACCAGCTGCCTCGGCTCCCCGACGAAGCGGTCGAGGAAGCGGGCCTGGTCCTCCGACGCCGGCGCGAGTTCCTGGCCCGGTTACGCGGGCTCGAGGGCAGCGAGATCGGAGGACTCCGGATCCGGATCCACGGCGATTATCACCTGGGCCAGGTGCTCCGGATGAAGGGCGACTACGTCATCCTGGACTTCGAGGGTGAGCCGGCCCGCCCGCTTGCCGAGCGGCGAGTCAAGCACTCCCCGTTGAAGGACGTGGCCGGCATGGTCCGCTCGTTCAGTTACGCCGCGTACGCCGCGTTGCTCGGCTACACGGCTCGGCATCCCGAGGAGGTCGACCGGCTCGAGCCCTGGGCGCACCTTTGGCAGCGGTCCACGGCGGCGGAGTTTCTCCGGGCCTATCGCGAAGCCGCGGGGGCGGGTGGGTTCCTGCCCCCCACGCCGGCCGGGGTCGAGGCCCTGCTCCGGGCCTATCTGGTGGACAAGGCGCTGTATGAGTTCTTGTACGAGATGGACAACCGACCCACCTGGGTGCGGATCCCTCTCTGGGGGCTTTCGTCGCTGTGACCGCGCTCGACGCCCTGTCCTCCGAGATCAAGGACCGGCTCGCGAAGCTCGGCACCGCGGAGTTGGTGATCGCCATGCCCGGGGTCGCGACCGAAGCCGGACTGCGTGACGCCGCGGGGCGGGTCCGCCGGGCAATCGACGGCCTCGCGCCCGGTTCCAAAACGGTCCTCGTGCACCCCGATGGTGCCATCCCCGACAACCCGAGCACCCCGGAGGCCGAGGGCCCTGCGCTTCTGCCGTTCCCGATCTCGCTCGACCGGTTCTCCGCACCGGGTCAGAACGTCGCCGACGCGTTTCGAGCCGTCTTCGCCGTCAGTAACCGGCTCGGTGCGCGTGGGTGTGCCATCATAGGGTCGGATCC
Organism: Gemmatimonadales bacterium; assembly: GCA_050733355.1. GTDB lineage: Bacteria > Gemmatimonadota > Gemmatimonadetes > Gemmatimonadales > GWC2-71-9 > DASQPE01. The sequence continues at coordinate 8,297 of JBOHSY010000238.1, read as the reverse complement.
CTCCGCGCTCGCGCCTGAGGCGTTGGGCCACCTCATCCGGCCGGTCCTCCGCCCGGGCTTGGATCTCGTCACGCCCCACTATCAGCGGCGCCGGTTCGACGCCCTCCTGCTGAGCGCCGTGATCACGCCGGTCACCCGCGCGCTCTATGGGAAGCGAATCAGCTTCCCGGTGGGCGCCGATTTCGCCTTCTCCGCCCGGCTGGTCGAGCGATACCTGCAGCCGGCCGGGCCGGATCGAAGCGGTATCGCGGTATGGCTCACGAGCGATGCGATCTGCGGCGGCTTCGAGGTCGGTCAGGCCCGGCTGGGAGTGCCAATCCCCGCGCAGAAGGAGCCGCCGGACGTGAGCGCGGCGGTGGTGCAGGTGATGGGACCGCTCTTTCTCGACATCGAGCGGAACGCCGCCTTCTGGCAAAAGGTCCGCGGATCTCAGGCCATCCCGACGTTCGGCATCGCACCGGCTGCGGCCGAGGAGCCCGGCGCGGTCGACGTGGGCCGGATGGTCGAGTCGTTCCGGTTGGGCTACCGCAACCTGCAGGAGATCTGGAGCGCGGTGTTGCCGCCGGCGACCCTGCTCGAGCTCAAGCGGCTCACCCAGCTCGCACCGGACAACTTTCGGTTCCCCGACGAGCTTTGGGTGCGGTTCGTGTACGATTTTGCGCTGGCCCACCGGCTCCGCATCATGAGCCGAGATCACCTGGCCGGGGCGATGACACCGGTCTATCTGGCCTGGGTGGCATCCTACGCGCTCGAGGTGGGGACCGCGACGCCGCTCGCTGTCGAGCAGCGCCTCGAGCGGCTCGGGGCCGCATGCGAGGCGCAGAAACCCTATCTCGTCTCCCGGTGGCGGTGGCCGGATCGCTTCAATCCGTGACGGCGGAGTGGAGGAACGTCCCATGTGGGAGCAAGTCAGGCAGGCCCTGAATGAATCGACCGCCCGGGTGATCAACGGGCTGGCGAACCTGCTGCCGGGATTCGTGGCGCTGATTCTCGCGCTGGCGGTCTCGTGCGTGATTGCCTGGATACTCGCCTTCGTTCTCAAGCGGTTTCTACGGGGCATCGGCTTTGACGAGCGGCTGGATCGCTGGGGCCTCTCGGGCCTGGCGGATTGGTCCCCGTCGAAGAGCCCAAGCCTCCTCGTGACCCGGACGGTCTGGTGGGTGGTGATCTTCCTCGGCCTGGTGGTCGGATTGGCCGCATTCGACGCCGCGCTCACCTCCGAGCTGGCCATCCGTTTGTTCCGCTACCTGCCCAACGTGCTCGCGGCCATTCTGCTGTTCGTGCTGGGCAACGTGCTGGCGCGGTTCATCGCCCGTGGCGTGCTCATCACCGCGGTGAACCACAACCTGCAGTACGCCCGCTTCCTGAGCGTCGGCGTGAAGTGGTTGGTGCTGGTGCTGTCCGCCGCGATGGCCCTGCAGCACCTCGGCATCGGCGGACGGATCGTCGATCTCGCGTTCGGGATTCTGTTCGGCGGCATCGTGCTCACGCTCGCGCTCGCGATCGGGCTCGGCTCGAAGGACTTCGTCACCCGATCGCTCGAGCAGCAAACGACCAAGGCGACCGAGGAGACCCCGGAGCCCTTCCGACACCTTTAGCTGCGCCGCTGGTCGCGCCCTGACGCCACCCCGACGAAACAGCCGCGACGGACGGCCGTAGTGCCGCGCCCGAGAGGCGGGGCGCCCGCGCGAGCGCTTGACAGTTCGCGGACCCCTGTTGTATATAACCATTCGGTTAGCTAACTGAATGGTTAGATACACATGGCGACAGATACCCTCAGCACCACCTTCGCCGCCCTCGCCGACCCCACCCGCCGTGCGATCCTCGCCCAGCTCGCCGGGGGCGAGGCCACGGTCAAGGAACTGTCGGCGCCGTTCGCGATGAGCGGCCCCGCGGTCTCCAAGCACCTCCGGGTGCTCGAGCGCGCCGGCCTCATCGCGCGCGGCCGCGAGGCGCAGTGGCGCCCCCGTCGGCTCGAGGCGGCGCCGCTCAAGGAGGTCGCCGAGTGGGCCGAGGAGTATCGCCGCTTCTGGGATGCGAGCTACGCCCGGCTGGACCGGTACCTACAACACCTGAAAGCAAAGGAGAAGCATCATGGCCACGGCAACTAAGCTCGGCGCTACGACGTTCACGACCCCGTCGGATCGGGAGCTCGTGGTCACCCGCGTCGTCGACGCGCCGCGCAGGCTCGTCTTCGAGGCCTGGACCAAACCCGAGCACCTGCCGCACTGGATGCTCGGCCCGGAAGGCTGGACCATGCCCGTCTGCGAGATCGATCTCCGCCCGGGCGGGGCGTGGCATTTCGTCTGGCGCAAGTCCGACGGCACCGAGATGGGGATGCGCGGCGTGTACCAGGAGGTCGCGCCGCCCGAGCGGCTGGTCGCCACCGAGTCGTGGGGGGCCGAGTGGCCCGAAACGCTCAACACGCTGCTGCTCACCGAGGAGAACGGCAGGACGACGATCACCCAAACGGTGCTCTACCCGTCGAAGGAGGCCCGCGACGCGGCGCTCAAGACGGGGATGAAGGAAGGGATGTCCGAGAGCTTCGATCGTCTCGCCGAGTACCTGCGGACGATCGGCTGAGGCGAGTGGCCGGACCGCGGCCGTAGGCGACTGGGTAATGGAGATGGCGCGTGTCGGTACAGCGCGTCCTCTCCGTGCCTGGGTCTTCAGCCCAGCTCGCGAATCGCGGCCCGCCAGACCTCGGGGTCGCCCAGGCGCACCGCCGCATCTGCGCCGACGCACGCCCGGCCGGCACGGCGGATGTCCCACTCGACCGTCGGCATGCGCGGCTCATCCTGGGCGAGATCGCTCTCAGAACTCATCGGGACCTCCGGCAGCGCCACACAGCCTCCGCACGGCGCGCCATCCGCAGAGGTGGGGCGTCGGCGGAGATCTTGCCTGGGTGGGAGCGCCAGGAGCGCGGCTAGGCTGGCACGACCGTAACCCCGTACGGTCCGAACGCCGGATCTCGGCTCACCAGCGCGAGCCCCTCTTCGGCCGCCTGGGCGACCAGGAGCCGGTCGAAGGGGTCGCGGTGATGGGGCGGCAGACTGGCGACTCGGGCCGCATGCCGGAACGTCACCGGCAGCTCGAGGAAGCCGGACTCGGCTGCCGCCTGCTCCACCGTGCGCCTCGGCTTCAACCGTCCGAGCCCGATCTTGATCGCGACCTCCCACGCCGACGCCGCGCTCACGTATACATCCTCCGCCTCGCGGATCGCCCGGCGCGCCTCCGGGGAAAGTCGCCGGCCCTCATCCCACCAGACGAGCACGTGGGTGTCGAGCAGGATGTTCACGCTTCTCCTTCGAACGTCGCCAGCAGGTCGTCGGGCAGCGGCCGGTCGACGTTTCGCCCGACCCGCCACTTCCCCCTGCCCTTGCCCGGCACCCGAAGCCCTTGACGATCCTCGAGCGGCACGAGCCGCGCCCGCGCGCGCCCCGACTTGGCGATGACGATCTCCTCGCCGGCCGCCGCCCGGTCGACCAGCCGCGACAGGTGCGTCTTGGCGTGATACAGACTGACCGTCTCCCTGACCACCCGCTTTCGGCCCATGGCTCCTCCCACCACCAATCTCGACGACTAGACCAATTTGGTCAATGTGAGCCCTTCGCGACCGGGAGTTTCGCCGGAACGGGGTCGCACCGGACCGACGAGGATATCGAGCGGGCCGTCGCGTCGGACACCGATGCTGCCCCTGCCCGTCCCAGGGTGGTGGAGACTACTTCATCTCGGACATCCTGCGCGCCACGGGCGCGACGGGTGAGCGCAATCACCAACCGGCTGCCGCACCGGCCGTATCGTACCAGCCCCGGGAGGAACTCGGGGCATGTCACTAGAGGAGGCAGCAGGGCCAACAATCCGAGCTGGAACGATGAGGATCGCTGGTGGCGCGAGAACTACGCTTCGCGCCCCTAAGCCGCTGGGCGGAGCTACGAAGAGTTCCGTTCCGGCTGCCAGTATGGCTATGAGAGCGCTACGCACGATATGGGCCGCGGCTGGCACGAGGTGGAGTCGGACCTGCGCACCGGATGGGACAAATTCGAGGGTAAGGGCCCGGGTGGCGCCGCATGGGAGAACATCAAGGACGCGGTGCGGGATGCCTGGCACCGGGTCACCGGCAAACACGATCTCGATGCCGATAAGATGAGTGAGGCAGAGGTCGATCGGCTCTCCCACGGCGGGAGACCCCGCTGACCGGTTGAATCGGATCGCCCGCCGGCCTGGGCGCCGGAAGCGCGCGATCCGCGCCCTGGTGCAGCAGCCACGCGAGCGCGACCCCGGGGCGTCGCGTCCAGCCGCGTCGCCAGCTCGCAGACGACGGAGGCGGCGCGCATGCTGGCCGCCGCGGTCGGGCCGTGTCTGGCGAGCTGTGCCGCACCGTCGACCCTGAAGCGCAAGGAGTGGAACACGTGACGACGAAGAGACTTGGCTCGAACGGCCCCGAGATCTCCGCCATCGGCCTCGGGCTCATGGGCATGAGTGAGTTCTACGGCCCCGCGGAAGACGCCCGCTCCATCGCGGTGATTCACCGCGCACTGGAGCTCGGCATCAACTTCCTCGATACCGCGGACGTCTACGGCGTGGGCGCGAACGAGGAGCTGGTGGGCCGCGCGCTGAAAGGCAAGCGCGATCGCGGCGTGCTCGCCACCAAGTTCGGCAACGTCCGCGGCAACGACGGCTCGTGGCTTGGCCTGAACGGCAAGCCGGACTACGTGAAGCGCGCCGCCGAGGCGAGCCTCCGCCGCCTCGGCATCGAGACCATCGATCTGTACTACCAACACCGGGTGGACCCGAAGACCCCGATCGAGGACACCGTCGGCGCGATGGCCGAGCTTGTCAAGGAAGGAAAGGTGCGGTACCTGGGCCTGTCGGAGGCGGGGCCCGCCACGATCCGCCGCGCGCACGCCGTGCACCCGATCGCCGCGCTCCAGACCGAGTACTCGCTCTGGTCCCGTGAGCCCGAGGACGAGCTGCTCGCCCTCACCCGCGAGCTCGGCGTCACCTTCGTCGCCTACAGCCCGCTCGGCCGGGGCTTCCTCACCGGCGCGATCAAGAGCCCCGACGACCTCGCCGAAGACGACTGGCGCCGCAACAATCCGCGCTTCCGGGGCGAGAACTTCCAGAAGAATCTCGACCTCGTGCGCGCCATCGAGGAGCTGGCCCGGGAGAAGCACGTGACGGCCGCGCAGCTCGCGCTCGCGTGGGTGATCGGCCATGGAGACCAAATCGTGCCGATCCCTGGAACGCGGAGCATCGCGCGGCTGGAGGAGAACGCGGCGGCGCTCGACGTCGCGCTTACCCGCGCGGATCTGGACCGGCTGGAGCGGATCGCGCCGAAGGGGGTGGCCGCCGGCACGCGCTACCCGGAAGGTGGCATGGCTGCCGTGGGGCGCTGACCCGGCGCCGAGCCCGGGCTCACTTCGAGCAGTCCCGCGCTTTCTCGGGGCGGCCCAGCTTGGCCAGGCAGCTCCCGAGGTAGCGTCGCGCGGCCGCGACGTCGGCGCTGCCGTCGCCCAGTTTCGCCAGCCGGATCGCCAGTGCACTCCCGGAGCAGCGGTTCCGCCTCGGTGCAGCGGCCCCCGTGAGCGAGCCGTTGATGGAGCCGATCCGGCGCCACCCGCGCGGCGCCGCGCTCCTGCGAGTGATGGGCCTGCCTGAAACCCGGCAGCGCCCCAGCACCTCGCGGTAGTTAGCTGGTGCGGTTGGCGCCTGGCACGCGCCGTTGAGGGCGGCCTCGGTCACCCGCCCGCCCCTCCTTGTGTAATCGCGTGAGTCGGCGCTGGCGCCGAGGGTAAGCAGAGCTCCAAATCTCAGCGCCGGGTGCCGGCGAGCGACGTGCGCCAGGGGTGGCCGGCCGGGTAAACGGCCGCCAGTGCTTGCTGGGCGTGTGAACGCCACTCGGCCGCGCGCGCCGGCTCTTCCGTCTCCAGGGCGGCGGCGACCCAGGCGGCGGCATCGGCGAGGTAGATCGCCTCTCCCTGACCCCCGTGCAGCATCGCGGAAGCGGTGGCCACCGCGTCCTGGAGCTGGTCCGCATCGCCCGACAGGCGCCAGCGGGCGACCGCGCGGCCCACGAGCTGAAGGCGAGTATCGGCCGACTCGCCCCGTTTTTGATTCTGCTTGACCACATGGGCCTCGGCAAAGGCATCGGCCGCCTCCCGGAAACGTCCATCCAGGAGCAGGGCGGTACCGAGCACGGCGAGCGCGCTGCCCACGGCGAAGTGCTCGGCCCGGCGGTAGATCTCGACCGCCTTACGAGCCGAGGCGATGGCCCCCGCGCTGTCCAGGAATAACAGGCGACGCGCGCGGAGTCGGTGGAAAGCACCTCGCAGCGGATGGATGTCAGCGTATCGGTCTCCAAGCAGCAGGCCTTCGCACTTGCGCTCGTACTCCGCCGACTCATCGAACTTCCCTCGCAGGGCCAGGAAGGAGGTCAACTGCAGCCAGACGTGGATCAGACGCGGGTCGGACTCGCCATAGGCAGCGAGCAGGATCCGCTCGGCCGTGCGGAGCGGCGCCTCGGCATCGGCAAACCGTCCCACGCTCTGGTAGTCAATCGCCAGATTGTACCAGTCCGAGGCGAGGTCCGGATGCTCGGGATCGCCCAGAAGCTGCCGATGCGACTCGAGAATCGCTTCTCGCATCACTACGGCCTCGGCCGCGCGACCGGCGCGCTGCAGCAGGTTCGCGAGCCCGGTACGCGCCAGGATCAGCTGCCGGCCGACCTCGGCAGACGCCGGGAGCGACTCCAGGACCGCAATACTCTCGCGGAACGCCGCTTCTCCACCCCTCAGGTCGCCCATGTCGGATCGCATGGTCCCGAGCTTGCTCAGTCCCTGCCCGAACGTGACCGTGTGCGTCGCCTGCAGCCGCCGAAGCTGGTCGGTGCTCTTCTGGAGCAGCTCGCGTGCCCCCGCGATCTCGCCCACTCCGTGCAGCGCCTTGGCGACCGCTATGCCCATCTCGGCCTGAAGCTGGGGCTGACCGGCCAGCTCGGTCTCCACCCGATCCCGCGCGGATCGCAGCAGGTCGCGAACCGTCGGCTGACCGGCTGGCCCCACCTCCCGCACCGGATTGCTCTGCCCGATCACGCCAGCGAGGAAGTCCCTGGCCAGTTCCGCTCGCTCGAACTGCGCCCTGGCGCGGTCCCGCTCGCCGGCGAGACGGACGGTGTACCAGCCGACGAGCGCGACCACGAGCGCGAGCGTGGCTGCGGCCGCCGCGACACCTCGGGCATGCCGCCGGACGAACTTCCCGGTGCGATACCTCCAGGTCGCGGGTCTCGCGCTCACCGGCCGGCGCTCGAGGTACCGGCGCACGTCATCCCGGAAGTCTCGGACGGAGGCGTAGCGGCGCTCCGGCTCCTTTCTCAGCGCGGTCAGCACGATGTTGTCCAGATCGCCGCGGAGCTGCCGCTGCAGTGCTCCCGGCGTCGTTGACCGGCGCTCGCCCACCGGTGGATCGTCGGGCGCCCGGCTGATCGCGGCGCTGGGCCGGTCGGGCTCCTGGTCCAGGACCGCCCGCTCGAAGGAGACGACCGACTGGTCCCGCGGGCGATAGGGCCAGCCGCCGGCGAGCAGCTTGAACAACAGCACGCCCAAGGCGTAGACATCCGTCGCCGTGGAGACCGGCTCGCCGCGGAGTTGCTCGGGGCTGGCGTACTCCGGCGTCAGCGGCTGATAGCCGCCCCGGCCCGTCAGGGTCGTGCCGCCGTCGACCTCGGTCGGGAGCAGCTTGGCGATCACGAAGTCGAGCAGCTTCACCACGCCGTCGCTCGAGACCAGGATGTTCCCGGGTTTCAGGTCCCGATGCACCACCAGGTTCCGGTGAGCGAACTGGACCGCGTCGCACACCTGCTCGAAGAGGGCGAGCCGGGCCCGGATGGGCAGTCGTTCCTCGTCGCAGTGGCGGTCGATCGGGCGGCCCTCCACGTATTCCATGACGAAGTAGGGAGTCCCGTCCTCGCCGACGCCCGCGTCATACAGCCGAGCGATGTGCGGGTGCTCCAGCGAGGCCTGGATGCGCCGCTCGAGGAGGAAGCGCGTTCGGAGTCCCGCGCTCAGCAGGCCGGCCGGGACCACCTTGATGGCGACGCGCCGGTCGTACTGCTCATCGTCCCGCTCGGCCAGGTAGACGGCGCCCATGCCGCCCCGGCCGATCTCGCGGATGACGCGGTAGGCGCCAAGACGGAGACCGGCCAAGGGCGCTTCCTCCACCAGCGAGGCGGCCTCGACTTCGATGGCGGAGCGCAGCGGGGCGTCGCCGGCGCGGTCGGCGCGAAGCAACGATTCCAC
>JBOHSY010000237.1:0-1700 GCA_050733355.1 Gemmatimonadales bacterium | reverse complement strand
GGCGATGGCGCCGCTCGTCGCTGGCCGGCGCTCTGGCTCGAGGGGTCGGTCCACGAGTACGTGATCGGCCGCGACCCGTTTCCTCGGGTCGGAACGCCACGGCGCAAGCTCCTCCTTCTCGCCGAGGAGCGACAGGTGTTCGTGCCGGCTCAAGGGACGGCGAGGGCTGCTGTCGGCGCACGTCGCGCGTGGGTGAGCGGGCTCGACGCCGTCGCGGGCGTCGAGGGGGCGTCGGTCAGCGGGCTCCTCGAGGAGGACGAGCGCGCGTTCGCGGTCAACATGCTCGTGCTGGTGCATGGCTGGCCAGCGGGCAACGTTCGTCCACGACCATCGCTCGAGGAGAGCTACCGGCGTCATGAGGGTCTGGTCGCAGAGCTGACCCTGGACGCGACCGCGAAGAAGCTCCCTCTGGCGTGGCACGCTCTCTGGCGTCTGCCGCCAGCGATGACGTGGAGCGAGCTGGGGCACGACACCTGGATGCGCTACCCGGCCGTGTCCCTGGCGGTAGCCGTGCGGCCGTTGCGTTCGGCAGAGGTGACATGAGCACGCGATCAACAGACCGTTCCCTTCGAATCCCGGCATCGCGCCAGCATGAGGTCGAGCAGATCTTCAAGCTCACCGACCCGTTCTGCGCCGAGCACTTGGACGCGGAGTACGGCGAGCTGGTCCGCAAGCTCGTCGCGAAGCTGGCGCGCAAGCGCCCCTCGCCGCTCGTGCGTGGGGACCTCCGCATCTGGGCTGGGGCCGCGATCTACACCGTGGGGAGTGTGAACTTCCTGTTCGACCGGACGCAGCACCCGCACATGACCGGCGACGATTTGAGCGCGCTGACCGGCGTACCGAAGAGCACTCTCGCCAACAAGGCGAAGCTGATCCGCGATGTCCTGCGTATCGGGCAACTCGACCCGGAACTCTGCCGCCGCGAGCTGCTCGCGTCGAACCCGCTGGCGTGGATGATCTCGGTCAACGGCTTCATCGTCGATGCCCGCACGATGCCGCCCGAGGTCCTGGCGGAGGCACGGCGCCGCGGACTGATCCCCGACCTCCCCGCCGACAGGATAGGCGCCAGCGGTGGGGAGTCGCACGTGGGGTGCGCCGGGCCACGCGCAGGAGGCAGCGAGCCCAAGGACGACGACGCTCCCGCGATGGGCCTCGCGGAGGCGGTGCGCGATGTCATCGACATCCTCCGGGGCCAGCCGGCGTCCGGGAGCGAGGGCAACAACGGTTGGGACCGCATCGTTCGCACTGTCGCCGAAAACGACAGCCTGCCCGACAGCCAGGTCAAGGTCATCGAGAAGGCCATCGAGAAGGCCATCGCGAAGGCCTATCGTGGCTGGTCGGACGCGCAGCGCCGCTCGATCTGGTACGAGACCGACACCGGCATGACCGATGACAACGATGACGACGTCCTCTGCGACACGTCGTTCGACGGGATCGGGTATGCGCTCCAGGTCGAGATGCTCGATGAGGTGACCCACGCCGCGCGGCGGGACGCTGACGAGCTGAACAAGGCAGGGGCGAAGCGACCTCCCCGGAAGAAGGTCCGAGCCGAGTAGAACCAGCGAACCTGCGGCGGAGGCGGACCATGGACGACCTGGATTCCGAGTGGCAGCGCAAGGGCGCGACGCTCAGCGACAAGACGGCGCGGAAGGAGTTCGGGTTGACACAGGATGAGATCGTCCAGGCGATCCGAGCCGGCA
>JBOHSY010000236.1:0-2098 GCA_050733355.1 Gemmatimonadales bacterium | reverse complement strand
ACGCTGCTCGGAGGCCTTGGCCTTCTCGCGACGCTCGCGCTCGGCGCGCTTCTGCGCGCGGCGGGTGAGCTTGTCGGCCGCGGCGGGCTCGGCGGCCGCGGTGTCGGCCGTGGCGGCGGGCTTGTCTCCTGAGGGGCTGCACGCCGCGAGGAGCAGGGCGGCGGCCAGGGGGCGGCGCATGGGCGGTCTCCGGGTTCGGGTTACGGGTAGCAGGATGCCTGCAGCACGTCGGCGTTCAATCCGCCGGCATGGAACGTCTTCCCGGTCGCGGTGCTGGTCAGCCAGACTTCCGCCGGGCTGAAGAGCAGCGGATCGATCCTGTAGAAGTCGCCTTCGTACCGCTGGAAGATGTCGTAGAACGGTGTGCCGTAGTCCCGCGAGGCGGAGGCCGGCAGCTTTTCGGCGAGCTCTGCCAGCTCGTCGTCCCCCGCCCGCACCGTGAAGTGCGCCTGGCCACCGTAGAGGATGCAGTCGTTGGTGCGGCCGATGCCGCGGAGGTCGTTCTTGGCCACCGGCGCGATGGGTGCCGTGCCGATCGCGCTCACGACCTTCCGCACGTCGAAGCCGAGCGTCTCCATCTTGTGCAGGCCAGTCTCCAGGATCCGGGCGGAGATCTGCACCGTGCCCGCGAGGCTCGCCGTCGGCGCCACCGCGAAGGTGAGCCGGCCGGGGTCGAGCCCGGCCTTGGCCGCCACCCAGGCCACGACCTCGTCGGTGGGCAGCGCGCGGGTTTCCAGCACGAGCACGCCGTGTTCCGCCTGCTCGGCGTACCCCAGCTTCGCGAACAGCTCCTTCTCCACGCGGGCGTGCGCCCGGAGCGGGCCCGAGCCCATCGCGAAGAACTTGTCCACCGAGATGGCCCAGCCGGCGTACTGCGACGCCATGCACGCGACCGGTGGATGGTCGGTCCAGACCGTGACGGCGGGCCACGACCGGCCTCCGATGACGACCGGTGCGTAGGTGACGTTGCCGAGGCCGCCCATGCAGATCTCGGCGAGGGCGAGACCCGCGTCGAGGCCGCCGTCGGTCTCGATCCCCGCGTCGAGCACGCGCGCTCCGCCCGGCAGGTGGTGCGTCCGCACCCTGAGGAGCGCCGCGTTCTCCTCCATGGCGTCCGCGATCTCGGTGGCGAGCAGGTTGAGATTGAGCGGTGTCACAGCGCCGTCCATGCCAGTATCTCTCCCGCGCCCAGCTCGGCGAGATCGCCGCTGTAGCGCCGAAACAGTCCGGTGTCGCGCGCGGGGCCGACGGACAGCCGGTGGCGCGCTTCGAGGTGCCTGAGCAGCAGCTGCGCGTACTGCGGGCGGTACGTGCACGCGTAGCGGTAGGTCGGCGACGGCGTGACCGGACCGAGCGCCACGATCGTACCCCGCCTGGACCACTGGCCGGCGTCCGGCCCCGCGGCGCCGCACACGACCACGGTGCCCGCGATCGTTGCCCGCCCGGCGCCGGGCCCGGCGTCGCCCGCGATGGCCACCAGCCCGCGCCGCATGGAGGCCGCCGCCTCCGGGCCCGCATTGCCGCGCACGACCAGCTCGCCACCGGTCATTCCGCGCTTGGCGCCGGGCGCGGCGCCCCCGGCCCTCGGTCCCGCGCTGCCCTCGATGTCGAGCACGCCGCCCGCCATCTCCAGCCCCGCGCCCCAGCCCGCGTCGCCCCGGATGGTGATGCGGCCGCCTCGCATGCGCGCGCCGGCTTCGCGCCCCACCGGCCCGTCGATGACGAGCTCGCCGGACTCGTGTGCCGCGCCGAGCCGCTCAACCCGCCGGAAATCACCGACGACGCGAACCCGGGCCGACCGTTCGCCCCGCACGGCGAATAACTCGGCCAGCGGCACCACGCCCGCACCCGCGACCCGCACCGCGCGCCGCTCGATCTCGCCCTGGCCCAGCTCGGTGAACCGCTCGAACCGGAGCTCCCCGGCGTCCACCACGCGGTCCAGCTCGCGGTGGAGCGTGAGCACGACCTCGTCGCTCACTGGTGCACCTTCGGTATCGAGGGCGGTAGGTTGCCGCCTGGTGTGTGAGTGCTTCGGCGTCCGGGGAGAGACAGCCAGTGTCGCTTGCTCTGCGAGAGCCTGCATGAGACCCGCTGCTCT
>JBOHSY010000235.1:0-15189 GCA_050733355.1 Gemmatimonadales bacterium | reverse complement strand
GTGGAGCCGCAGAGCAGGCAGAAGTCGAGCGCCGCGGCGCGCGCGGCCGGCTCGAGGGCTCCGTCGTCCCGCGCGCGAAGCGCCTCGGCGAAGCTCCCGGCGGACGGGAAGCGCCGCGCCGGCTCAGCGCGGGTCGCGCGCGCCACGATCCGGTCGATCCACTCGGGGAGCTCGGCGCGGACGGCACGAGGCGGGTGCCCATCAGCCTGGGCGTCGGGCGGCAGGTGCGGCGAGGCGCGGCGCGGGAGCTGACCGGTGAGCGCGAAGTAGAGCGTCATGCCCAGCGCGTAGACGTCGGCCCGAGCGTCCGCCCGCCCGCCCGCCATCACCTCGGGCGCCAGATAGGCGAGCGTCCCGACCAGCGCCCCTGTCTGCGTCATCGTCGCCTGGCCCTCGAGCCGCGCGGCACCGAAATCGGTCAGCCGCGCGCGGCCGTCCCGGTCGAGCAGGATGTTCTGCGGCTTGACGTCACGGTGCAGGATCCCGGAGCGGTGCGCGGCCGCCAGCGCCTCGGCGATCTCCGCGCCGATGCGGACAGCATCGTCCGGCGCGAGCGGCCCGCGGTCCCGGAGCCGGACGCCGAGATCCGGGCCCTCGACCAGATCCATCACCACGAAGCTCCACGCACCGTCCTCGAGGAAGTCGTGCACGCCCACGATGTGGGGATGGGCGAGCCCGCGCACCGCCTGCACCTCACGCCTGAGCCGCTCTCGCGCCAGCCGCGCGCTCGCCGGCGGCGGCACCAGGAGCTTGAGCGCGACGGCGGCGTCGAGCGCCCGGTCCCGCGCCCGGTACACGATGGAGAACCCACCGCGGCCGATCTCGCCCATGATCTCGTAGCGCGCGCCCAGCAGCGCGCCGGGCGCGATGTAGGCGGGTTCGGTCACGGCGTCGCGCCGAGGCGCTGGAGCGTCTCGATCGCGTTGGAGCGCCAGCCGTCCTCGCTGCGATAGAGCTGGAGGAATCTCCGCAGGTGGGAGCGTGCCGCCGCGGGCTGGCCCAGCACGTACTCGGACATGCCCGCGTGATAGAGCGCCATGTAGTTGTCGGGCTGGTACTCGATCACCAGCGCCATCATCGGGCCGGCCGACTTGTCGTCCCCCGCGTCGGCCACCGGGTGGCCGACGTTGAACACGATGCCGGCGGCGAGCGACCGCTCGCGGGCGGGCAGCCACTCGATCGCGGCGCGCGCGGAATCAATCTTCCCCGCGAGCCCATAGCACGCCGCGCTGTATCCGGCGCCGTGGGCCGTGCGTGGGGCCGGCGACTGCTGGTGCGCGAAGGCTACCTCGACCGCGTTGCAGAACGGCTTGATCCGCGCGAACCAGGCATCGCCTCCGCCGGGCACCACGAAGGCGCGCGAGCCGGCGTGCGTCAGCGGCGTCCGGGCAGGCAGGACGAGTGCACCGACGCAGATCGCGAGGTAGCCGGCGCCAATCGCATAAAGGGGCTTCATCATCGCTGGATCCTTCGCGGCAATGGGTGTGCCGACCTGCTCACGATGCCAGAGCTGTTGCGCGCGTGCCAGAAGTATGTAGTGCTACTACTGTCAAAGGGCGGCGATCCGGCAACTGTAGCGCTGGTGCGAGTCTTGCCCCTGAGGTCCTGGTTCGGCACACCCGCCTAGGCTCACATCTGGAGATCTGGATGACCTTCCCGACCACCTCGCGGCTCACGGGTCTCACGGGCGCGCTCGCCCTCGCGACCCTCGCCGCATGCAGCGACGGCGCCGGCCCCGGCAGCGCCGAGATGACCCTGGTGCTGAAGCGCGGTTCAACCGGCCCGACGCTCTCGGAGACGGGGCGGCGCTCCCAGATTCGCACACTGAACGCGGCGGTCCACGCCGTCCCGCTCGCGTGCCCGTTCCAGGCCGCCGCGGTGACCATCGACGAGATCTATCTTCAGGGAGACGGTGGCCGCACCACGCTCCGCTCCGATCCGGTGACGGTCGAGCTGTGCGATCTCGGGAGTCAGGCGCTGGTGCTGGTGCAGGACGTCCCGGTGCCGGCGGGCAGCTATCAGGAGCTCCGCTTCGTCGTGAGCGGCGGGTACGTACAGGACGCCGCCGATGGCAACGTGTATGCAACCGAGGGCTACGAGCTGCCGGCGGAGCTCGCGCCGGCGGACGGCGTACTCCAGACGCCGAGCTGGGGATCCTCCGGCCTCAAGGTGAACTTCGACCACGGGCCGGTGACGGTGGATGGCGCGCAGAAGGTGATCGCGCTGGACTTCGATCTGGCCCAGAGCTTCGGGAAGCTCGCCGGTGGATCGTCGCAGTGGGTGATGACCCCGGTGATCCAGGCGTCCGACATCTCGTTCACCGGCAGCGTGCAGGTGCGGGTCGAGCTCGGCGATGGGGTGACGCTGCCGACGGTCGAAGGGACCCAGGTGACCTTCGGCGACTTCGACGCGAGCGCCACCCTCGACGCGGCGGTGGTGACCCAGGCGTTCGATCCGGTGCAGGGGCGGACGACCTTCTTCCTCTCGCCCAACGTCAGTCCCTACACGATCACCCTCGGCGTGCCCGCGACGCTCGACGTGACCTCCACGCCGCCGTCGCATGCCGTGACGATACACGAGGGCGTGGAAGCGGCGCCGGTGACGTTCACCTTGAGCACCGTCAGCGTGGCTGTGGTCCCGGCCGCATCCTCGAATCGTCCGCCCTCCGCCAACTTCGCGTCGCCCCAAAGTCCCGCCTTCAATGTGACCGTCGGCGTGCCGGTCCGGTTCGACCCCGCGGGCACGTTCGACCCCGAAGGGCCGTGGGGCGGCACCTGGAACTTCGGTGACGGGCAGACCTTCACCGGCACGTTCGGGAACTATCCGTCCCACATCCTGGACCACACCTACGCGGCGGCCGGGAACTACACGGTGACGTGGACCGTCCAGGACGAGCAGGGCGCGACCGACGTTGCAACCGCCATCGCGGCCGTGGCCGAGGCACCATAGCGTTACGAGGTACGAGTTACGAGCGGGATCAACTCGTAACTCGTACCTCGGAAACCGGAACTCGTAACTCGTAACTTGTAACTATCCCCCGGCAGTCCCCCAGCCCGATCCGCACCGATCCCTCCCGCTCGCAGTAGCCGCGGAAGATCACCTCGTCCCCGTCGGCCAGGAACATCCGCTCCTCGCCGGTGGGGAGCCGGATTGCGCTCTTCCCGCCGCGCGTCAGCTCCAGCAGGCACCCGACCGAATCCGGCCCGGGGCCCGAAACCGTGCCGCTGCCGAGCAGGTCGCCCGGGCGGAGATTGCAGCCGTTCGAGGCATGGTGCGTGAAGAGCTGCGCCGGCGTCCAGTAGAGATCGGCGAACCGACTCCGGGTCAGCCGTACGGGGTCGATGCCCCGCTCGCGCATGGCCGCCGAGGCGAGCGACACCTCGAGCACCAGGTCGATGGCGCCGGCACGCCGGTCCTCGGTGTCCTCGAGATACGGTAGCGGATCGGGATCGCCTGGCGGCCGGGCGCGGGGTGCCGCGCGGAATGGCGCCAGCGCTTCGAGCGTCACCACCCACGGCGACACCGTGGTCGCGAAGTTCTTAGCGAGGAACGGTCCAAGCGGCTGGTACTCCCACGCCTGCACGTCGCGCGCGGACCAGTCGTTCACCAGGCACACGCCGAACAGGTGGCGCTCCGCTTCGGCGATCGAAATCGGACGGCCGAGGGGGTTCCCCGGCCCGACGAAGACGCCCACTTCCAGCTCGTAGTCGAGCCGGCGGCTCGGGCCGAACGCCGGCGGCGCGTTGGGATCGGGGCGGGTCTGTCCTCCCGGGCGGCGGATCGGCGAGCCGCTCACCACGATCGACGACGCCCGCCCGTGGTACCCGATCGGTACCCATTTGTAGTTGGGCAACAGCGGGTTGTCGGGCCGGAACAGGGCGCCCACGTTGGTCGCGTGGTACACCGACGCGTAGAAGTCGGTGTAGTCGCCGATGTCGGCCGGCACCAGCATCTCGACGTCGCTCGCGGCGGCGAGCAGATGGGGGCCGGCGCGCCCGTCGACCGGACGCCCGCTGCCGTCGGCGGCGAGGAGCCGGCTCAGGGCGCGGCGCAGCTCGAGCCAGTGTTCCCCATCCAGCGCCAGCAGCGCGTTGAGCGACCCCGCCGCGCACGCCAGGGCCGCCGCCTCCGCGCGCCCGCTCAGAAGCCCGCGCTCCACGCACCCGGGCACGTCGAGCACCCGGTCGCCGATGGCCACCCCCACGCGGGCGTTGTCGCTGCTCCATCGGCGGCGGAACGCGCCGAACGGCAGGTTCTGGATCGGGAAGTCGGGATGGCCGTTCGCCTCGGCGACCCAGCTCCGGCGCGCTGGATCGTGGGTCTCGTCGATCGCGCGGGTCACAGGAAGCCGAGCGACCGGAGGTCGTCGATGGGTTCGCGGAACGAGCAGGAGCCGAACGAGGTAGCCACCTCGCGCCGGGCGCGGGCCAGGTCGGGCTCGGCGAGCGATCGCCCGCGCCACTCGACCACCGGGTCGGAGAACCGGAACGCGGCGGGCGACTGCTCGGCGAGCAGCGCGGCACCTTCGGCGTCGCCGAGGCCGCGCGCCATGAACGCGGCGGCGAGAAACAGGTTCAGGAAGCCGTACATCGGCGCACGGGCGCTGGCAGCGGCATAGGTGAGGGCGTAGCCGCCGCACAGCGGATGGTGGAGCCCCGCCGTCGCCTTGAACGCGACCCCGGCGTCGACGCAGGCGCGGATGAATCGGAGCAGGTCCGGTGGGGCGGGGAATGCGTCCGCGGTGATGCCCCCCGTGCGGATCTTGGCGCGGGCGCCCAGCTGGCCGACGGCGTGGATCAGCTCGGCAGGATCCGCGTGGACCGGCAGCTCGACGTAGGTGTCGAAGCCGGGCCCGATGGTGTCCAGCGCCGCGGCGATCACATCGGCGGTGGCCGCCTTGAGCTCGATCGCATCCGCCACCGCGCGGCCGCCGTGGGAGTCATTGAAGCGCACGATCGTGGCGAGGTCGCCCGTCGTGTCGGCTCCGACGAGTGCGCTCACCCGCCACGGCTCGCCGGCCGGCGGCAGACAGGGCGCCGCGGCGCGCCCCAACTCGTCGAGCCGCGCCGCGGGCGCCACGAAGCGGCCCAGCGCCCACCGATCCGGCCCGGCGCGCTCTCGGGCGTACTCGGCCACCGCGGGGCTCATGTCGAGTCCGGCCGGTGGAAACAGCCCTGCGTAGTCGATGATGCGGTGGAGGAGCGTTCGCAGGGAGCGCATTCCGCTAATATAAGAAGAGCAGAGGAGCAGAGGAGCAGAAGAGCCGATGGTGGTGCGGTTCATCCGCTCTTCCGCTCTTCCGCTCCGCTGCTCTTCGTCCGGAGGGCTACTCCCCCGGGATGCCGTAGTTGCGGAACGGGCCCGTCAGCCCGAACGTGATGAACAGATCGTATTGGCGCAGCGAGGTGGTGTAGCCGGATGCCCGATGAAAGTACTGCGCATTGTAGGTGTAGCCGTCCACGTCGATGCGCGCGGCGACGTGCCGGCTGATTTTTACCAGGAGGGCGAGGCCGGCAGCGCCGGCGGGGTCGGTCCGCCCGGTGAACTGCGTGGCCGGCGGCGAGAATCCGTTGATGTAGACGCCACCCCGGTCTACCAGCCCGCCGCCAGCGCTGACGATCAATGCAACGTTGCCGCTCGGCGAGTTGAGGCGGAACATCGGGCGGATGCTCGCGGCGAGAAGGCGCGAATCGAGATTGGGGAATTGGCGCGCGCCGCCCAGGAACGTCTGGACCTCGCCCCTGTTGTAGTCCACCACACCCTCGACGCCGAACGCGCTGCCGAACCAGACGCCGAGGCGGCCGCCGACCGTGAACTTGGTGGTGGCTTTCTGTGCCCGGACCAGGCCGGAGCCAGCGTCCGTCGCTTCGGTCAGATTGACCAGCGGCACGTAGGCGCCGATGCGGGGCGTGAGATCGACGGTCTGGGCCGCGAGCGGGCCGGCGGGGGCGAGCAGGGCAAACAACACCAGCGCTCTCTTCATGTATGGCTCCCAGGGTGTGGCGCGCGCGCGTCGCCCGCGGTTGCGACGGGTACGGCAAGTGCCGCAGATCTATGGACTTGAACTCAGAAGACATCCGGCGAACCGCCGGGTCAGGTGCAAAGTTATGCAAGCGATAGGCCGCGGCAAGCTGGCTGCACTGCTCGGATCCCTCCTCCTGTCCGCCTGCGGGGGCGGACCGCCGGCGACGCCCGAGCCGGCGCCCGCCACCGCGTCGGCCGCGCCGTCGACACTCGTGCGTCCCCCGGCCACGCCGGGGCAGCTCCGCGACTGGTTGTCGGTCATCGCGGCCGATTCGCTCGAGGGTCGGGCCACCGCCACCCCGGGCGCGGCGCGCGCGGCGCGCCTCATCGCCGAGGCGATGCACGAGATGGGGCTCCGGCCCGCGGGCGACAGCGGCTTCTACCAGCGCGTGCCGCTCGTCCGGACCGGGAACGGTCTCTCGCTCGCCGATTCGCTGGGCGGCGCCGAGGTCACCGACGTCAACGTCGTGGGCGTGCTGCCCGGCGCGGATTCGGTGCTGCGGCACGAGGCGGTGGTCGTCGGCGCGCACTACGATCACGTGGGGGTGGGCGCACCGCTCGCCGGTGACTCGATCTACAACGGCGCCGACGACGACGGGTCGGGCGTCATCGCGACGCTCGCCATCGCCCGGGCCCTCTCGTCGGGTCCGGCGCCGAAGCGCACCATCGTGTTCCTCCTCACGACCGGCGAGGAGGTGGGACTGCTCGGCACCCGCTGGTACGTGGCGCATCCGGTGGTGCCGCTCGAGCACACCGTGGCCGATCTCCAGATCGAGATGATCGGCCGGCCCGACCCGCTCGTGGGCGGCCCGGGCCTGGCCTGGCTCACCGGCTACGAGCGGTCGACCATGGGCGACATGATCAAGCGCGCCGGCCTGCCGATCGCCCCCGATCCCCGGCCGGTGCAGCGGTTGTTCGAGCGGAGCGACAACATCGCGTTTGCGATGCAGGGGATCCCGGCCCACACGCTGTCGTCATTCGGCATGCACGCCGACTATCACCAGCCCGCGGACGAGGTGTCGCGGATCGATTTCCCCCACATGGCCCGGGTGGTGGACGCCGCCGCCCGGCTGGTGCGGCTGCTCGGCAACGGGCCGAAGCCGGAGTGGCATGCGGGAGGTAAACCGTAGCTATCCGCTATCCGCTATCCGCTATCCGCTATCCGCTTGCTGTGCGGCCGGACGGCGAAACGAGATTGACTCATGGCAACGCGAGCCGGCGATACGAGCGGATAGCGGATAGCGGATAGCGCATAGCGATAGCGCTCAGCGATTGGTTCGCCCGATCCACTGCTCCGCCTCGCCCGCGCGATAGCTCTTGAGCCGCTGCAGCAGGTGACGCGGGTCGTCGTCGATGAGAATCAGGTCGTGGTGCGTCTCGGCGATGAACCCCTCGCGCACCGCGTGGTCGAGGAAGGCATCCAGGGTGTCGTAGTAGCCGGCGACATTGAGAATGCCGCAGGGCTTCGCGTGCAAGCCGAGCTGGGCCCAGGTGACGATCTCGAGGAACTGCTCCAGCGCGCCGAGGCCGCCCGGCAGCGCCACGAAGGCGTCGGCCAGGTCGGCCATCTGCGACTTCCGCTGGTGCATCGACCCGACGACGATGAGGTCGGGGATGTCGGTGGCGGGGGGCTCCTTGTCGCGGAGCGACGAGACGGTCACCCCGAAGACATGGCCGCCGTGCTCCAGCGCGCCCGCCGCGAGCTCGCCCATGAGGCCGATGCCCGAGCCGCCGTAGACCAAATCCAGCCCCTCCGCCGCGATCGCCGCGCCCAGCGCATGCGCCGCCTCGGCGTATTCGGGACGGGTGCCGCTGTTGGAGCCGCAGAAGACGCAGACCCGCTTGATCTCCGGAGTGTCGGGCATGGGGACGATCTTAGCGGGAAGAGCAGAGGAGCAGAAGAGCCGAAGAGCCGAAGAGCCGAAGAGCCGAAGAGCTCCCCCGCGGGGCCGTTTCATCGGCTCTTCCGCTCTTCTGCTCCTCTGCTCTTCCGCTCTTCAGCGCACGCCCAGGCTGTCCAGGATGAACGCGTACTTGAACGCGGTCTCCCGCATCGCCTCGTACCGCCCCGAAGCGCCCACGTGGCCCGCACCCATGTGGGTCTTGAGGAGGAGCCGGTTCCCGTCGGTCTTCCGTGCGCGGAGCCGGGCGGTCCATTTGGCGGGCTCCCAGTAGGCCACCCGCGGGTCGTTGAGCCCGGCGGTCACCAGGATGTCGGGATACGCCTTGGCCTCGATGTTGTCGTACGGCGAGTACGACTTGATGTACTCGTAGGCCTCGGGGTCGCCCGGATCGCCCCACTCCTCGTACTCGATCACCGTCAGCGGCAGCGTCCGGTCGAGCATCGTGTTGACCACGTCCAGGAACGGCACCTCGGCCACGACCGCCCGGAAGAGATCGGGACGAAGGTTCGTCACCGCGCCCATCAGGAGCCCGCCGGCGCTGCCGCCGTTGATCGCGAGCCGGTCGCTGCGGGTGTAGCCCGCCGCGATGAGGTGCTGCGCCGCCGCGATGAAGTCGGTGAAGCTGTTCCGCTTGGCCGTCAGCTTGCCGCCCTCGTACCACCGCCGACCCAGCTCCTCGCCGCCCCGCACGTGCGCGATCGCGACGACGAAGCCGCGATCCAGCAGGCTGACGTAGTGCGGCGAGAACGACGGCTCGAAGCACACGCCGTAGGCACCGTACCCGAGGAGCAGGGCGGGGCGCCCGCCGTCCCGGGCGTGCGGTGCGCGATACACCAGCGAAACCGGCACGCCGGTGCCGTCCGGCGCCGTCGCCGTCACCCGCTCGCTCCGGTAGCCCGAGGGATCGTACCCGCGCACTTCGGTGCGCTTTCGCTCGGCCCACGCCCGGGTGTTCATGTCGTAGTCCACCACGGTTGCCGGCGTGATGAGCGAGGTGTAGACGAAGCGAAGCGTCGCGGTGTCGAAGGCCGGATTCTCCGATCGGTGCACCGTGTAGACCGGCTCGGGGAAGACCACCCGATGGGTCTCGCCCGACGCCAGCTCGATCACGCGGATCTGCCGGAGGCCGGCCTCGCGCTCGTGAATCACCAGGTGCCCCTCGAAGGCGTCGACCCCGTCCACCTTCACCGCGGGGCGATGCGGCAGCAGCTCGCGCCAGCGGTCGGGACGCGGGTCGTGCACCGGCGCCTGGCGGACCCGGAAGTTCTCCGCCCCGTCGTTGGTGGCGATGAAGAAGCGGTCCCCCTGGTGAGTGACGCTGTACTCGATGCCGTGTGCCCGCGGCGCCAGCACCCGGAACTCGCGGTCGGGGGTGTCCGCGGAGAGGTAGCGCACCTCGCTCGTCGTGTGGCTGGCCAGCTCCAGCAGCAGGAACCCGCGGCTCCGGGTGCGGACCACGTCTACGAAGAACGCCTCGTCGGCCTCGACGTGCACCAGCGTGTCGGCGCTCGGCGGGTCGCCCAGGCGATGGCGGTGCGCCGCGTACGGGCGGCGCGCCGCGTCGAGCGTCACGTAGAACAGCGTGCGGGCGTCATTGGCCCACGCCACGCTGCGCGACGTGGGCTGAATCCGCTCGGGGAGCAGCGCGCCGGTGGCCAGATCCTTGATGCGAAGCTCGAACTGCTCTGCGCCGCTGAGGTCGACGCAGTACGCCAGGTAACGGTGGTCGGGACTCACCTCGCGCGCGCCCAGCCGGCAGTAGGGATGACCCACCGCGACGGCGTTCAGATCGAGCAGGATCTCCTCCGTCGCGCCGCCCTCCTCGCGCCGCCGACAGAAAATCGGGTACTGCCGCCCCGCCTCCGTCCGGCTGTAGTACAGAAAGCCGTCGATCCGCTCGGGCACCGAGCGGTCGGTCTCCCTGATCCGTCCGACGATCTCGTCGTACAGCGCCCGCTGCAGCTCCTCGGTGTGCCGCATCGAGGCGGCGGTCCACCCGTTCTCGGCCTCGAGATACGCGAGCACTTCGGGGTTCTCGCGCTGCCGCAGCCAATGGAATTCGTCGAGCCGGATGTCGTCGTGGCGGTCGTCGAAGTGGGGAATCGCGCGCGCGCGGGGCGGCTCGTCCGACGCCGGAGCGGGACCGGGGACGCTCGCAAGCGCGGCGGCGGCGGGCGGTGGAAACCGAAGAGCGGGATCGGTGGTCATGGTCGTCTGGGGTTGGTCCTGGCGCAATTACCCCGGGCGATCGAGCCAAGTCAAGAGAGGTCTAAGTACCTACCGGGCAGCGTTTTACGTCATGCAGCCACGCGCGGCGCCGGCGTCCCTTGGACTCCCTCCTGTAACCCGTTCCGTGGTGCGCGGTTGGGCGGGAACCGGTCGGTGAGGCCGGTCCGCCAACCGCCACTCACCTCATTTTATGATAGGTAGTAGCCAACTATACTACTTCGCCACGCGCTAGCGGGTGTCGAGAGTCACCGCCCCGCACACCCCGGCGCCATAGGTTCGCTTGCTTCGAACCATCACGAGTCAGCGAGGTGGCCTATGGGCGAGTGCAGAAGCGTCTGGGCGGCTGGCACGGCCGCGGCGGTGTCCGCGCTGCTGTTGACGACCGCCTGCGACCGGCCGGAGACCGGCACGGTGACGTCGCGGACGGAGACGGGAACCACGAGTGCGCCGAGCGCCGAGACCGCCGAGCGAACCGATCGGTCGCTGGTGCGGGTGGTCAACGCGATTCCAGGCGGCAAGGCGATCGACATCTATGCCGGCGACAGCGCCGCGTTTACCAACGTTGCTTACAAGAAGGTGACGCCCTTCCGTCAGATGGAGCCCAGCGCAGCGTCGTTCCAGATCAAGGCGAGTCCGGAGGGCGAGCCGATCGCCGAGAACCGGGAGGCGATGGCGGACGGCGGGCACTACACCATCATCGCGATGCCCGACGAGGGCGGGCCGGACAAGCGGAATCTCCGGGTGCTGAACGACGACTTCGCGCCGGTGCCGGGTGACAAGGCGCGGCTCCGCCTGGTGAACGCGATTCCGGGCGAGGACGACCTCACGCTCAAGCTGCGCGGCTTCGACGACGAGCTGTTCAGCGACGTCGCGTTCCAGCGAGAGGCCGGGTGGAAGGACGTCGATCCGTTCGTGGGCACGCTGGTGCTGCTGAACGGCGACGGGAAGGAGATCGCGAGGCTCTCCGAGATGAAGGTGATGGGCGGAAAGAGCTTCACCCTCATCGCGACCGGCCGGCGGAACAAGGCGGACGTCATCACGGTGACAGACGACGTGAAGCCGGCGGTGGAGTAGGACCGGGCTCGACGTACTCCTCCGCGCGCGCAGTCCCCCCTTCCAGCTGCGTGGGGCCGCCGCGCGAGATGCGTGGCGCACCGCCATCGCCCCCGGGAGGACCAGACCGCGAGAAGCAGGCACGCCAGCGCGGAAGTGAACGGGCGCCGGCCCCGCAGGGATCTGCCTGAGTTGTTGCCGTACATGGCATTAGCTTTGCTGTGTCGGTGTCGACCTCGCAGGCAGCCCCCTTCCAAAGGCATCCCGGCCGCATGCTTCGCCCAGTCTGGGACGTCGGTCGCCAACCGTGAGCGGGTCGAGCGTGCCGTCCAGGCGCGCCCGGCTGGCCTGTGCGATCGGCGCCGGGATCGCCGCCGCGGCCTACGTGCTGACGTTCTACCGCCACCAGTCTCCGCTGTCGGTCAGCGACTTCGACGCCATCTGGACCGCCGCCCGGGCGCTGAGGGCCGGGCACGACCCGTACGCGGCGGTCCCTTCGCCGCCGTGGCCCTGGGACCTGCAGTATCCGCTGCCGGCGGTGCTGGTGGCGCTGCCGTTCAGCCTGCTGCCGCTGGCGTTGGCGCGCGCGGCGTTCATGGGGGTGGGCGCGGCGCTCCTGGCCTATGGGCTGACGCGGCGGGCTCTCTGGCCGCTCATCATGCTGGCAAGCGGCCAGTTCTTCTGGGCCCTGCAGTCGGTGCAATGGACGCCGCTGTTCGCGGCCGCCGTCCTCATTCCGGCGCTGCGGGTGTTGTGGACCGTCAAGCCGACCACCGGTCTCGCGCTCTTTGTCGCGTACCCGAACCGGCGCACGGTCATCGGCGGGCTGGTCCTGCTGGCGCTCGCCTTCGGCGCGTGGCCCGGCTGGCTGGGCGACTGGTTGGCGGCGGCGGGCCGCGCGCCGCACGGCCCGTCGGTGCTCAAGCCCGGCGGCGTGATCCTGCTGCTCGCGCTGCTCCGGTGGCGCCTGCCCGAGGCGCGCCAGCTCGCGGTGCTGGCGTGCCTGCCCACGAGCCCGCATCTCTACGAGGGGCTCCCGCTGCTGCTGTCCGCCCGGAGCCGCCGCGAGCTCCTCGCGCTGGCCGTGTGCGGGGGCCTCGGGCTCGCCGTCAGCGCGCTCGCGCCCCCGGCGGTCGGGCCGAATCACGGGCTGATTCCGTGGATGATCGTCTTCGTGTCGTCCTATCTGCCCGCGCTCGTGGTTGTGCTGCGGCACCGCAACGCGGCGATGGCCGACCTCGAGCCATTCCAACCGATGCCGCCCGCACCGACACCGGCTGCGCCGGAGCGCGGTCCGGTCGCGCCGCGGCCGTCCGAGCAGCCCACCCCGCCGTGACGCTGCTCGAGCGGCCGGCCGGACGCCTCGAGGGTCCCGCAGAGACGCCGGTTTCGGGAAAGCGGACGCTGCGACCACTGCTCGGCGCTGCGCTGGCGCTCGGCTTCCTGCTCCGGGCGCCCCTGTACTTCGCGAATCCATCCCTGCTGCTCGACGAGGGTCGCCTCGCGCTGAACATCGCCTCTCGCAGCTTTGCGGAGCTCGCGCTCCCGCTCGACTACGATCAGACCGCCCCGCTGCTCTTCCTCTGGGCCGCAAAGGCCTTGACGCTGCTGTTCGGGGTGAGCGAGTACGCTCTGCGCGCGATCCCGTTCGTCGCGGGGCTCGCCATGCTTCCGCTGACTTACCTGGTGGCGCGACGCGTGTTGGGGGCGCACGCCGGCGTGCTCGCGGTTGCGCTTGCCGCCGTCTCGCCGTTGTACCTCCAGTACGTTCGTCAGGTGAAGCCCTACACCCTCGACGGGGTCGTGGCGCTCGCCCTGCTTTGGCTCGCCCTCGACTGGGTGGATGATTCGCGATCGGCCCGCGCATGGCGTCGACTACTCGTCGCGGGCACGGCCGCGGTCTGGCTATCCATCCCGGCGGTGCTCGTGCTGGCCGGCATGACCGCGGTGCTGTGGTTGGCGCCAGAGGCGGAGCGGCCGCCTCGCCCACGGCTGATGCTCGCGGGCATCACGTGGATCGCCTCGTTCCTGCTCGCATACCTCTGGATCTACCAGCCGGCCTCCGACAACCCGTACATGCAGCAGTTCTGGCGAGGCAGCCTCTTGACGTTGTGGGAGCCTGGTGTGCTCGGGCGTGCCTGGCAGGGTCTGCGAGAGTTCGGCTGGCAGATCTTCGGCGGCGGCTCGACCGAGCCGCCGCTCAAGCTCGCCGACCGCCTGGACATCGATGGGGTGGTGATCGCGGTTGTGCTGCTCGCCGCCGTCGGGCTCCGGCACGCCGCTGGTCGATCGGGCCGGACGCGCGCGCTGCTGCTGATCGCTCCGCTCGCCGGCGCGATTGCCGCCTCCCTGGCCGGCGGCTATCCGATCGCCGGCCGCATCATGCTGTTCGCCGCGCCGGGCGTCGTCGTTGCGGTAGCGGGAGGCGTGGTCACACTCCTCGCCCGGCTCGCGCCACGCCTGCGGGTGCCGGCGGCCGTCGTCGGCACCGCTAGCCTGCTCGGTCTCGCTCTGCCGCTGGGCGTCACCCTCGCGCTGCACCCGCTCGCTTTCGAGCACGTCCGTCCGGCGGTGGCCGAGTATGAGCGTCGCGCGGGGTTCCGCGAGCCCGTGTACGTGTTCTCCGCGGCACTGCCTGCGTGGACGTTCTACACGACCGATTGGAGTTCGCCCGACCGCGACCGGCTCGCGCGCATGGCGCGCCTCGGCGCGTTCGGCGGGGCGGCGTTCGAGAACGCGCCTCCCCGCAGTCGGCCGATGCTGCCCCCCGACAGCGCCGGCCTGAGTCACGTCTTGCGCGGCACGACCGAGATCATTGGCGCCTTCGCGGGCGCGCAGTGGCGCTCCGGGGTTGGCAACGTGCAGTTCCACCCGGACACCAACTGGGCCGTGCACGAGGCTCGGCGCATCGCCGCGGCGGGCGCCACGGCTGGCGGCGTGTGGGTGCTCTTCATCCGTACGCTCGGCCTGGAGCGGCAGGTCTTCGCCGAGATGGGCATGTGTGCCGACGATGTATACCAGCACCGGGGAGTGCTGCTCGCGCGGTTCGTTCCGCGGTTGCGTGCCGGATCGATCTGCCACGCCGAGCCGCATCCGGGAAGCGGCCCGTGACCGCCGCAGTCGAGCCCCGGATCGACGCGTCCACCGAGCGCGGGTCGACCCCCCACGCGTCGGTGACGCGAACGCGGTGGCCCTGGTGGGCGATGCTCGTCTGCGCCGCCCTCGTGGTCTACGTGGGAACGATGCTCGACGGCCACTGGGTTGCCGACGACGAAGGCCTGCTGGGGCAGAGCGCGGAGCGCGTACTGCTCGGGGAGCTTCCCCACCGGGACTTCGCCGACACGTACACCGGTGGGCTGAGCTTTCTCCATGCCTGGGTGTTCCGGGTACTCGGTGTGGATCTGCTGCACCTGCGCTGGGTACTGCTGCTGTTCATGGCGGTGTGGGTGCCGATCGTCTATGCGTGCGCATCCCGCTTTCTCCCTGCCGCCGGAGCCGTCGCGCTCACGGCGATGGCGGTCGCGTGGTCGGTGCCGAACTATCCCGCCGCAATGCCGTCGTGGTACAACCTGTTCTTCGCCACGTTCGGGCTGCTCGCGCTCTTCCGGCATGCCGAGCGCGGTCGCCGCCGCTGGCTCCTGGTCGCGGGCGCATGCGGGGGGGTGTCGATCGTCATCAAGATCGCGGGGCTCTACTTCGTCGCGGCCTCGCTGCTCTACCTCGTGGCCCGGAGCGCGCGGCTGCGGCTGCCGGTTGCCGACTCGTCACGGGGAGGGCGCTGGGTGTATGGCGCGGTGGCGTTCGGTGGCCTGGCCTGCTTCGCCGCGGCGCTCATCGGGCTCGTCTGGCCCGGCATGACGCCGGAGCACGCCTTTCATTTCGCGGTTCCCGGCCTCATGCTCGCGGGGGTGGCCGGGGCAGCAGTGCTGCCGGCGACGGACGCCCGCGCCGCGGCGCGAGCGCGCCTGCTCGCGACCGA
>JBOHSY010000234.1:0-17083 GCA_050733355.1 Gemmatimonadales bacterium | reverse complement strand
CTCCCGCCGTGGCTCCGCGCGGGGCTGCGATCGGGGCTCCACGCGAGGGGCCGGACGCGGCTCGAACTGCGGCCGCTCCCGGGGCTCGCGAGCCTCACGCCGAGGCGCCGGACGATCATCGACCGTCTCACGGACCCGGCTCGGCCCGCGCACCTCCGGTCCTCGGGCCTCCGGCTGCTCCCGCCGACCCTCGATCACGCCGCTCTCGTAGCCGCGGCGCCGGTCGTCCGAGCCGCGCTCCGCGTAGTCGCCCCGCTCGCGTGACGGACCCCTGACTTCCACGCTCCGGCGCGGCTCTGCCCGCGTTGCCTCACCCCGACCACTACTAGCACTAGCACTAGCACTAGCACTGCCACCGACGCGCACCGGCAGCGGGCGCGGCGCGCTCAGGTCGCTCCGGCCGCCGCGCTCTGCGCCTCGTTCGGTGGCGCGACGCCCCTCCGGGGCGCGGGACGGCTTGTCCAGCACGACCGCTGGTCGACGGCCCTCGGAGCGCACCGGCGTCACGTTCGGCGCCGGAACGTCGCTCCGCCGGCGTGGGCTCGCCTCGGCCGGTCGGCCGCCGCTCTTTCCGCCCTCGAGAACGCGATCGAAGCCGCGGTCGCGGTAGCCGGTGGAGAAGCGCCCCGGCCGGTTGAGGTCGGTCGTGGCCTCGCGCCCGCGCCACGCGTACGAGCTCGTGTAGAACCGGTCGTCGGCCCGGTTACGCCACGGCGCCGCGTAGTGCCCGCCGAAGTAATAGCCGCCGGCGTAGTGCGTTCCGAAGCTGCGATGACGATACGGGTCGCGGAACCGGAACGGGTGGAACGGCCGGTACGGGTAGTAGTACGTCGGGTAGTGGTAGTACGAGTAGGGGTAGAACGGCCGGAACGGGTAGTAGTACGCGGGGTAGAAGGCGCGGAACGGGCGGTACGGATAGAACCCGTACGGGTAGCCGAAGCTGATGCCGATCGACAGCCGGGACCCGCCACAGCCCCAGTAGCCCACGCACCACGGTGAGTAGTAAGGATCCCACCCGGCTCCGTAGTAGCTCGAGCCGTAGTAGACCGTCGTGTGCGAGTCATAGCCCGAGGCGTACACCCGCTCGTACACATCGTAGTTGACGAAGTCGTAATCGAAGTCGGTGGTCGCGAACCGGCGGGCGAGCTCGTTGAGGTCGGCCTCGGTGTCCCGCGTGAGCGGCACCTCGTTCAGCGCGCGGAAATCCCAATGGTCACCGACCACGAATCCGTCGAAACGGAACGGCTCGGTGGACACCGCGGCGTACACCGTGCCCCGCCCGGAGCGTATGTCCACCTCGA
The DNA here is from genome assembly GCA_050733355.1 of Gemmatimonadales bacterium. GTDB lineage: Bacteria > Gemmatimonadota > Gemmatimonadetes > Gemmatimonadales > GWC2-71-9 > DASQPE01. The sequence goes on along the minus strand of JBOHSY010000234.1, from coordinate 15,782 downwards.
AGCTCTCGCGATCACCGCGGCCGAGGATCTGATACTTCTTACCGCCGCGGACAAAGTTGTCGTCCTCTGGATCGAGCGGGAACAGCACGCGCAACCGGTTGTCGGGGTCCACGTGGAGGACCAGGAGATAGCCATCTGCCCGGGCGCGCACGTACACCTTGGCCTCGTCGCCGCGCTGGAATCGGCCGTCTTCGTTGAGCCAGACGCGGATGGCCGGATCGTCGTCGCCCGCCTGGGTGGCGGAAACGGGGGCGACCGGCTGGACGGCAAGGCCCAGCGTCAGGGAAAGCCAAAAGGCGGAGATCATGGGACCTCCCGACTGCGTGGCGATTGGTACTGCCGTTCAGGCCCGGGACAAGCGGCGGACGCGCCGCGAAAATCGTGGTTCGCGAGCGGCGGGCCAACCGGTGGACGCAGTGTCACTATTGATGTTAAGCCGGTCGATCGAGCGCCGGACGTCCTTTCTCCAATACAACTTGCGGGCTGGGGTGGTTCCCGGCCGGGCCGGGTCACACCGCGCCGGTTTCCCGGCCCCCGCTCCAGCGATGCCAATACATGCGCATCTCGCTGATCCGGTCCCCGGCGGTCTCGCAGAAGATAGCCCCCCGGGCGTCCACCCACTCGCCCGTCCGCCGGCGGCGGAACACGCACTTGAACTCGGTCGAAAACCAGGGCCCCGCGGAGTAGATCTCGCCCGAAGTGAACCCGATCTCCGACTGGTGGTAGGGGACCTCCCGCCAGTAGCCCCGGATGGCCTCGGCCCCGGTGAGCCGGGCGGAGAACGGGGTCTCGACAAAGACCGCGTCCGGGGCGTACACCGACATGATGAGATCCACGTCCGCTTTCGTCCAGCCTCGGCCGAGGGTGTCGATCAGTTGGCGCCCCAGCTCCCTTGTCTCCATGGCCGGAAGATAGGGCGGGAGCGGGCTTCCGCCCGCTCCCGCCCCAGAAACGTCTCAAAGAACCCGGCCCCGCTGTCCGCCACCGTCTCGCTGGCTACCTGGCCCTCCAGCCGCCACGTGCCCCGCATCTGGAGGAAGTACCGGCTGAGCCCCGCCGCGCGCATACGGGTGGCCTGCACGTCGGTCACGGCAACCCGGAGACGCACCGTGTCGGCCTCGCGCGCGGCGACGAGATCGAAGCGCTCCGGGGCCCGCGCACCAGCCACGCCGCCGGCCGGCCGTGATCCCTGGTAGTCGATGTCGCGGAACCGCAGCACCTGCCGCACGCCCATTGCGTCCACCAGGATGAGGAAGAACGGGGTGTCCGCCGTCACGCTGTCGGGCGCGTACACGCCGCCGTAGAGCAGGCTCAGGAACGACCCGCTGGCCGCGCCCCATTCCCAGGTGACGTCGCGCCACACGCCCCAGTTGTGGTCGTGGTATGCCGGGGCGTCCTCGACGGCGGCGCAGCGGCCGTTCACGCAAAGCCGGCCGGACGCGCGCGCGGCGAGTCCTGGGACGACGTACCCGGAGAGAAAGTCGTCCGCCCGCAGTTCGGCGGGCGGGAAGTACCGGCGGGGCAGCGGACGCACCAGCAGGTCCGCCTCCACCCGACCCGCCGCGCCGCGCGCCCGGGCCCGGAGCCGGTACTCGCCGGCTCGCTGTCGCACGAAGCTTTCGCCGAGCGTGAGGTCGGCCCGGGTGGTGTCGAACCGTATGCGCTCGGCGGCGACGTCCGCCGTGAATCGCTCATAGCGGCCACCCGGGCGACGGCGCGTGATCAGCAGCTGCCCGCCCCAGCGGCCGTCGGGGACCTCGCCGCCCACGAGATAGCTCAGGTACCACCACTCGCCGGGCCCGGCGACGACGTTGAAGTAGTGCCACTCGCCCCAGGTGGAGTCCCGGCGCGGCGGGATATGGAAGCGGTCGAGCTCGTCGTAGAGCTGCTGCGGCGTGGGCGCGATCCAGGCCGAATCCGCGGATGTGTCGCGCCAGTCGCCTGCACGCACATCGAGCGCCGCGCCCACCGCCCTGGCTCGGCTCGGGATCTCGCCACCGACCCGGACCGCCACCGTATCGCCGCGCGCGGCCAGGTAGATCAGCTCGCTCTCGATCGCGGGCGCGACCGCCCGCACGACGTCGGCATGCCGCGGCCCGCCGAAGACCACGCGGGTGAGGTAGCGCGCGCGGTCGATGCCGAAGAACATCCCGCTGACGCCCCCGCTCTGGATCGCTTCCACATCGATTCCCTCGGGGAGCACGGTGACCTCGCCGCCGCCCACGAGTGCCACGTCGCGCGACTGGTTGAGCATCGCCTCGCCTACGCTCAGCAGAACGACCATCACGGCGACGCCGAGCGAGAAGCCGAACAGCAGGAACAGCGAACGGAGCGGTTTCACCCGGAGGTGGCGGAAGGCGAGGGTGGCGATCACCGGGCCCGCCTCGAGTCGAAAGAGGTGAGAGAGGAGAGGTGAGAGGTGAGAGCGGCGCGGGAGCGGGAGCGGCGAGCGCTCTGGAAGGGCAGCTTAGAGCGCGCAGCGGTCGCGCTCTGCAGCGCCCCGGAGGAGCCCTCGCCGCTTCGCGAGCGCGAGTTGACGACGCTCTCACCTCTCACCTCTCTCACCTCTCACCTCTCACGATCAGCCCATCCTCCATGTGAATCACCCGGCTCGCCTCCGCCGCGAGGCTGTCGTCGTGCGTGACCACCACGAGCGTGGCGCCGTCGCGATTGATCCGCCGGAAGAGATCGAGAATCTCCTGGCCGGTCTCGCGGTCCAGCTCTCCCGTCGGCTCGTCCGCAAGCACCAGCGCGGGCCGATTCGCCAGTGCGCGGGCGATCGCCACCCGCTGCATCTCGCCGCCGGAGAGCTGGGTCGCCCGATGCCCGGCCCGGGCGCCGAGTCCCACGTAGTCGAGCAGCTCGCGCGCCCGCGCCCGACGCTCGCCCCGGGCGACACCTGCCTCGGCCATGGGCAGCTCCACGTTCTCGGCCGCGGTGAGCACCGGCAGCAGATGGAAGCGCTGGAACACGAACCCGAGCCGGGTGAGGCGGAGGTGCGTGAGCTCGCGATCCGGCAGGAGGTCGAGGCGGCGCCCCTCGATGCTCACCGCCCCCGACGACGGCGCGTCGATGCCGCCGAGGATGTGCAGCAGCGTCGACTTGCCGGAGCCGGAGGGCCCCGCGACGGCGATGTACTCGCCGGCGTCGACGGTCAGGCTGACTCCGCGGAGCGCGTGTACCGCCTGGCCGTTCATCGCATAAACGCGCCGGATGTCGGTGCCGACGACCAGGGTCACGTGGCCTCCGAGCGGAGCGTGCCGGCGATCGGCGCCCGCGCCGCCAGCCAGGCCGGATAGAGTCCGGCGAGCGCACCCGCGGCGAGCAGCACCGAACCCGCGATCGCCAGCGCGCGACCGTCGGGCACGAAGAACGAGATCGCCGCCGGGAGCCCGGGGAAGCTGGTGAGGATGGCGTCGAGGTAGCGCGCCGTGACCAGCCCGAGCACCACGCCGAGCCCCGCGCCGAGCCCGGTGAGGGCCGCGCCTTCGGCGACGACCTGCCCGACCACGCTTCGGCGGCTCACGCCGATGGCGCGGAGAGTCGCGATCTCGCCGAGGCGTTCGTTCACGGTGATGGCGAGCAGCGTCGCCACGAGCAGTACCGTCACGATCAGGCTCACCGAGCCGAGGATGTACGAGAGCTGGCGGAAGTACACCAGCCGCTCGCGCAGCTGGCGCACCAGGTCGGCCACGCTGCTGACCTGGAGGCGCGGGTGCCGGTCCGCGAGCCGGGCGGCCACGGCCTGCACCTCCGCGTCGCTCCGCGCGCGCACCATCACCAGCGATGCGCGGTCGTCGCCGGCGCGCGTCAGACGCTGCATGAGCGGCAGCACCAGCCCCGCCGAGCGCTGCCCCGGGTAGTCGTAGAGCCAGCGAACGAGGCCCCGCAGGCGAAGGGTACGCTCCGTCGCGGCCGTGGCGAGCTGCGGATCGAGCCCGCCCACGATGCGGATGCTGTCGCCCGGCACGACGCCGAGCGTGCGGGCCGCGGAGACGCTCAGCACGAGGCCCAGCGTGTCGCCTGGCGCGAGGTTGCCGCCGGCGATCACCTCGTAGAGCGCCTGTGCGCCCGGATCGATGCCGTAGCCGAACAGCGTGACCAGTGAATCGCCGGTCCGTGCATAGAGCGAGCCGCCCAGCACCCCGCCGGCCGCCGCCACGCCGGGATCGGCGCGCACGTCCCGGACCACCGCGCTCGCGCGGCTCAGCGTCGCCTCGGTGTCGAACGGCAGCGTGCCCTTCGGGCTCAGGCGGATCTGGTAGCCGCGGCTCAGGAGGAGCCGCTGGAACGAGCGCTCGAGACCGCCGCTCAGCATCACCATGTCGAGCAGCATGGCGGAGGCGACGGCAATGCCGAGCAGCGACAGCGCGGTGCGGAGCGGATGGCGTCCGAGATTCCGTACCGCCCAGCCGAGTCGCATCAGGCCCGCCTCCAGAGCACCATCGGCGGGGTGCGCACGAGTCGCCACGCGGCGAGGGCCCCGGCCGCGAGGCCGAGCACCAGCGACAGCGCCACGCTGAAGCCGACGATGCCCGGCGTCACCAGCGAGAACACCAGCCGGGTGTCGAAGAGGCGCTGGTAGTACGCGTTAGTGGCAGCGCCCGCCACCCACGCGAGCACCACGCCGAACGCGGAGCCGGCCACCGCGACGAGCGCGGCCTCGAGAAGGAGCGCGGCGAAGATGGTGCGGCGGCGGACGCCCACGAAGCGCATGACCGCGGCGTCGAGCCGCCGTTCCTCCACCTTGAGCAGCATGATGCACAGGAGGAAGACCGCGCCGGCCACGATGGTGATGACGCCGATCGCGCGATGGAACCGGCTCACCACCAGGAAGGTCTGCGACGACTCCGACGCGACCTCGGCCGACGGCCTGGCCCGGTAGCCGAACGCGGTCCGGTCGAGCCGGGCCGCGACGCTCGCGGGCGCTGCGCCGGAATCGAGGGCGATGCCGAAGCGGTCCACCCGGTCAGGGTGACCGAGGAGCGACGCGAGATCCGGCAGGTGCATCCGGATCTGGCGGTCGCGGCGCATGACACCCGAGGGATCGGGCCTGGGCTCGTAGATGGCGGCGACGACGCCGGCGACACGGAGGGAGTCGGGCGCGGGACCCAGGCGGACAGTGTCGCCCACCCGGAGGCCCAGGTCGTCGGCGAGGCGTCGTTCGACGGCGACTGCCTGTGCCGTCGCGGTGAGCGGAAGAGCAGAGGAGCAGAAGAGCAGGAGGCTCAGGATCAGGTTAGTCATCGCCGGCACCGGTACCCGAGGCGTAAAGATCGGTTCCATATTATCCTAGACGCACTCTCCACCGCCTCACCCGAGGACATCGCATGGACGACGCGAACCCACCACGCGTGGCGGTGATCGGTGCGGGTCATCGCGGACGCGGCTGGGCGGCGCTGGCGCTGAGCCGCGGCTGGCCCGTATCACTCTACGATCCCGAGTCCCCCGTGCTCCAGAAAGCCGCCCGGGAGGTCGGCGACCGCGTGCGCCGCCTCACCGATCTGGGCCGCGCCGATCCGCTCGAGGCGGCCGGCGCGCCGGCATCGCTGGTGATCGGCCGGAGCCTCCTTCACGCCGTGGGCGACGCCGACCTCGTCCTCGACGCGATGCCCGCGGACCTCACCGCCAAGCAGCGGCTGCTCGAGCAGATCGAGCAGGTGGCCCCGCGCGGGGCGATCGTGGTGAGCCTCACCAGCACGATGCACGCGAGCTCGCTCGCCGCCCGGCTCCGGCGTCCCGATCGACATCTCGTGGCCCACGCGCTGGACCCGGTGGAGATCGTACCGCTGGTGGAGATCGTCCCCGGGCGGCACACGGCGATCGCCGTTACCCGCCAGGTGAAGGAGTGGTTTATTGCGCTCCACCGCCATCCCGTCGTGCTCCAGCGCGAGGTGGTGGGCAACGCCTCGGGGCGGATCCTCGCCGCCGTCTGGCGAGAGTGCATCGACCTGGTGCTGGAGGGCGTGGTCGACCTGGCCGAGGTGGACCGCCTGGTGTCGCGCGGACCCGCCGCGGCCCTCGCGGTGGCGGGGCCGAATCTCATGCAGGTGATGGGCGCCGGCGCGGAGGGAATAGAGTACTTCCTGGGCGAGGCGCTCCAGGCGCACGAGGCGGTGTGGAGCAAGCTGGCGCGCTGGGAGACGCTCTCGGCGGAAGACCGCCACCGGCTGATCCGGCTGATCGAGCGGACATACCACGACGAGCCGGCGGAGCTTCGCACCCAGCGCGACCGCTTCCTCGCACGGCTTCTCGGTGCGTTGGAAGAACGGCAGCCGGAACCGGACGTGGAGCTGGAGGAATAACGCTATCCGCTATCCGCTATCCGCTATCCGCGGGCTCCCAATATCAGCGGCCCTCGGTGTCCAGGGACACGGAGGGCCGTTCTGCGTCGGAGGAAGCGGATAGCGGATAGCGGATAGCGAATAGCTACCTAGAGTAATACTCCACCACCAGCGCCACCGAGCACAGCACCGGAATCTGATCCGGCTCCGGCAGCTCGCGCAGCTTGGCGCTGAAGTCCTCCGCATTCACCTCGAGATACCCGGCGGCGCGCGGCGCGGCCTGGGCGGCCAGCATGATCTGGGCGTTGGTCCGGCTGCGCTCGGCGATGGCGACGACCTCGCCGGGCAGCACCTTGCGCGACGGCAGGCTCACCCGCTTGCCGTTGACCAGCACGTGGCCGTGGCGGACGTACTGGCGAGCCGCGAAGATGGTGCGGGCGAAGCCGGCCCGGAGCACCAACGCGTCCAGCCGGGTCTCGAGCACGCGGAGCAGCGCGGCGCCAGTGTTGCCCGGGATACGGGTGGCCTGGCGGTAGTAGTTCCGGAGCTGCCGCTCGCTCACGTTGTACTGCGCCCGGAGCTTCTGCTTCTCCAGGAGCTGGCGCTTGTAGTTGGACTGCTTGCCCTGCCGCTGCGTGGGCCCGTGCTGGCCCGGGGCATAGGGTCGGCGCTCGAGATACTTCGAGGCCTTGGGCGTGAGGGCGACGCCGAGGCGCCGGGAGATCTTGACCTTGGGACCAGAGAGATTCATGGGCTATCCGCTATCCGCTATCCGCTATCCGCCTGTGATCAGCGATCTTGGAGTTCCCACGGCGGTCCGACGAGAGCCGAGAATTATAGCACCGGTCCCGTCCTCACGGAAGCCGCCCGGATGACCAGTGGACCGCCCGGACCTGCCACCCCGCGCCGCCTCGGCTCAGCACCAGCAGCTCGGCCCCCACCCCTGACACATCCCGGCCCTTGAACTTGCCCGTGGTCACTTGGGTGGACCACGCCCAGGCCGCGTCCCCAAGGACGGCTACGTGGGTCGGCTTCCGCTCGATCTTCACCGCCTTCAGAAACGCCATGTCCGCCGGCAGGTGGTGCGACCGATATTCGCCCAGGTCCTCCAGATTCCCGCCCTCCATGACGATTGCGTCGCTCGCTATCAGCTCCAGCACCGCCGCCGTGTCGCCCGACTCGAGCGCACGGTGGAACGCGCCAACCGTGGCGGCGACCGCCGCCGAGTCACCGGGAGGTGGGCCCGCGTGTCCCTCGTGCCGAGGGCTGTGTCCCTCGTGTGGTGCGCCGGCCGGCGGCGCGGGGACGGCCGGTCCCGTGGCGGGGCCGCCCATCGCGCCGATGCCGCCCATGTGGTCCGCCATGTGGAGCCATTGGTCCCGGGTCATCACGTTCCGGGTGGAATCCTGGAACTCGTCCAGCGCCGCGTAGATGACCACGCGCTTCCGGTTCTCCGGCACCGTGTCGGCCGCGAGGATGTCGGAGATGATGTCGTGCATCATGTGCAGGTTGTCGAAGATCGCCGCGGCCCGGGGATGGGCGGCGGTGAAGCGCGGCGCGATGGCGGAGGTCATCGGCATCACCCGCGGGAAGCCGCGAGACGAATCCTCGACCATGCTCCAGAAGCGCGCCACCGTCGTGTCCACCCCGGCCTTCTTCTCCGCCGGGTTGCGGCCCTCGATCAAGGGCTCGTACAGCCCGACCTGGAGCCAATGGTAGGCCCAGATCAGCCCGTTGAACTTGGGAAATCCCTTCCGGAAGACCTGGCTGTAGTACTGCTCGTCCATCAGCGCCATCGATTTCGGTACCGGCAGGAACGCCGACTCGGCCTGCGCCAGGTAGTAGTCGGTGAGCTGTTCGATCAGGGTGTCTTTCGCCGCCGGCGCGAGCCGCTCGTCGGCATAGACGTCGTAGATCTGCCGGTGCAGGACGTGCGCCCAGTCGAACATCTGCTTGGCCCGCCAGGCGAGCTTGGCGTAGCTCGGCTCGATCACCTCCTCGGCGACGGCGAATCGGGGCGGCCGGCGCAGGAGGTCGGTGGTGAGATAGTTGAACTCCTTCTCCTCGAGCTGGCGCCGGACGTTGGCGGGATCGGTCAGCAGCTTCTCGTACAGAACGGCGTGTCCGTAGTCGAAGGCGTTGAACAGCCGCCCTGCATCGTTGTAGCGCTTGAGGAACTGCCAGTTGAACGAGCCGGGATAGTAGAACCGCTCGTTCCGCTGCTCCTGCGCGGCGAGCGGGGCGGTGGGTGCGAGCAGCAGGATCAGGCTGACGATGGTCGCGAGTGACGGCATGTGGTGATCTCCAGGCATCATCGTCCGCGCGGCATCAGCCCGGGAACGGCGAAGGTGTGTGAGAGTCCGACGGTGAGCGCGACGTCAGGCCCGACCGCGCTCCGGAGCCGGCGGGAGATGCCGACGTCGAGGACCGCCGTGGGGCGCCACTGCCACCGCGCCCCGATGGTGGCGTTGATCTCGGTGGGCTCGTCGCCGACCGGCTCGAGCGCGTACACCTCGCCGAGCAGCAGGAGACTCTGACGGAAGAGCGTGCGATCGATCGCCCCGCCCCACAGCCAGCGGGGCAGCGGCTCGACGGAGCTCACCTCGGTCTCGCTCCCGAACCCGCGGGCGACGTTGGCGTGGAAGCGGGTCCGCCCCCACGACCGGGTTGCCACGAGCTTGACCATTCCCCGCACGGCATCACCGGCCAGGCTGCCGACCGGCAGACCGAGGTCGCCCCGCAGGCTCACGGCGGGGAGCACCGGCCCCTCGGTGAAGAAGTTGTAGAGCCCGAAGAGGCGGATGCCCGCGAGGCCCCAGTCGGTGTCGGCGGGCAGAGCCGCCGACCCGGGGCTTCGCACGGCCGCGAGCAGCGCCTTGACGCCGACGTGAGCGTTCATGAACGCGCCATGCTCCATCTCGAGCTCGCTCAGGTGCGCTTGGCTCCCGTCCCGCTCGCGCTCGAACCGGTACGGCAGGAGCAGCTCGAACGCGTAACGCTCGATGGGGTAGGCATCCTCGACGAGCGTCGGGCGGTCGTCGTCGGTGTTGCGATAGTCGATCTGTGCCGCGAGCCCGGCGGGCCCCAGCAGGACGATGACCCCCGCCAGTACGGCGGGGAACAGCAAGCGTCGCATGTCGATCCTCGTAGTCGGCGAACAGGCTCAACGACCGCGAGGATGCTCGCGGCCGCGACTACGCGATCGGTTGGGGAGGGGGAGTTGGAGGGCGCTGGACGGTGGATCGCAGCCGTGCCGCGGGGCCGGGGCTCCGCCCGAGATGGGTCGCGAGCAGCCCGAGCCCGGCCGGGTCCGCTGAGCGCGCCGCCGAGGTGGCGGAGGCGCAGGGCGTCAGTGCGGCACACGCGGCGGGCGGGCAATGCGGACACTCCGCCGGCGCCTCCGCCGGTGCAGCCGCCACCGCGGACGCGGGTGCGGCATGCCGGGGCTCATGGTGCGTTGCCGGGCCGGCGTTGTGGCTGGCGCAATGCCCGCTGGCGTCGGCCAGCGCAGCCGGAGCCACGGTCGCGGCCAGCGCCAGCACGGGAAGGAATGCGGCTGCCAGCCGGTGGAAAGGAGACCCGGTCGACCCACGCCCGCGCGTCATGTGGACAAAACTAGACCTGGGCGCGGGGGGTTCCAAGGGTCACAGCCGACCACCCGGAGCAGCCGAGCGTTGACCGCCACGATCACCGTGCTCAGGGACATGAGCATGGCGCGAAGCCCGCGAGGCCGCCCATGGCTGCCATCGGCGTCGGCAGGTCACGTCAGTGCGGGTGGTACCGCACCCGGCACATGACGGCGACGCCAGATGTAGTACAGCGCTGGCATCACAATGAGTGTCAGCACCGTCGAGGTGATCATCCCGCCCACCATCGGCGCCGCGATCCGCTGCATGACCTCGGCGCCCGTCCCCTGGCTCCAGAGCGCCGGCAGCAGCCCGAGCATGATCGCCGCCACCGTCATGAGCTTGGGGCGGAGCCGGTTCACCGCGGCGTGCTCGATCGCTCCCACCAGGTCCGCGCGGGTCGGCCGGCGACCGCCACGGGTGATGTCCTCCCAGGCGTGGTCCAGGTGCAGGAGCATCACAACGCCGGTCTCGGCCGCCACGCCCGCGAGCGCGATGAAGCCAGCCGCTGAGCCCAGCGAGACCGGAATGATGAGCAGGTATGCACTCGCGCACGCCCTGGTGGTTGCCACAGCCCCAGGCTGCAGCGACGACCGGGGGGGCGGAGGCGGGCCGGCGCCCAGCTCCATCGTGCCCGATCATGCGCAGCACGCGGACAGCGTCGTGTTCGGGAATCCGAGCACGCAGCGTCAGACTCGGCCCGCAGGCTGGCGAGCACCAATCCCGACCTCTTCTTGCTTGAGCGGTTGCTGGACGAATACGCCGGCGCGCCCAGTCCATCACCGCGTGGCCCGACAAACGCAGCCGGGGCGAGGCGCTCGACCGGGCGCTGCTGGAAAGCCACAGCCGGAAACTCATCCTCATTGAGACCCTCCATCCGAGGCTCCGGAACGCCGACGTGCGGACTGCCATCGACCGTACTCGGCTGGTGCTGCAGGAGGATGTGGAGCGGTTGACGCGGGCGGTCGACGGGAAGTAGGTAGCAGGCGTAGGAGCAGGAGCAGGACCCGCGCGGATCGCGTCCTTCGAGACCGGCGACGCGCGGCAGTTGACCCTCGTGGTGCATCGCTCTACTCTCGATGCAGCATTCGCTTGGGGATGGAGCTCCCCGTAACCGCCGGTAACCGGCTGATGGCTCCTACGCGATTCCTTGCGTGGGGGCCTCTTTTGTGTCCGCCTACCCACACCCGAGCACCTCAGCGGAGGGCTGGTTCGATGCGACTCATCTGGTACGTGGCGCTCGGGGGTGCCATCGGCAGCGTCGTCCGCTACGGCGTTGCTAGCCTGGTCCAGGCGCGCGCAGGGACCTTCCCGCTCGGCACGGTGGTCGTCAATTTCACCGGCTCAGTCCTGCTCGGGTTCATCGTGCGCTACGCCCTCGAGACGCCGGCCATCACGCCCGAGGTGCGTGCCCTGCTGACGACTGGCTTCTGCGGCGGGTACACGACCTTCTCCACGTTCACGTACGAGAGCGCCACGCTGATGGAGGAGGGCGACTGGCGCCGTGCCGCGCTGTACGTTGGGGTGAGCGTCGCGGCCTCGCTCGTGGGCGTGTTCCTCGGCTTCGCCGGCGCCCGCGAGCTGCTCGCCGTGCGGCGGGCGGCATAGCGGCGAGGAATACAGTCGTCTCGCAGAGCATGGAGGGTCGTATGCACGGCTTGACGGGAGAGCGCACGTTGATGCGCATTCATCTCGGCGAGCGCGACAAACACCGCGGGCGGCCACTCTACCAGGCGATTGTCGAGCTCCTGCGCGAGCGCCATTACGCCGGCGCCACCGTCTACCGGGCCATCATGGGCTTCGGGGCGAGCGCGCATCTGCGCACCGACCGGCTCGAGCTGCTCTCGCTCGATCTGCCCGTGATCGTCGAGTGCGTGGAAACGGAGGAGCGCATTCAGGCAGTGCTGCCCGACCTGGATCAGATGGTCGGCGGTGGCCTGATCACGCTCGAGACGGTGCGGGTGATCATATACCGTCCCGAGGCATCGTCCGGCGCCGCACCCCGGTGATGAGACGCGGTCCGCCATGCGGCGCCGCAAGGAACGGGATAGGTCAACATGAAGACGCTCGGCATCGTCGGCGGGATTGCACCGGGCTCGACGATCGACTACTACCGCCTGATCATCGCGTCGTACCGGGAGCAGACGGGGGACGGCAGCTATCCCTCCATCCTGATCAACAGCATCGATCTCGCCCGGATGCTGAACCTCGTCGGTGCCGGTCGACTGCCCGAGCTCACGACGTATCTCCGGGCGGAGGTCGAACGGCTGGCACGCGCTGGGGCGGATTTCGGGCTCCTGGCGTCGAACACCCCCCATATCGTGTTCGAGGAGCTGGCCCGCGAAGCGCCCATTCCGCTGCTCAGCATCGTGGAGGCCTCGAGGGACGCGGCGGTCGAGCTCGGCCTCAGGGCCGTCGGGCTGCTGGGGACGAGGTTCACCATGCAAGGGCGATTCTATCCGGCGGTATTCGCGAAGCGCGGCATCGCCGTCCGCGCACCACGGGCGGAGGACCTCGCCTACGTGCACGAGAAGTACATGCAGGAGCTCGTTCCCGGCGAGTTCCGCCCGGATACGCTGGGAGAGTTTCTGGCGATCATCGACCGCTTGAAGCAGGACGGGGTCGAGGGGGTGCTGCTGGCGGGGACGGAATTGCCGCTCCTGCTGCGCGACACGACCAATGCGAGCGTGCCGCTGCTGGACACGACACGCATTCACGTGCGGCGGGCGGTGGCCGAGCTGCTTGCGTAGCCGCCGCCTCGGCAGCAGCGACGAACAAGCTGAGGCCGAGCAGGACTAGCAGGCCGCCCACGAGGCGCCGGTAGGTCGCCCGTGGGACGCGCCCGAGCAGCGGCACTCCAACGTACGTGCCGAGCGTGACCCCAGCGCAAGCGACCAGCCAGAGCGGCACGGACGAGACGATCACGTCGTACGCCAAGCTCGCGTGGCGGGCCAAGATGATGTTCGACTGGACGCACCTCCTCCACCGGCAGATCTACGACGTCTACGCCGACGAGCGGCTCCCGATGGCGGAGAAGGACTCGCTGATCGAGAAGCTTACCGACTACTACCTGACCAACGAGTGCAAGGCGTTTCGGCCGGTGCCCAAGAGCATGACGCTGATGGACGACCAGTACTACAGCCAGGTGTTCCGGAAGGGCTACCCGAAGGTGAACGGCCTGATCTGGGCCTATCACTGGCTCCAGGTCGGGCTGTACGAGCCGCTCATCGTGGGTCAGGATCGCGTCAAGAGGAAGGCGGGCGTGGACGCCGCGCTCGCGCGGTTCTGGTCCATGGTGGAGGATCCGCCGCAGGCGTTTCCGAAGGTCATGCCGATGACCGCGACGTGGCGCCCAACTTAACGCGGGCGCACCTCCGCGCGGCGGCGATCTTCGACAACCTGCACATGATGCACGACATCATCAGCGACATCCTCGCGGCCGACACCGTGCCGGAGGGCAGGAAGCGGGAGGTGATCTACGCAGCGCTGGACGAGTTCCAGGACACGACGCGCAACGTGATGACCGAAGACGAGGGGCTCAACCTGGGGCACATGATGGGTGGCATCGCGGCGATGGGCGGCCCCGCGAGCGGAGTGATCCCGGAGGCGTCGTCGCACAACGTGCCGGCGGACGCGACGGAGGGAATGGGTGATCACGAGATGCAGCACGGCGCGCCTGCCCGGGGCGACCCGGCGCCGGATCCGCATGGCCGGCACCGGCCGCCTGCCCGACCGCCAGATTCGACCCGGCACCCGCACTCGCCTGATCCGATTAAAGCACCTTGAACTGTGTGCGGCATCCCGCCGTCCGCGCGCAGCGAGGCCCCACTCTATTGGGCGCAGCGGGCCCAACGCCCGCCATCGCGACTTGGCTCATGTTCGGAAGGACCAACCATCCCATGGCACACGAGACCACCCAGATCCTGACTCGTGAGATGCAGGAATGCATCGACGAGTGTCTTCGATGTCACAACATCTGCCTCCAGACCGTCAGCCATCGCCTCGAGCTCGGCGGCAAGCACGCCGACCCCGCCCACATCGGACACCTGCTCGATTGCGCGGAGATCTGCCAGACCAGCGCGAACTTCATGCTGCGCGGATGGGACCGCCATCAGCTCATCTGCCGGGCCTGCGCCGACATTTGCCGCGCCTGTGCCGAGGACTGCGAGCGGGTCGCCGGCGACGACCGGATGATGAAGCAGTGTGCGGACGAGTGCCGCCGCTGCCAGGAGTCGTGCGAGCGCATGGCCGCCTGACAGGTCAGCCCGGCGCGGACGAAGCGAACGGGGCGTCGTCACGGCGCCCCGGAATCGGCGGTGGGGCTCACGCCAAGGTGCCGCCGGGCGAGCCAGAGTACGAGCGGGGGCAGGACGAGCCATTGGAGCAGCGGAGTGAGCCCGATGCCGAGCACCGTCGGCATCCGTGCCGCGTAGCTGAACCGGTGCAGGACCTGTACGTTGAGCCACTCGAGCGCGAGGGTGATCACCAGGCCCGCACCGACATAGACGGCCAGCGCCTTCCGACTGGGCCGCGCAAGCCAGCCGGAATCGCGAGCCACCGCCGCAGCCGCTCCAAGGGCGAGCAAGGCGATCACTGCGTCGCCGAAGGTGGCCAGGGTGCACGTGCGCACGGCATCGAGGTGGCTTGCCTCGATCATGGTCCGGTAGAACGGCGCCTGCCACATCTCCCACACGAAATTCAGGAGGAAGGCGAAGCCGGCCACCGCGGCCCACGGGTTCACCCGACGGGGAGGCGTCACACGCCGTGGTCCCTGAGGAGGGCCATGACGAGGCCTATCGCTTCTCCATGCCCTGCATCATGCCTTCGTGCGTCGCGAGCAGCCGCCGCACCCGCTCCGCGTGCGCCTTCATGCGGGCGTCCAGCGCCTTGCCCTCGAGCCCCGGAAGCTCGGCGAGGTCGCGCTTCAGCGAGTCCGTGAGGGCGCTCCACGCGGGATCGGCCTGCATGCTCATCCGCCGCATGTCCGCGCTCATGCCGTCCATCATCTGCGACATCATCCGGTCGTGCCCGGCGATCATCGCCCGCATCCGCTGGGGTGGCAGGCGCATCATCGAGTCCATGTGGGCACGCATGGACGACGTCATGCCCATCATGTCGTGCATGCCCCCCATCCCGCCGCCCATGCCCCTGCCCTCCATCTGCATCGAGTCCATACCCATGTGCATGCCGCTCGAGTCGCCTGCCGCCGCGCGGGAGTCGCCGCCGCGGCCACACGCCGCGAGCGCGCCCGCGAGCCCGAGAGCCAGAAGTCGTCGCATGCGAATCTCCTTGATGTGAGCGTGACGTATCGCCGTCACAGTGAGAACGAGAGCCGGCGGGCCCGCCAGATGTAGTACAACGCCGGAATCACGATCAGCGTGAGCAGCGTCGACGTAATCATGCCGCCGACCATGGGAGCGGCGATGCGCTGCATCACCTCGGCGCCCGTCCCCTGGCTCCAGAGAGCCGGAAGGAGGCCGAGCATGATCGCCGCCACCGTCATGAGCTTGGGGCGGAGCCGGTTCACCGCGCCGTGCTCGATCGCCCCGACGAGGTCGCCGCGAGTCGGCCGCCGCCCATCGCGGGTGATGTCCTCCCATGCATGATCGAGGTAGAGCAGCATCACCACGCCCGTTTCCGCCGCCACACCGGCGAGGGCGATGAACCCGACGGCCGACGCCACCGAGAGGTTGTAGCCCAGCAGCCACATGAGCCACACGCCGCCCACCAGCGCGAACGGCAGCGTGAGCATCACCATGAGTGTCTGCGTCATGGTACCGAAGTTGAGGTAGAGGAGCAGCGCAATCGCCGCGAGCGTCAGCGGGATCACGAAGGCGAGCCGGCTCTTCACCCGCTCGATCGCCTCGTACTG
>JBOHSY010000233.1:0-3023 GCA_050733355.1 Gemmatimonadales bacterium | reverse complement strand
GGGTGGTGTGGCGGGCTCCCGAGCCGCGCTACACCTCCGGCGTGCTCCACAAGTACGCCAAGCTCGTCTCCAGCGCGAGTCTCGGCGCCGTCACCGATCTGTAATACATGCGCTCACTTCATTGTTCTCGCGCTCGCCGTGACACCCGCACTCGCCGGGCAGGATCCAACGGTATCGTCCGGGCGCGGATGGACGCATCGCGCTCACCACCGCCGACCCCGACGTCTTCCCCCCGCTCTCGTTCGCGCGGAGCGCCGGCCTTCGCCGGCGGATGACGGTCGTTGTCAACCGCGCGTATCCTGCCAACGCCAGTGTGCTCGACAGCCTGCGCGGGCGCTCGCGGGCACCCGCTCGTGCGGCACCCGGAGCGCCGGTGCCGCGGTGGCCCATAGACTTCGGATCGGCGGGTTAGCCGCCCCCAGCTGATGCGCGATCCGTTAGGCCGACACCAAGCGGGCATCCAGTGGTCACCGGCTAATTGCCCGCGACCACTGGAGCGCTCGCTCGATAGACCCGTTCTGCTTCCTCCCTGGTCAGGCATGCAGGCGGCGCGTCTGGGTGCTAGATGAGCGAGATCGCCACCTGTTCCAGGAGATCCATCGCCTTTGCATGCCGCCCTCCATGCCGGAGTTGATGTGTGCGTCACGGTGCTCCGGGCGCGCGTGCTGCACGAGGATGGTAAGGTCGTGCGCCCGGCTACTTCGGTGAACGTCATCGTGTTCAGCGCTTCCCCTTCGGGCATGCCCTCGTACACCTCGGTGCACACGATGCGCTCGTTTTCGATGAGGTGCCGGTACTCACCGTGGAACGCGACTTCGAACCCGCCGTCCGTTACCATCACGAACCGCTACGTCCCGCCGACCCGCAGATCGACATCGGCCACCGACGGGCTCGAAGGGCACAGCGGGCACGACTCACCTGGACCCGAACGCGACGGCTGTCCTCCGAGCATGACGCTGCAACGGCGAGAGTTTCTAGCCCTGTCAGGTGCGGCCGTGATCGCGCCGCTCGCACACCCCTGGACGAGCGCAACGACGACTAAAAGCGGAGCGATGATGTACGGACTGATCGGGAAGATCACGGCGCTCGCGGGCCAGCGCGAGGCACTCGCGGCGATTCTGCTGGAGGGCACGGACGCGATGCCGGGCTGCTTGAGCTACATCATCGCTACCGATCCGGCTGACCCCGAGGCGCTCTGGATCACCGAGGCTTGGGACAGTCCGGCGAGCCACCAGGCGTCGCTCGCCTTGCCCGCCGTGACAGCCGCCATCGCGAAAGGGCGGCCGCTCATCGCCGGGTTCAGCAATCGGGTGGAAACGGTGCCGATCGGCGGCTATGGGCTCCAGCGAGCAGAGGCGCGTTGAGCGCGTGCCGGGGCCTGCCGCGTACGCGCCTAAGGCGCACGGGGCGAGCAGCCGCGAGCGCCCGTGCGGGCCGGAGCGCCAGCCCGCGGTGGATCATGGAGTTCGTGTCAGCTGGGGCGACCGCCCGCAGCTGATGCGCGAGCCGTTAGGCCGCGGGCGCGTGCACCTCGGCCGGGTTCCGAGCCCAGCCCCGCACGTCCAGCTGGCGGACGTCCGCCCAATAGCGAGGCGGGATGAGCGCTCGCAGGGTCCACGGGCGGATCGGTGTGGCGCGCAGCAGGCGGTAGGCGCCTACCACGGTCGCGAGTCGCGGCGGGTCCGGCAGCCGGAGCATTCGGCGGAGCTGGGACGGCACGAGCACGGCTTGCAGGTGCCGGAGCAGCGCATAGCGGCAGGGGCCGAGCTGCCGGCGATACGCGGCGTAGAGCGCCTCGGTCTGTTCGCTCCAGGCCAGGTCCTCCGCGAGCTGCCGTGCTCGATCGGGGCGCCAGTGCTCGTAGCTGGCCGGCAGCGCGGCGATCGCGAGTCCTTCGCCAATCCGCCGGAAGTCGCTGTAGAGCTCGTGCTGCTCGGTGGGCGTGAGCGGCCGCTGCAGGAGGGTGTGAGCGCGCTCGGAATAGGCCACCAGCAGGTAGAGCACCGCCCGATGGGCCCAGGGCGGAATGGTCTGACCCCGGGCGGTCTCGAGCGCGGCATGCGTGCGGCGGATTCGCTCCAGCGACGCGTGCGCGGCCTCGTCCCCGGCGAATGCGATCGATTGGGCGTATCGCACGGTGCGAAAGACGCGGCCGACGGGGTCGCGAGGCAGCGCCCCGGTGAAGAACAGCCAGTCCACTGCCCGGTTGAGGGCGAACTCTGCGGCCGCCCCGGCGAAGATGAGGAGCACGGCATCAGCTTGGCCCCAGATGCGGCGAGTGACACCGTGGTGGACGGGTCCCGGTTGCATACGCACGAACTTAGCTGCGGGGCTGACCCAAGGCGGCCGCTACCAGCCCGCCCGCGGCCTTGTATAGTCGCGATGAGCCGAAGTCGTAGGTTGAATGTGCGGCAGACCGATTGGCCTTGGGGCCTCGAGCCCGCTGGTTAGCGTGGGTCGCCGCACACACCACTCGTGCAGAGTCCGGACAGTTGCGAGGGCCGGCGCCCGTCGGTCGAGCCCGCATCCACAAGGTCGGACCGACACGAGGCGTCAGCGGGGGCGGCCATGCAGGACAGCGCGGTGTTTGTCGGGATCGACGTGGCGCAGGACGAGGTGGTGGTCGCGCTCGCGCCGAGCGGGGAGCAGTGGGCGAGCTCGACCGCCGGACGCGCGCTCGACGCGGTGGTGGCACGGCTGCAGGCGCACGCGCCGGCGCTCATCGTGCTGGAAGCAACCGGCGGGCTCGAGGCCCCACTCGTGGCGCTGCTCGCCGACGCGGGTCTCCCGGTGGTGATCGTGAACCCGCGCCAGGTGCGCGACTTCGCGCGGGCGCTCGGCCGTCTGGCGAAGACCGACGCGATCGATGCGCAGGTGCTGGCCCTGTTTGCCGAGCGGGTGCGGCCGGCCGTGCGCCCGCTGCCCGACGCGGCGGCGCAGGCCCTGGGGGCGCTCGTGGCCCGTCGCCGGCAACTGGTCGAGATGCTCGTGGCCGAGCAGCACCGGCTCGCGCGGGCCGAGCC
>JBOHSY010000232.1:0-2133 GCA_050733355.1 Gemmatimonadales bacterium | reverse complement strand
CGACGGCGGAACGGGCGGATAGCGGATAGCGGATAGCGGATAGCGGATAGCGGCTTCAATGCACCAACCTCTTGTAACGAATCCGGTGCGGCTGATTGGCGTCTACGCCCTTCCGCCGCTTGAGGTCGGCGGCGTACTCGGCGTAGTTGCCCTCGAACCAGACCGCCTCGCTGTTGCCCTCGAACGCGAGGATGTGGGTGGCGATGCGGTCCAGAAACCAGCGGTCGTGGCTGATGACCACCGCGCAACCGGCGAAGCCGAGGAGCGCCTCCTCGAGCGCGCGGAGCGTGTCGACGTCGAGGTCATTGGTCGGCTCGTCGAGCAGCAGGAGATTGCCTCCGCTCTTGAGCAGCTTGGCCAGGTGGAGCCGGTTCCGTTCGCCGCCCGAGAGATCCTTCACCCGCTTCTGCTGGTCGGCTCCGCGAAAGTTGAAGCCCGCGGCATAGGCGCGCGCGTTGACCTGGCGTCGCCCGATCTGGAGCGTGTCCTGCCCGCCGGAGACCTCCTCGTAGACGGTCTTCGTGCCGTCCAGCGAGTCGCGGCTCTGGTCCACGTAGGCAAGCTGCACGGTCGTGCCCACGACCAGCTCCCCCGCATCGGGCTGCTCCGCGCCGGTAATCATCCGGAACAGCGTCGTCTTGCCGGCGCCATTCGGCCCGATGACGCCGACGATGCCGCCGCGCGGCAGGGCGAAGGTGAGGTTCTCGAAGAGGAGCCGGTCGCCGAAGCCCTTTGCCACCCCGTTGGCGATCACCACCTCGTCGCCGAGACGCTCCGGGACCGGGATCAGGATCTCGGTCGTGCCCTCGCTCTGGCGCTCGGCCTGCTCGCGCAGCTCCTCGTAACGGGTGATGCGGGCCTTGCTCTTGGCCTGGCGCGCGCGCGGCGCCATCCGCACCCACTCGAGCTCGCGCTCGAGCGTCTTCTGCCGGGCCGACGCCTGCTTTTCCTCCTGGGCCAGCCGCTTCTGTTTCTGCTCCAGCCAGGACGAGTAGTTGCCCTCCCACGGGATGCCGGCTCCCTGGTGCAGCTCGAGGATCCATCCGGCCACGTTGTCCAGGAAGTAGCGGTCGTGCGTGACCGCAACGACGGTGCCCTTGAACTCCGCCAGATAGCGCTCGAGCCACCACACGCTCTCGGCGTCGAGGTGGTTGGTGGGCTCGTCGAGCAGCAGCATGTCGGGCTCCGACAGGAGCAGCTGGCAGAGCGCCACCCGTCGCCGCTCGCCGCCCGAGATCTGCGCGACGTCGGCCTCGCCGGGCGGAAGGCGGAGCGCGTCCATGGCGAGGTCGATCTTGTGGTCCAGCTCCCAGAGGCCGAGCGTGTCGATCCGCTCCTGGAGGTTGCCCTGCTTCTCCAGGAGGCGATTCATCGCGTCGTCGTCCATCGGCTCGGCGAACTTCGCGCTGATCTCCTCGAACTGGCGAAGCATGCCCCGCTGCTCGGCGACGGCCTCCTCCACGTTCCCGCGCACGTCCTTGGCCGGATCCAGCGCGGGTTCCTGCGGCAGAAAACCGATCCTGGTGCCGGGGCGCGGACGGGCGTCGC
Source organism: Gemmatimonadales bacterium (assembly GCA_050733355.1). GTDB lineage: Bacteria > Gemmatimonadota > Gemmatimonadetes > Gemmatimonadales > GWC2-71-9 > DASQPE01. Next base: position 585 of record JBOHSY010000232.1, on the reverse strand, counting down.
CGGTGAAATCGTGATCCACCCCCGCCATGATCCGGAGCAGCGACGACTTGCCGGCCCCGTTGGCGCCGAGCACGCCGATCTTCGCGCCGGGGTAGAACGCGAGGTAGATGCCCTGGAGTATTTCCCGGGAGGGTGGGACGACCTTTCGCAGGTCGCGGATCGTGAAAATGTATTCGCCGGCCATAGGGCGGCAAAGATAGGTACCCGTGCGGGATTATTGCACCGCGTCGGGAACTGCGATTCACCCGGAGGTGCGGAGGAGGCGGAAAACCGCAATCGATGTGGTCTCGTGCGGCGGATCCTAATATCCGGGCCTGAAGCCCCCCGGGGGGGATTTCTCCGCGTTCTCCGCGCCTCCGGGTGGACTGCGCTGGCAGATGCCGGCACGAGCAACGCAAAGGGCGCCCCGACGGGGGCGCCCTCGTGTGCGCTGCCGCGGCGGCTCAGCTGAGGTGCCGGTTCACCAGCTTCGTCATGTCGAACATCGAGACCCGCGACTTGCCGCCGAAGATCGGCCTGAGGTTCTCGTCCGCGTTGATCATGCGGCGCTCCTTGGCATCCTGGAGCCCCTTCCGCTTGATGTAC
>JBOHSY010000231.1:0-4308 GCA_050733355.1 Gemmatimonadales bacterium | reverse complement strand
GCGCGGTCGCCGCGCTGACCCAGCTCGCCGCTGCCCGTCTCGCCCGCCGGGCGTTCGACGCGCGGTTCACGGAGTTCCTCGGCGCGTGGGCGTGGGGCGTCGGCCTCCGCTTCGGCGGCGTCGTGCTGCTGGCGGCGGCCACACTCGCGGCGCCGGCGCACTTTCCACCGCTGCCCAGCGCGTTTGGCTTCCTGGGCGTGCTGATTCCGCTCCTGCTGCTCGAGATCCGGCTGACTCGATGACCGTCCAAGAACCGCTCGACATCGGCGAGATCGTCCTGCACCACACGGCGGACGCGTGGACCGTGGATCTCTATCCGCTGGGCACGATCCACCTGCCGCGCTGGCCCGACATCCACATCGGGGGGCTGACGCTCAACCTGTCGCCTACGAAGCACGTGGTGTACATGGCGATCGCGGCGGCGCTCGTGTTCCTGACCATGCGGGTCGCGGCCCGCGGGCTGGAGCGGCAGCAGCGCGATGGCCGGGCGCCCGGCGGCTTCGCCGGCGCGGTCGAGGCCATCGTCCTTTTCGTTCGCAACGAGATCGCCATCGCGAACATCGGGCACAACGGGGCGAAGTTCGCGCCGCTCGTGATGACGCTCTTCTTCTTCATCCTGTACTCGAACCTGCTCGGACTGCTGCCCTGGGGCGCGACGCCGACCGGGAATCTCGCGGTGACGGGGGCCCTCGCCATCCTCGCCTTTGTGGTCATCGAAGTCAGCGGGTTCATTGCGCTCGGCCCCAAGGGCTACCTGCACACGATTTTCCCGGTGGTGCCCGGGATCACGGGTGTCGCGGGCATCGCGCTGGCGATCTTCATGGCGCCGATCGAGATTCTCGGCAAGCTGGTCAAGCCGTTCGCGCTGGCGGTCCGGCTCTTCGGCAACATGACCGCCGGGCACTTCGTCGTACTGGCACTGTTCAGCCTCATTTTCCTGTTCGGCTCGATCCAGGTGTGGAACTGGGGAATCAGCACGATCACCGTCGCCCTGGTGACCGGGATCATGCTGCTTGAGCTGATCGTGGCGCTGCTCCAGGCGTACGTATTCGCCTTGCTCACGGCGGTGTTCATCGGATTGATGCAGCACGAGCACTGACGCAGCCACCCGGAGGTCGCGCGCGCTCCGCGACCTCCCGTCCGTACCCGGCCGTGGGGCCGGGGATGCCCGCTGGTCCACTGGACCGATGGCGGGCGGCCGAGCCGGCGCCGTGCGGGAGACGCGGTGGTCGAGCCGGGCTGCGCGGCCGCTGACGATCTCCCCGGACCCATGAGGTCGAACCATGCTGCACATGTTATCGCTCGCGCTTTTCCTCCTCCAGGAGGCCGCGCCCGCCACGGCTGAAGCGGCGAAGAACATCAACGCACTGCTGGGCGCGGGAATCGGGATGGGGCTCGCGGTGATCGGTGCTGGAATCGGGCTGGGCCGCATCGGCGGCTCGGCCGCGGAGGCGATCGCCCGCCAGCCGGAAGCCACCGGCGAGATTCGCGGCGCGGCGCTGCTCTTCGCGGTGCTCCTCGAGGGTGTCACGATCATCGCGCTGGTGTTCGCGCTCCTGTTCAAGCTGATCGCGTAACCGATGGAGCCAGGCATGCTCGCGCTACTGGTGGCGGCCGCCGAGACCGGCGGGCCGACCTCGCCGTTCGAGGTCAACTTCGGATTGTTCTTCTGGACCTGGGTGGTCTTCGCGATCCTCTTCTTCCTGCTGAAGAAGTTCGCGTGGCCGTCCATTCTCCGGACCACCGAGGAGCGCGAGCGCGCCATCGCGGCGCAGCTCGCAGAGGCGGAGCGGAACCAGGCCGAGTCCGCGCGGCTCCTGGAGGAGCACAAGAAGCTGCTGGCGGAGGCGCGCACGTCGGCCCACCAGCTGCTGGCGGACGCGCGAAACGCCGCCGAGAAGGAGCGCGGGCACGCGCTGGAGAAGACGAAGCAGGAGCAGGAAGAGCTGCTGGCGCGTGCCCGGCGGGAGATCGCCGCCGAGCGCGACCGGGCGGTCGAGGAGCTGCGGCGGGAGGCGGTGGACCTGTCGCTCGCGGCGGCGGGCAAGCTCATCGGCGAGCGGCTCGGCAGCGACACCGACCGCAAGCTCGTGGAAGGCTACCTGGCCACCCTGGAGCCGGGCCGGTGAGGTCGGTCACGATCGCGCGGAACTACGCCGAAGCGCTGTTTCAGCTCGCCGAGGAGTCGGGGCAGACCCCGGAGTACGGCGAGCTGATCGAGGCGGTTGCCGGGGCGATCCAGAGCTCGCCGCGAATCGACGAGGTGCTGATGTCGCCGCGGGTTCCCAAGGCGGAGAAGGTGCGGCTCATCGGCGCCGGGCTCGAAGACGCGCCGCGACCCTTCCGGCTGTTCGTGCAGGCGGTGGTGAAGCGCGGACGCGCGCCGCTCCTGCCCGAGATCGCGACCGGGTACGGGGCGCTGCTCGACCAGAACCTGGGGCGGGTGCGCGCCGGTGTAACACTCGCGCGGGAGCCGAATGCCGCACTCCGCCGGAGCATCGTGGAGCGGCTGAGCCGGGCGCTCGGCAAGCAGGTCATCGCGAGCTTCTCGACGGACCCCGCGATCCTGGGCGGTACGATCGTCCGCGTCGGCGACCGGATCCACGACGGGTCGGTGCGCCGGCGGATGGCGCGGCTGCGGAGGCAATTGCTGGGCGCTTCCTAATCCAGCACCGTCCTCAGATCGAACTCCATCCCGTGCTGCTCCAGCAGCGCCATGTACTCGCCCGCGAAATCCCGTTCCCGATGCCGGTGCTCCTGGTGCCGGATGTAGTCCATCAGGTGATCGTCGCCCCGCGGTGTGACGCTGAATGCCGCGTATCCCGACTGCCAGTCGAACCTCGCTCGATGGGGGAATGACTGCCGGATCCAGCGGCAGGAGCCCGCTTTTACGATCTGAATGAGCTCGGCTACCGTGCGGGTGGCCGGAACTTCCAGATAGAAGTGCACGTGGTCGCGCGTGGAGCCGGCGCACAGGAGGCGGGCCCGCTCGGCTTCCACGATGGTGCTGACCCGCGCGAAGAGGCGTCCGCGCCATTCCGGATCCAGCCACGGACGCCGTCTGCGCGTGCTCCAGACCACGTGCACCCGCACTCGGGCGTAGGTGCCCGCCATCTCTCATGACCTCCTTGCCGCTCGGCCGCGGCAGGGCGCACGATGGCGTCCCGCTCCTGCGTCGGCATCACCTGATGTTCGCGCACCGGGGCCGATTCACGCCTATCTTTCCGCGCGATGAATCCGGTGTTTCCGTTCGGCGCGGGCGATACCAATCGCCGCGGTCTCCTTCGATCCGCGGTCGGGGATTGGGCTGAGCGGCTCATGGAGCAGGCGGAGCGGCGGGTGGCGCCCGCACAGTACGTGCGCCCGCCCGGCGCGCTGCCGGAAATGGGGTTCCTGGCGGCGTGCACCCGCTGCGGCGACTGTGTCCGCGCGTGTCCGGCGCACGCCATCGTCACGGTGCCGGCGGATGGCGGCCTCGCAGCCGGCACGCCGCGGCTCGAGCTCGATCGGGAGCCGTGCATCGCCTGCCCGGACATGCCGTGCGCGCGGGCCTGTCCGACCCCGGCGCTCACCGTGCCGGCCGACGGCTGGGCCGGCTACCGGCTGGCTGAGCTGGAGTTCCATCCGGAGCGCTGCATCACGTATCGCGGAACGGAGTGCCGCGTCTGCGTGGACAGCTGCCCGGTCGGCACCGCGGCGCTGATCATCGACGAGACCGGCCACCCCGCGCTGCGGCGCGAAGGCTGCGTCGGATGCGGGGTCTGCGTCCGGGCCTGCGTGACCCGCCCGTCGTCGATCACCCTGCATCACGCGGAGACCTGATGACCGACGTGCCCTATCGGGTGGACAAGCCGTGGGGGTACGAGCTTGTCTGGGCGCGGACCGACCGGTACGTGGGGAAGATCCTTCACGTGAAGGCAGGCCACATCCTCAGCCTTCAGTACCACATGCGCAAGGACGAAACGATGCACGTCCTGCGGGGCGAGCTGATCCTGCGCACCCAGACGGGCGACGCGCTCGAATCCCGCCCGTTCCGCGCCGGGGAGACCGCGCACATCCCCGCCCAGCTCATCCATCAGATCGAGGCGGTGGAGGACAGCGACGTCCTCGAGGCCTCGACCCCCGAGCTGGACGACCTGGTCCGGCTCCAGGACCGCTACGGCCGAGGCTGACCGATGCAAGTGATCATTCCGCTCGCGGGCAAGGGCACTCGACTCCGCCCGCACACGCACCTCGTTCCCAAGCCCCTGCTCAAGGTGGCGGGCCGGCCGGTGATGGACTGGGTGATGGACAAGCTCGAGGGACTCG
>JBOHSY010000230.1:0-4105 GCA_050733355.1 Gemmatimonadales bacterium | reverse complement strand
CGAGGCGTGACAAGGGACTCTTCGACTGACCCCACTTACCCTGCACTACGATCTCCATGTCGAACGACTGCGGCGGGTACGAGAGAGCCTGAGCGCCTGCACTCGCGAGCCCGGACCCGCCAGGCCCTGCACCATCAGTCATCGTCGTCCCAGGGACGATCGGCCTTCCGCTCCGTGAGTCTCGCGCTATGCGGCGACGGTGGCGGGTCGCGCCAGGCGCCGGATCATCAGGTCACCCCGACTGGGCACCCACGGCTTCACCCGCGACACCAGGCCGAACTCGTGTGCCAGCCGGTCGTTCTTGCGGTGATTGCACGAGCTGCACGCCGTCACCACGTTCTGCCACCCGTCCTCACCGCCACGCACCCGCGGGACCAGGTGATCCCGCGTCAGCCGCTCGCGGGCGCCGAGCTCGCGCCGGTGCCGGCCACAGTACCCGCAGCGATAGCCGTCCCGCAGAAACAGGTGCTCGTTCGTCAGCGTCGCCGCCCGCGAGCCCACCCGCCGGTGCTTCCGCAGCACGACGCTCGCCGGCACCGGGAAGACCAGGCGCGGGCTCCGAGCCACCTGCCCCGGCACCGTCTCCAGGATGACCGCCTTGCCCACCAGGTGAAGGCGCAGGCCCATGAGCGAGGGCACCAGCTCGAGCGGCTCACCCGTCGTGTTGTACACCATGCACAGCATCATCGCGCGCTCCGCGCCGGGCCCGGTCGGCTGGGCTGGGGTCATCAGGTGTCGTACCGATGGCTCGTGTGGGTGGGTGGGCCCGGAGGGACTCGAACCCTCGTCCTACCGATTAGAAGTCGGCCGCTCATCCGCTGAGCTACGGACCCGGTGCATCGCGGCCTGCGAATCGCAAGTCCTCGGTCGGGATCGAACCGACGATGACGGCTTTGCAGGCCGTTGCCTTACCCGGCTTGGCGACGAGGACGTCATTCCCCGAGAGGGACTTGAACCCCCACCCTCCGCATTCGTAGTGCGGCGTCTTGTTCCGTTCGACCATCGGGGATGGTGCGGCGAGCGGTACTGCTGGGATACCCCGCGTGGGACTCGAACCCACAGCCTCGAGATCCGGAATCTCGCGCGCAGTCCGGTTGCGCCTCCGGGGTGTGTCATGGCTCCAGCGGGAATCGAACCCGCCTCTCCGCTTTGAGAGAGCAGTGTCCTCCAACCGATAGACGATGGAGCCCGGTCGAGCGCCGGGCTGTCACGCCCCGGCGCTCAGTCCTTGTACGGGTCGAACTCCTCCGCGCCCGCCATCACCACGATCAGCGGGCGCAGCGTGTGCAGCACCTCGATGGTGCTTCCCTGGGCCGCGAGCACCTCCGGGAGCCGGCGGTAGACGTGCGGGCTCTCGTCGAGTCCGCCACCCCGCAGGATGACTCCCTTCTCGCGCACCCAGCTCTGCATCATCTCCGGCGTCACCCGGCCGGGACTCAGGACGCGACCCGACTTCCGGTGCCGCTTGCCGGCGGCGGCGGTCCGGCTCATGACGCGGCCGGCGCCGTGAACGGTGGAGTAGAGCGCGGCGCGCTGCAGCGCGTCCGTCTCCGGCTCAGCACCGGTGCTGCCCTGCACGATCACCGCGTCGTCGCCCATCGACCCGCCGACGAAGCCCTTCTGGCCCGGGAAGGCGGGCGTGGCGCCCTTCCGCACCACCACCAGCTCCTCGCCCTCGTGGGTCTCCTTCCAGGCGAAGTTGTGGTGGTTGTGGACCAGTTCGACCTCGTTGGCGCCGAGGAGCGACACGACCTTGCGGGCCACCCACTCGCGTCCGGCGTACGCGTACCGACCGGCGAGGTTCATCAGCTGCCAGTAGTCGTGCCCGATCGGCTGGTCGAGCTCGAGGAGCACCTCCGTCTCCGGCACCCGGTCGCCCCACGCCTTGCCCTGCCCGAGCGCCAGGAAGCTGGACGCCACGGTAGGCCCGAAGCCGCGGCTGCCGAAGTGGACCCCCACCCAGAGCGTGCCGGTCTCGTCGGCAAAGACATCCACGTAGTGGTTGCCGCTGCCGACCGTGCCGAGCTGCTGGCGCGCCTTCATCTGGAGCGCCTGGCGGTGCTTGGCCGGCACCGCGCCCCACGCCGCATCGTCGAAGAGCGGGTGGTCGGTCGGGGCGTCGTCCGCCCGGTTCTTCCGGCCCATCCCGAAGCTCACGGTGTCGGCGATCCGATCCGCCACGTGGCCCAGCTCCTTCTGGGCCACGCCCGGCTTCCGGGCGAGATCGTCGAGCGTCGCGTCGGTGCGGATCGCGGCGTTGCCGCACGCGATGTCGAAGCCGACGCCGACCACCGAGACGGCGTTCTGGTACGCCGCCACGCCACCGATCGGCATGACGTAACCGACGTGGCCGTCGGCCATGAGCGCGACCTTCCGCGCCCGCTGGGCCACCTGCGCGAGCTGCGCCCGCGTGTTCTCGTCGTGGGTTCCGAAGATCTGCATCGCGCCTCCCGTGCTGAGGTGAATGGTGAACATCTCCTGCGAATAGGGTGCGTCGGACTCGAACCGACAACCCCCGCGTCCCGAACGCGGTGCGCTCCCGCTTGCGCCAGCACCCTGCGACCTCGAACCAGCGCTCCAGACAGGACTCGAACCTGTATCGGCCTCCTTAACAGGGAGGTGCTCAGCCGTTGAGCTACCGGAGCGAGCGATGCGATACGCGGAGCAGGAATCGAACCTGCGGCCTCCCCGATGTGAGCGGGGCGCTCTCCCGGCTGAGCTATCCGCGCGCGGATGAGGGGAGATGGAGTGAGCGGGATTCGAACCCGCAGTCTGCCGCGTGCGAGGCGGCTGCTCTGCCGAGTTTGAGCTATCACCCCGTGGCGGGCCCGGTGGGGGTCGAACCCACAGCCTCCGGTTTTGGAGACCGGCGCTCTGCCTCGTGAGCTTCGGAACCCGGGTCTCGAGTGGCGGCCGCAGGATTCGAACCTGCGAAGCCCGGTGGGCGGCGGATCTACAGTCCGCTGCATTAGCCGCTCTGCCAGGCCGCCATCCTGCCTGCACCTGTTCCCTGTCCCCTGCGAAAGAGCCCCAGACGGGGATCGAACCCGTGTATCCAGCTTGGAAGGCTGGCGCCTCGAGCCACTCGGCCACTGGAGCGGGACTGCATTGCGAGAGCACTCGGCGGGATTCGAACCCGCGATCTCCGCATTGGCAACGCGACGCTCCGACCGAAAACCATCCCTCGCCGGAGAGTCGAACTCCGCTCTGCCGGTTAAGAGCCGGCTGCATCGCGCGCCAATGCTTGCGAGGCAAGGTGAATCGGGGAGTCCGCCCGGGAGGATTCGAACCTCCGTGCTCCCGCGTATCAGACGGGCGCTTGGACCGGCTCAGCTACAGGCGGAAAGCTCGCTTCAACAATCAGAGGAGGCGGTGAGACTCGAACTCACAAGGCGCGGCTCGCGCGCCCGCCGGTTTTCGAGACCGGTCCCTCATCCAGCCAGGCTCGCCTCCAGGACCCGTGATCAGGTGGGGCAGACTCGAACTGCCGCCTCGGGAGCCACAATCCCGCGCTCTGCCGCTTGAGCTACGCACCTGGACATGCCGCTAGGCGGAGTGAGGAGGGATCGAAGCTCCGCGGGCGTGGTGTCGCCCTCGCCGGGTTAGCACCCCGGTGCCTTGCCGCTCGGCCACCACTCCGATTGTGCGCGTGCTCCATCGAGAGCTCCTGGTCGGCACCGACCCGACGACCTCCCGCTTACGAGGCGGGTGCTCTGCCAGCTGAGCTACAGGAGCGGGGGTGCCGCCTGCCATCGCAGGGGCGGGGCTCGAACCCGCGACGGACACGGCTTATGAGGCCGTCGCTCTGCCACTGAGCTACCCTGCGGGCGTAATACCGGCGGAGGGACTTGAACCCCCATGGGCGGTGCCCACGACGTTCTGAGCGTCGCGTGTCTGCCATTCCACCACGCCGGCGTGGGTTTCGTTGTCTTGCCGCTCATATGCCTGCCCCCCGAATCGAACGGGACCGTCGGGCGCTTCAGGCCCGCGTTCCGACCACGCAAACTCGACAGGCGACAGCGACGGGAAGCGGAGCCGACGGGGTATGATCCCGCAACCTCCCACGTGACAGGCGGGCGCGCTGCCGATTGCGCTACGGCTCCAA
>JBOHSY010000229.1:0-5424 GCA_050733355.1 Gemmatimonadales bacterium | reverse complement strand
GTGCCCTGGAGCACCGCGTGCTTCAGGTAGGTGCGGTAGAACGGCACCTCGTGGGAGATGCGGTCGATCAGCACGTCGTAGCGCGGCGGATCCTCCATGCGGGGCGCATCCAGCGTGGCGTACTCGGCCACGACCCCGGCGCCCCGCCGCGCGACCTCTTCGATGAATGCCGGTGGGAACGACCACTCGCGTCCGATGATGAGACCTACGCGCTTGGGTGTCATGCGTTCATCTCCGCGTGTGGGCTATGGGTCGTCGGCTATCGGTCGTCGGTCCGCACGCCCGGGGCTCGGTGGATGGAGCCGCGATCCGAGAGTCTGCGAAGCGGACCGATGACCGATGACCGATGACCAATAGCGTCTCAATCATGCCCCCCGATATACCGCACGATCATCTGCCGCCACCACGGCCAGTCGTGCGCCCACCCGTCCCAGATCCGGAGCGCGTTGCCGATCTGCTTGCTCCACAACACACCCGACAGGTACTCGTTGTTGGCCCGCAGCCCGTCATCGCGGCCCACGGCGAGCACGATGTCGAGGCGGCGGAGCAGGGCCAACCGAGCCGGGTCGTGTTCGTGCTGCACGAAATCGCAGGGGCTGTGCAGGTAGACCAGCTCGTCCGAGTACCCCTCCGTCTGCTGCTTGATGTCGTACAGGCCGCTCATGCCCACGACCCGGCCGACCAGGTCCGGATGCCGGAGCGCGAAGCTCATCGCGTGATACGCGCCGAAGCTCGCGCCGACCGTGATCAGGAACGGGTTCGGGTTGAGGTGCACGCTCAGCGGCAGCACCTCCTCGTGCACGTAACGGTCGTACCGGTCCTGCCACTCGGCGCGATCGTGCGGGCGGCGCCACTTGCAGTACCAGCTTTCCGCGTCCACGCTCGCGACGCAGAAGAGCTGCAGCCACCCGCGCTCGAGGTGCTCGCCCAGCGCGTCGATCATCCCGCGGTCCTCCCACTCGAAGTAGCTGCCCATCGAGGAGGGATAGACCACGACGCGGGCGCCGGCGTGGCCGAACACCAGGAGCTCCATCGGCCGGCCCCACAGGGCCGGGCTCTCCCACGCGCGGTGCTCACGCCGCATCGACCGCGCTCTGCGGGACGGGGCGCCCGGCGATGAGGAATGGGAAAGCCGCGCGGAACCGCCGGGCCCAGGATGCCTCGTCGTGCCCGCCGTCGGGGTCCTCGACGTACGCGAGCGTGGCGCCCGGCACGTAGCCGTTCGACGCCAGCAGATCGCGCATGCGGCGCGCATCCCGCGCGGCGCGCGGCGGCTCGCGCCCGCCGACGTCCAGGTACACCCGACCGCTCCCGAACCGCCGCCCGCGCGCCCACCGGAAGATCGCGCCCCGCGCGAACCAGAGCGAGGGACTCAGGGCCGCCACGGCCCCGAAGGTCGCCGGATAGGTCAGAAAGGAGTACAGGCTCAAGAGCCCGCCCAGGGACGAGCCGGCGATCGCCGTGTCCGCTGATCCGGCGCGGGTGCGGAATTCGCGATCGACCAGCGGCTTGAGCGTGTGGACCACGAAGCGCGCATGCGCCTGGCCCCGGCCGCCGCCGTGTCGCGCGTCGGGGAACGGACCGTACTCGTCCTTCCGCTCCTCACCCATGCTCGGGATCGCCACCGCGATGGCCTCGATACCGTTTGCGGCATGCGCGATGAGCGTGTCCCGGAGCTTCCAGTCGCCGGCGTAGCTGGTCGCCGGATCGAACAGGTTCTGCCCGTCGTGCATGTACACCACGGGGTAGCGGACGTCCCCGTCGCCGTACGATGGCGGCAGCGCCACGACGACGTCCCGCCGGTTGCCCAGCTCCGGACTGTGGACGTCCTCGAGCCGGGTCAGCTTGACGGTCACAGCTCCATGCGGCGCATGCGCGCCAGGGCCAGCCGGAGCGAGACGAGCGTCGCCGTCGCACAGAGGAGCGCGACCCAGACCAGCGGGAGCAGCACCTCCGTACCGAGACCGAGCGGCCGGCCGGCCTGCTCGCGCCGCACCACGGCCGCCACCCCGGGAGCCTCGACCGAGATGATGAGGCCCAGCAACAGGACGCTCGCCATCATGTAGATCAGGCCGCCGAAGCTCGTCGGGATCTGGGCGGCGTTCTCCGTGTCGAACCGGGGATAGTACGCCCCGAAGCTGAGCGCCAGCGCGCTCGCGGCCAGCGTGAAGAGCACCATCGTGCTCACGCTCACGAGCATCATGAAGGGGGTGGCGCGCAGGATCACGTTGGTCACGACGGTGATGGCTAGGGCGAGCACGAGGAGCGGGGCGGTCCCGATCCAGTACTTGCTCCAGAACATCGCGCGGAGATCCAGCGGGCTGGAGCGGAGCAGCCACATCTGCCGCCCCTCCAGCGAGACCGCGGGAAAAAGGAAGCGCGCCGCGATCGCGGCCAGCACGAAGCCGGCAAGCCCGAGGTTCAGGAACACTACCATCGTCACCACCGAAGGCGGGATGCGCTCTCCGGTGAAGAGGGGCAGCGCCTGGATGTTGAACAGGTACACCACGACCAGTACGCCGAGCAGGATGAGCTGGCCCCACTGGGTCGGGTCGCGGAAGAACAGACGGGTGTCCTTGAGCAGAAACTCGCGGCGGGCGGGCGGAAGCCAGGCCAGCGCGCGGCCGAGCCACTCGGCCCAGCGGGTGCCGCCGCCGGCCGCGGGAACACTCTCCTGCGCCTTCGAATAGGCGGTGCGGTAGATCGTGCGATGCAGCACGGCGCCCGCCACCGCCGCGCTGATCGCCACGCTCCAGAGCAGCGCCGGGGGCCTCGGGTCCGCCACCCGGAGCAGCCAGTTCATCACGGTGCGGGACGCCCACTCCGTGGGGAGCCGCGGGTTGGCGGGCGCCTGGAGTACGGCGATGAATTCCGCCAGCGACCGGAAGCCTTCGGGCCGCACCAGCTGCTCGGGCTGGGCCACGCGGAACAACAGCACGAGCGCCGCCGCCGCACCCACCGCGACGAGGCTGAGCAGCTCCTTGGCCCGGCGCGCCGGCACGACCGTGACCAGCAGCAGCGTGCAGGCCGAGCCGATGACGGCGGGAATCGCGACGAGAGGCAGGAACGCCGCGAGCGCGATCAGCGGGTACAACGGTCCGCCGGCGTACACGATGCCGTACGCCGAAAGGATCGGCACCGCGAGCAGCGCCACCATCCAGGACGAATGCAGCATCGTCTCGACCAGCTTGGCGAAATAGAATCGCACCGAGTGCACCGGCGACGCGGCCAGGAAGTCGAGGTCCTTGGCGAGGAAGAAGCTCGAGAGCGCGGTGATGAGATTCGAGAGAAGCAGGATCGAGCCGAACGCGAGGAACGCGAGGCCGAGCAGCTGGGCCGCCAGGAGGCTCCCGATGTCTTCCACGCCCTTGAAGTAGCGCAGCACCCGGTGCACGATCCCGAACGCCCCGCCCCAGAATACCAGGCCCACCACCAGGAGCACGGCGCCCTTGGGTCCGACCTCGGCGCGGTGCCGGCGGACCCGCGCGAGCGCGCTCTGCCACTTCGGCGCCAGCACCACCCAGAAGCCGGGACCCCGGTACTTCCGCAGGAAATCCACGCTACCCGTCGAGCGCGGTGTCGAGCTGCCCCTCGTGCCATCCGCCGGTCAGCCGCAGGAACAGGTCCTCGAGGCTGGAGTCGCCCGCCGCCGTCTGCTCCCGCATCTCGTCCATCGTGCCCAGCGCGAGGATCCGTCCCCGGTGCATGATCGCCAGCCGGTCGCAGACTGCCTCGGCCACCTCCAGCGTGTGCGTGCTCATGAGGACCGTGCCGCCGCGATCCACGAACTGCCGGAACAGATCCTTCAGGAGCCGGGCGCCCTTCGGATCGAGTCCCACCATCGGCTCGTCCACCACGATCACGTCGGGCCGGTGCACCAGCGCACTGGAGATGATCAGCTTCTGGCGCATGCCGTGGCTGTACGATTCGGTGAGCTCGTGCTTCCAGGGCGTGAGCTCGAACAGCTCGAGCAGCTCGTCGATGCGCCGCTCCACGGCCGCATCCTGCTGCCCGTAGAGGGCCGCGGCGAAGCGCAGGAACTCGACGCCGGTCAGCTTGTCGTAGACGAACGGACGGTCGGGGATGTAGCCCAGCCGCGCCTTCGCGATCAGCGGCTCGCGCTCGAGGTCGATGCCGGCGATCTCGATCCGCCCCGCCGTGGGCAGGATGATCCCCGCGATCATGCGGAAGGTGGTCGTCTTGCCGGCGCCGTTCGGCCCCAGGAAGCCGAACAGCTCGCCGCGCTCGATCCTGAGGTCGATCCCGTCGACCGCGGTGAAGCGGCCGTAGCGCTTGGTCAGTCCGGTCAACGTGAACACCCGCGTCTCCGCTCCACGACCGCGGCCACGAGCGCGCGCTCGTCCTCGCGGTCCACCCCGATGCTGAGCCGGCCGGGCGCCGGCCCGGCCGGCGGAAACGTTTCGACCAGCAGCTCGGCCGCCTCCTCGACGGCCAGCTGTCCGGCCCCAGCCCCGACGAGCGGCGCCGCGAGCGTCGCGAGGCCCCAGTCCGCCGCGCGCTGCCAGGCCGAGACCAGCGCCCGGCGCACCACGTCGGGTCCGGTCCCGGCGGTGCGGTCCCGGATCACCACGTGCAGCACGAGCGGCGCGGCGAGATCGCCGCCGCCGGTGACCACCGCCGCGCCCGCCGCGAGCGGCGCCGACACCCGGCGGAGCGCCGCGAAGCGCTCCCCGCCGTGGCGATCCAGCGCCGCCATGGCCGGCGTAACCGGCTCGAGCAGCTCGTCGGCGGCGCGGATCACCGCATCGGCGCGGACGAACGCGAGGTCGTCGACCACCACCTCGATCACTGCCCGGCGAGCTCCCGTGCCCGCCGGTACATCGCGGTCGCTTCATCGGATCGTTGCAGCCGGTCGAGCACCCGCCCGAGCAGGTGGTAGGCGCGCGGCTCGGCTGGGTCGAGCGCGACCGCGCGCTCCAGCGCGGCGGCGGCATCGGTGAGCCGCCCGCTCAGGTTGAGCGCCTCGGCCAGGTGGGTGTAGACGCTGGCGCTCTCCGGACCGAACGCGATGGCCCGTGCGAACGCGTCCGCCCCGTCGGCGGCCCGGCCTCGCCGCATCAGGATCAGGCCGAGCTCGAAATGTGCGGGCCCGTGCGACGGATAGAGCCGCAGGACGCGCCGGAGATCGGCCTCGGCCGCCGGATAGCGCCGTTGCTGGCCGTGCGCGCGCCCGCGCGCCAACAGCAACTCCGTCTGGTCCGGCTGACGGGCGAGGCCGTCATCCAGCACGGCCAGCGCCAGGTCCGGGCGATCGGTCCGCTCGAGGAGGCGGGCCACCGCGACCCGCGCCTCGATGTGAAGGGGATCGGCGTCGAGCACCCGCTCGTAGCGCTCGAGCGCCTCGGCAAGGCGCCCCGCGCTATCGGCCTCGCTCGCCCGCCGGAGGAGCTCAGCGGATGCGCG
>JBOHSY010000228.1:0-2401 GCA_050733355.1 Gemmatimonadales bacterium | reverse complement strand
CAGTTCGTCGTCGTCGGCGCGGATCGTGTAATGCGCCTGGCCGCCGTCCTGCTCCTCGCCGCCTGCAGCCCCGCAGGAGACAAACCCGCCGCCACGGCCGACAGCCCGGCCGCCGAGCCCGCCGCGGCAGCCGCCTCCGCAGCCCCGCAGGCGATTCTCACCGTCATCTACGACCCGCCGAAGGACGCGAAGGCATTCGAGGCGTACTACCCGAAGCATCTCGCGATCGTCAGCGAGGGCCAGCCGGAGATCGGGTTCACCAAGGCCGAGCTGACGAAGTTCGAATCGACGCTCGACGGAAAGAAGCCGACCTTCTACCGGCAGGCGGAACTCTACTTCGATTCGATGGACGCGCTGAAGCAAGGGATCGCGACGCCGGCGTTCAAGCAGGCCGGCGGCGACATCCCGAACTTCGCGACGGGCGGCGCGCTCGTGATGATCGCCTCCGAGACGGGGGAGAAGGGTACCGCCGCGTGCCCGGCGCTCGTGACGGTGATCTACGAGCACCCGAAGGGCCACGCGCACGACGAGTTCGAGCAATACTACGCCGACGTGCACCTGCCCCTGGTCGGGGCCAACGCGGGCGAGATCGGGTTCCAGCGCGCCGACCTCACGAAGTTCGACACCAACCTCGACGGCAGCCTGGCCGCGAAGTACCGCCAGGCGGAGCTCTGCTTCGACTCGATGGACGGGCTCAAGAAGGGGGTCGCGACGCCGGGATTCAAGAAGGTGGGCGACGATCTGGGCAACTTCGCGACCGGCGGGCTGACCGCGTTGATCGGAACGCAACAGTAGTGTTAGTGCACTAGCACTCGCACTCGCACTCGCACTCGCACTTGCATGCTCATCCCCATCCTGGCGTCCCGCTCCGGCTGGCATACCGACGAGCTCGTCCGCGCGCTCGCCGACGCAGGGCACCAGGGTCTGGTCGCATCGTACGAAGGGCTCGTCGCGCGGGCGGGATGCTCGACGGGCCTCCGATCGGGCGGGGTCGACCTCGGCGCCGCGCGGGCCGTGCTCGCGCGTATTATCCCCGCCGGCTCGCTCGAGCAGATCATCTACCGGGTCGACGCGCTCCACCGCCTCGAAGACCGCGGCGTGCGCGTCCTCAACTCGCCGGGCGCCATCGAGCGCACGGTCGACAAGTTCTACACCACGTCCCTGCTGGAGCAATCCGGGTTACCCACACCCGACACCCGCGTCTGTGAGAGTGCGGACGAGGCCTTCGCCTGTTTCCGCGAGCTCGGCGACGTCGTGGTGAAGCCGCTCTTCGGCTCGATGGGCCTCGGAATGGTGCGCGTGAGCGACGACGAGACGGCCTGGCGCGTCTTCCGCGCGATCGAGGCGATCCGCGGCGTGTACTATCTCCAGCGCACCGTGGATCACGGCGGGCGCGACGTACGGGTCTTCGTGGTCGGCGACCGTGTCATCGGCGCCATCGAGCGGCGCGCGGACGGCTGGCGCACCAACGTGTCCCGCGGCGGCCGCGCGGCGCCGTTCGACCTGCCGTCGATATGGGCGGAGCTCGCCGTGCGCGCCGCGCACGCCGTCGACGCCGAATACGCCGGCGTGGATCTCCTGCCGTCCCGGGATGGGAGCGTCTACGTGCTCGAGGTGAACGGGATCCCCGGCTGGCGAGGCCTTCAGGAGGCTACCGGCGTCGACGTGGCGGGCGCCGTCGTGCGCCGGCTCCTCGACCTCATCGCATGACCCCCGGCGAGGTCTCGGCGGCGGCCCAGCTCGCCTGCCTGCTCGAGGTGAGCGCGCCGAAGCCGGGCAACGTGTCCCCCGGCCTTCATTTCCACGATACGCGCTACGAGGACTTCCTGGCGAGCGCGGTCGCCATCGGCCCGGCGATGGGCGGGGCTGGCATGCGCCCGCTGGGCGTGACGATCCGCGACGCGATCGCGGCCACGCGGCGCGTGACCGGACGGAACACGAATCTCGGGCTCGTGCTTCTGCTCGCGCCGCTCTGCCGGGCGGCGCTCTCCTCGACGGCGCCCCTCCGTCCCGCGCTCCGCGCCGTGCTCGGCGGAACCTCGGTGGCGGATGCCGTCGACGTCTACGCCGCCATCCGCCTCGCCTCGCCGTCGGGGCTCGGGTCGGCCGGCGACCAGGACGTCGCCGCCGTGCCCACCGTCACGCTGCGGGAGGCGATGGCGCTGGCGGCGGATCGGGACAGCGTCGCCCGGGAATACGTCACCGATTTCGCCGGCACGTTCGAGGTCGGGGCGCCGGCGGTCCGTGCCGCCCGGCGCGACGGGCTCTCCTGGTCGGATGCGGTGGTGGAGACGTTCCTCGCGCTGCTCGCGGCGAGCCCCGACAGTCACATCGCGCGCAAGCTGGGACTCGCCGCCGCGGCCGACGTCTCCCGCCGGGCCGCCCTGGTGCGCGGAGCCGG